>NZ_QEYV01000010.1:0-200640 GCF_003992815.1 Xanthomonas sp. DAR33341 | reverse complement strand
GTTCTACAACCCACAACGCCGTCATGGTTCAACTGGCGACCTGTCCCCTGTAGAGTTTGAACGGCGCTACGCGCAACGAGGGTCTTGAGTGTCTACGGAACCCTGGGCGTATCAAGCGGATATATTTACGTCAGAGTTAGAGCGGGCTCCACCTACTTAGGCCGGTGCCTAGAAATTCATTCAAGCCAAGCCCGCATCGCGCGCGGCTAATTCAAGCGTTAGGTGCTTCATGAGTAATACGGCAGCTTGGGGTTACGAGCGCTAGCGCGCTTTTCGGGGATCAGTGCATGGATAAGTCTCAAGCAGACGCAATCGCGCAGGCCATACTTCAGCCGGATCTGGAGGCGCAAGAACAGATTCGTCGTAGGCGTGCCGCGGAAGATCAGGCCGTGGCGGACCGACGGATGGTTGCCTGGTTCTCGCTTTCCGGCTTCGTCATCGGTGCCGTTGTGGCACACCTTACTGGCTATCGCTTCACAGATGGCAGCATTTGGGGTGGCATCGCTGGCGGCGCGGTTGGCTGGGCTGCACTGAAGCTGTGTCGTCGCCGGCTGGCGCCCTAACAATTCATTCCACCCGACAGCACTTCACAGCGCGGCCTGACTCACGCGTCAAACCGCACATGAGAGACATGTAAGCCAGGACGCCGCGAGCGCATCTGCAGTCAGCGCCGACAGCCGAGGCGCACGCGGGAGCGCCGCTGCACCACGTCACCGCATTGGCTTGAATCGCGGTGACGCAGCGCCGTGCCTATGCCATCGCTTCGTCGGGATCCAACGCCACTGCCGCCTGCTGTGCGCGATCGAATCGCTCGCGGGCGGCGCGGATGCTGCCGTGGTTTTCGCCCGCCCAAGTGAGCAGTTGCGAGACTGGGCCGAGTAGCGCAACTCCCAGCTTGGAGAGTGCGTATTCCACGCTCGGCGGCTTGGTGGCGTAGACCTTGCGGGTGATCATGCCGTTGCGCTCAAGATTGCGCAGCGTCTGGGTCAGCATGCGCTTGGAGATGTCCGGCACGGCGCGCTGGATGGCACTGAAGCGGGATGGGCCGGGGATCAGCGTCAGCAGGATCAGCAGGGTCCACTTGTCGCCGATCTGGTCGAGCACATCGCGCACTGGGCACTTGGTGGCGTCGAAGGGTCCTTCCAGGGACGGCGGCGGCGGGAACAGGGCAATCGCATTCACGTGGGGTATCTCACGGTAACCAGGGGGAGCAAAACTGCCTCCTTGCGGAGGCCTGGGCGGCGCTGACACTATGCAGGCGATCAGTTAGGTCTAGATAGTAGACCAAATCTCTTATGCAAACCTACCGGAGCCCGTCATGACCTCTACATCCCCCCTGACTCTTGTCACCGGCGCCAGCGGGCAGTTGGGTGCGCTGGTGGTCGAAGCGCTGCTTGGCCATCTGCCTGCAAACCGCATCGTAGCAACGGCCCGGGATACCGCGTCACTTGCCGAGTTCGCAAAACGCGACATCGCGGTACGTCAGGCCGACTATGCGAACCCGCAAAGCCTGGACACGGCCTTCGCCGGCGTGGGCCGCGTGTTGCTGGTCTCGTCCAATGCGGTCGGCCAGCGCGTGCCGCAACACCGCAACGTGATCGAGGCAGCCAAGCGCGCCGGGGTGGAGCTGCTGGCGTATACGAGCATCCTGCATGCCGATACCAGCACGCTGTCGCTGGCCGCCGAGCATGTGGCCACCGAGGCGCTGCTGCGCGAGAGCGGCGTGCCGCACGCGTTGTTGCGCAATGGCTGGTACACCGAGAACTACACCGGCTCCATCGCTGCAGAAGTCGCCCACGGCGCAGTGATCGGCAGTGCGGGCGAAGGCAGGATCAGCGCCGCCACGCGCGCCGACTATGCCGCGGCCGCTGCAGCAGTGCTGGCGTCGGATGCACCGCAGGCCGGGCAGGTGTACGAGCTGGCAGGCGATACCGCTTTCACGATGGCCGAGTACGCCGCCGAGGTGGCGCAGCAGTCGGGCAAGCCGGTGGCCTATCACGACCTGCCGGAAGCCGATTACGCGGCAGCGCTGGTGCAGATCGGCCTGCCGGCCGGCTTTGCGCAGGTGCTGGCGCAGTGCTCGGCCGCTTCGCGCGGCGGCGCCCTGTTCGATGATCGCCATACGCTGAGCCGGTTGATCGGCCGCCCCACCACGCCGTTGCGCGACGCGGTGGCGGCGGCACTCGCAGCGCGCTGAGTCACGGCCGGGACCATTGCGCTGCCGAGCCGTTCGGCACGCAGTGGTTCGCGCATCGTTGAGCAGGTGCGCCATGACCGCCTGGGATCACGGCGAACCTCGTGGTGCTTCACCGATATGCGACCGGCAGCGATGGCCGGCTGGTCGGCGTGGCTGCGTGTGTCGGGATGCTCGCCAGTGCGTTGGACCAACGGCATTGGTCGAGGCGGTGGGCAGTGGCGCTGCATTAACGACCGATCAGCAACCGTGCAACTCGGTTGGTCAACGCGTGCTGCGGTGATCGAGCCGGTGCGGCACCGGGTTGCTGCCAACGCCAGAGACCTGCACAGCCTGGCGCTGCGCGACGCACTCCCGGGCGCCGCAGATCGCAGCGTGACCGTGCCGACGCCGCTGCAAATTGCGTGCTTGCAAAGTTCAATGGTGGCGCAGACGCGCCGCGCTGGCGAGTCCAGCAGATAATGGCGCGCAACCATCGACGATGCGCAACACCGAAAGCATGGAAGGGCGTGCGCGGTCTCCGTGATGCCACGACCGCAGTTCCGGATGCAGTTCTGTTCGACCACCTTCATCCCATCGCGCGCAGCTGGGCTCGCCTCACGTTGGTCGCATAACTGCCATCGCCCCGACACGACGGTGACACAAGGGCGCGGCAGCGAGGTTCGGCAGTGTCACCAAACTGACATCAAATCTAAATATAACTACTGCCATTGCCGCTACGTCAGGACGACCGGCGCCTGGCAGGCGCTTCCACGCCGTGCAGCCGCCCTCTTGGCAGCACCGGATCGACGCAGCCGCCGACCCGTTTCCCTTGCACGAGCCGGACCAATGAAAAAACGCAATCTCGCCACTGTTCTGTGCGCCCTCAGCGCGACCGCCAGCGGCAGCACGCTGGCCGCCGAGCTGGAGTTGTACGTCGACCGCAAGACCAAGCAGATCTTCGCCGAGCCGGCGCCAGGTCGCGACAAGTTGGGCACCTTCGTGCAGGTGGACGAAAACGGCAAGCTGCCGGCATCGGCGATGCCGGCCGTGCCCGCACAACCGCTGCCGCCCGCGCCGGGCGCCGCCACGCCCGCGGACACTGCCACTGCCCAGGTCGCGCCTATGCCGGCGCCGGTTGCAACGCCAGCGCCGGCCAAGTCCGGCGACGCCGGCAAGAAGTGGTACGACAAACTCAGCCTGCGCGGCTACACCCAGATCCGTTACAACCAGGGCATCGGCGGCGATGCGCAGGACCTGCGCGCGCCGGGCGACCGCTTTATCGGCAACGACCAGAGCCTGGGCATCCGCCGTGCGCGCCTGGTGCTGAGTGGCGATCTCAACGAGCATGTGTCGCTGTATTTCCAGCCGGATTTTGCCAGCACGCCCACCGGTTCCACCACCTCCAACTTTGCGCAGCTGCGCGACGCCTACGCCGATATCTTCTTCGACAAGAAGCGCGAATACCGCGTGCGTGTGGGTCAGTCGAAAATGCCGTACGGCTGGGAAAATCTGCAGTCCAGCCAGAACCGGCTCTCGCTGGATCGCGCCGATGCATTGAACTCCGGCCTGCGCGACGAACGCGATATCGGTGCGGTGTTCTATTACAGCCCCACCGTGGCCAAGGGCCGCTTCCAGGACCTGGTCAAGTCGGGATTGAAGGGGTCGGGCGACTACGGCGTGATCGGTGCCGGTGTGTACAACGGCCAGGGCGCCAACCGCGCCGAGCGTAACGACAGCATGCACGCGGTGGTGCACGCCACCTACCCTTTCAAGTTCGCCAACGGCCAGTATCTGGAAGTGGGCGCCGACGCCTACGCCGGCCGCTTCGTGCCGACTGCGGCAGCAGTGAATATCGGCGGCCGCAGCTTTACCCCGGCCATCACCGAGCCCAATGGCTATACCGACCAGCGCGTGGCCGCGCACATCATCTACTACCCGCAGCCGTTCGGCCTGCAGGCGGAGTGGACGGTGGGCCGTGGTCCGGAACTGGATGTAGCCCAGCGCCGCATCCGCACCCGCTCGCTGAGCGGCGGCTATGTGCAGGCCATGTTCAAGCACGACTTCAGGTACGGCACCTTGCTGCCGTACCTGAAGTGGCAGACCTACCGCGGCGGCTCCAAGTTCGACACCAATGCCCCGCGCATGCGTCTGGACGAAGTGGAAGCCGGTGTCGAATGGCAGCCGATGGATGCGCTGGAACTGGTGTTCGCGTACTCGAAGATGAAGCGCACCGACGTCGGCACCGCGCCGTATCCGGTCGTTGAAGGCGATTTGCTGCGCCTGCAGTTGCAGGTCAATTACTGAGCAGGGTCGGCAGCGCCGGTCATCGCTGCTGCGGCGGTCATGACCGGTGCATTCGTGTGCGGCTGCGTGCGTTCGCGCCGGGATCTGCATGCACGCAGGTGCCTGCGCGATGCTGCCAGCCCCGCGCGTGGTGACGCGCTCACTGGAACGCGTATGCGTATCAAGGCCACGGTGGAGCGGCTTCCCGGCGGGATGATGCTGGTCCCCTTGTTGCTCGGGGCGCTTTGCCACACGCTCTGGCCGCAGGCCGGCAGCACCTTGGGGTCTTTCAGCAACGGTCTGATCAGCGGCACGGTTCCGATCCTGGCGGTGTGGTTTTTCTGCATGGGAGCAACCATCCAGCTGCGCGCCTCCGGACGGGTGCTGCGCCGTTCGGGCAGCTTGGTACTGACCAAGATCGCGGTGGCCTGGCTCGTCGCAGTCCTGTGCGCACCGCTGCTTCCCATCGGCGGTGTGTCGAGCGGGCCGCTGGCCGGGCTGTCGGTCCTGGCGCTGGTGGCTGCGATGGACATGACCAACGGCGGGCTGTACGCCGCGTTGATGCAGCAATACGGCAGCAGCGAAGACGCAGGGGCAGTGGTGCTGATGTCGCTGGAATCGGGCCCGCTGATCTCCATGCTGATCCTGGGTGCCAGCGGCCTGGCCAGCTTCGAACCACAGCTGTTCGTCGGGGCGGTGCTGCCGCTGTTGCTGGGCTTTGCACTGGGCAACCTCGACGCGGAATTGCGGCAGTTCTTCGCGCAGGCGACCAAGACGCTGGTGCCGTTCTTCGGCTTCGCGCTCGGCAACACGCTGGATCTGTCGACCATCGCCCACACCGGCACAAGTGGCGTGCTGCTGGGCGTGGCGGTCGTCGTAATCACCGGGCTGCCCTTGCTGCTGGCCGACCGCTGGATCGGCGGCGGCAACGGCACCGCCGGGGTGGCCGCCTCCAGCACGGCCGGTGCCGCCGTGGCCACTCCGGCCCTGATCGCCGGCATGGCGCCGCAGTTCGCACCCGCAGCGCCGGCCGCGACGGCGCTGGTGGCCAGTACGGTCATCGTCACCTCGTTGCTGGTGCCGCTGCTGACGGCCTTGTATGCACGCCGTGGCGGTGCACGCAGCGGCTGAGAGCCGGGCTGGCGCCATGCAGCCTGCGATGGGATGCCCGGGCCGTTGGCGTTGCGGCATGCATGGCGCCGGAACGAGTCGGCGCCGGCGACGCCGGTGCGCAGCCGCCGACGCTCATGTGGCCGATGTGCACGGCCGGCATCTGTCGCGTTCGCGCACACGCCAGGCCGCCCGACGGCACGTGGCGCACTGCGGTGGCAGTTGGGCTAAGCCGACAGTTCTCCACGCACGATCTGCGCGCCCGCACTGAGCGCACTGAGTTTGCCGCGCGCCACGTGCCGGGCGAGCGGCGCCATGCCGCAGTTGGTGGAGGGATAGAGTTTGTCGGCATCGACGAAGCGCAGCGCTTTGCGCAGTGTCTCGGCCACTTCCTGCGGCGTTTCGATCGTCGTGCTTGCCACGTCGATGGCGCCGACCATCACCTTCTTTCCGCGAACGAGTTCGATCAGATCGATCGGCACGTGCGAGTTGTGGCATTCCAGCGAAATGATGTCCAGCGAGGATGTCTGCAGCTTGGGGAACGACTCTTCGTACTGGCGCCACTCCGAACCCAGCGTCTGCTTCCAGTCGGTATTGGCCTTGATGCCGTAGCCATAGCAGATGTGGACGGCGGTCTCGCACTTCAGACCCTCCACCGCGCGCTCCAGGGTGGCGACACCCCAGTCGTTGACCTCGTCGAAGAAGACATTGAAGGCCGGTTCGTCGAACTGGATGATGTCCACGCCGGCGGCTTCCAGTTCCCTGGCTTCCTGATTGAGGATCTTGGCAAACTCCCATGCCAGTTTTTCGCGGCTTTTGTAGTGCGCATCGAAGAGCGTGTCGATCATCGTCATCGGGCCGGGCAGCGCCCACTTGATCGGCTGGCGGGTCTGCTGGCGCAGGAACTTGGCATCGTCCACGAACACCGATCTCGGACGGCTGACCGCGCCGACGACGGTCGGCACGCTGGCGTCGTAGCGGTCGCGAATCCTGACCGTCTCGCGTTTTTCGAAATCGACACCGCTGAGATGTTCGATAAACGTGGTGACGAAATGCTGACGTGTCTGTTCGCCGTCGCTGACGATATCGATGCCGGCGTGCTGCTGTTCCTGCAGCGACAAACGCAGCGCGTCCTGCTTGCCTTCGATCAGTTCGGCGTCCTGCAATTTCCAGGGCGACCAGAGCGTTTCGGGCTGGGCGAGCCAGGACGGCTTGGGCAGGCTACCGGCGGTTGAGGTGGGGAGCAGCTTTGTCATGATGAGGGATGTCGTGCGTTCTGGTTGATTAGGAAGCGCGGCTGGAGGCCCACTGCGCAAGCAGGTTGCCGTAGGGCCGGATGAAATGCTCTTCGGTGAATTTGCCCTGCGTCACGGCGAGCTGGCTGCGCTCTTGGCGGTCGTAGACGATCTGGGTGGACGAATAATCCTGATGCTTCAGGCTCGGCCGGTAGGTCGGCCCTGCTGCAGCGTTGGCGTTGTAGATCTCTGGCCGGTAAATCTTCTGGAACGTTTCCATCGTGGCGATGGTGCCGATCAGCTCCAGGTTGGTGTAGTCGCCGAGCAGGTCGCCGAAGAAGTAGAACGCCAAGGGCGCAACGCTGCTGGGCGGCATGAAATAGCGCACCTGCAGGCCCATCTTTTCGAAGTACTGGTCGGTCAACGAAAACGCGTCCTGCCGGTATTCGATCCCCAGGATGGGGTGCCGGTTTCCGGTGCGGTGATAGGTTCTGCTGGTGGAGACGCTGATGCAGATGACCGGCGGCTTGCGGAAGTGCGCGCAGTACGCGGGCGAGTGCACGAAGTGCTTGAACAGCTTGCCGTGCAGGTCGCCAAAATCGTCCGGGATGTTGAAGCCGGACGCATCTTGGTTGTGCGCTGGCAGCAGCACGCTGAAATCGTAGTCGCGCATGTAGGAAGAGAAATTATTGCCGGCAATGCCGTCGATGCGCGCACCGGTATGCCGATCGACGATGGTGGGTTTCAATATCTCGATCAACGGAAACGCATCGTCCAGCGCGCGTTCGCCGATGTGCATTTCGACGGAGATGATGTCCAGCTCCACCGCGTAACGGTCACGGTTGGGGTTATCCCAGTGCGCCAGATCGTTGCAGCGGTTGTTGATCATCGCCAGCGTGTTACGCAAATTTTCCTGACGTCGCTGACCTCTGGCCAGGTTGGCGAAGTTGGTCGTGTTGCGCGTCGTGGCCGAGGGATGGTAGTCCTCATCGAAGCGCAGGCTCTTGATGGTGAAATTCAATACGTGAGTCATTGCGAACCGATGCCTTGTTTCTAAGATGGGACGCGCGCATGCGCTGCGTCATGGGTAAATGCCGGCGGCATGCAGGCCGGGAAGTGGATCAGTACGCGCTTGCCGACCGATCCGGTTCCCTGGCTACCGCGAGCTGGGCCCTCAGGCCGCAGCCACGCCCTGCGCGGCGCTGGACCGCGCGTGCCGCGTCAGCTCGATCAGCGGCAGTGCCCGCTGCACCGCCAGCCTGGCCCGGTCGGCCAGCGCGTCGTTGTGCACGCGGTAGTCCAGAAAGTCGCGGTCGGTTGCGTAGACGCCCAGCGGCAAGGTGCGTGCCTGGAAGAAGCTGAAAAGCGGGCGTAGCTGGTGGTCGATCACCAACGCATGGCGGTCGCTGCCCCCGGTTGCGGCGAGCAGCACGGGGGTATCGATCAAGGCGTCCTGATCGATGAAATCGAAGAAATGCTTGAACAGTCCGGTGAACGAGCCGCGGTAGACCGGCGTTGCCACCACCAGCACGTCGGCCTGCTCTACCAGGCAGAGCGCCTGCTCCACCGTGCCAGGGACTTGGGTACGCCAGAGCGCGCCAGCGAAGTGCGGTGCCAACGCCCCAATTTCGACCAGATGGCGCTCGCACGGCACCTGATCGGCGATCAACTCCAGCAGGTGTTCTGCCAGGGCAACAGCCTTGGAGGGGCGTTGCATCCCGCCGGAAACCGCGACGACGCGGAGTGGGTGTTTGACAGTCATGCTAGGCAACCTTACGCAGTGGGGACGTCGTGCAGTGCGCCAGGAAGATTGCGGCCCGACCTATTGGCCGCGCCGTGCGTCCAAACCCGTTCACACGGCAGCGACTGAACAAGCGAGTCCCGATGCTAGGGCTGGCATTCAATGAAGTAAAATGGTGTTATTTCAACAATCCATGAATTCTGATCATTTGAATGCTTGAGCGCATCCATCTCACCATCGTCCAGCAGGTCGAGCAGCAAGGCTCGCTGACCGCCGCCGCAGGCGTGTTGAATCTGACCCAGTCGGCGCTGAGCCACAGCATGAAGAAGCTGGAACAGCAGCTGGGCACCGACATCTGGTTGCGCGAGGGGCGCAGCCTGCGCCTGACCCAGGCCGGCCAGTACCTGCTGGCGGTGGCGAACCGGGTGCTACCGCAACTGGACCTGGCCGAAGAGCGGCTGGGGCAGTTCGCCCAAGGCGAGCGCGGTGCGCTACGCATCGGCATGGAATGCCATCCCTGCTACCAGTGGCTGCTCAAGTTGGTGGCGCCGTATCTGGCCACGTGGCCGGATGTGGATGTGGATGTGAAACAGAAGTTCCAGTTCGGCGGCATCGGCGCGTTGTTCGGCTACGAGATCGATCTGCTGGTCACGCCCGACCCGCTGTTCAAGCCAGGACTCAGGTTCGAGCCGGTGTTCGACTATGAGCAGGTGCTGGTCGTGGCCAAGCGCCATGCGTTGGCGTCGGCGGCCTACGTCAAGCCACAGCAGCTCACACGCGAGGTGCTGATCAGCTACCCGGTGGATCTTGAGCGCCTGGATATCTACAGCCAATTCCTGTTGCCGGCCGGCGTCACGCCGCGGCGCCACAAGGCCATCGAAACCACCGACATCATGATGCAGATGGTGGCCAGCGGCCGCGGCGTGGCCGCCATGCCGCGCTGGCTGGTCGAGGAATATGCGGCCAGAATGGACGTGGTGCCGGTGCGGCTGGGTGCGCGCGGCATCCCCAAGCAGATCTATCTGGGCGCGCGCGAGGCGGACATCGCAATCGATTACCTGCGCGCCTTCATCGAACTGGCGCGTGCGCCGGCCAATGCCACTGCCTATCCGCAAGGACCCCACTGATGGACGCCCCTGCCCAACGCATGCCACTTCCACTGCCTGACGGCCACGCCAAGGTCTTGCTGCATTCGTGCTGCGCGCCGTGCTCTGGCGAGGTCATGGAGGCGATGCTGGCCTCCGGCATCGACTACACCATCTTTTTCTACAATCCCAACATTCATCCGCGCAAGGAATACGAGTTGCGCAAGGACGAAAACGTGCGTTTTGCCGAACAGTTCGGCGTGCCCTTCATCGACGCCGACTACGATCGGGACAACTGGTTCGAGCGGGCACGCGGGATGGAAAACGAGCCTGAGCGCGGCGTGCGTTGCACCATGTGCTTCGACATGCGCTTCGAACGCACCGCGCTGTATGCCCACGAGCACGGTTTTCCGGTGATCACCAGTTCGCTGGGCATCTCGCGCTGGAAGAACATGCAGCAAATCAACGACTGCGGCATGCGCGCTGCGGCCAAGTATCCCGGCTTGATGTATTGGGAGTACAACTGGCGCAAGGGTGGTGGCGCCTCGCGCATGATTCAGATCAGCAAGCGCGAGAACTTCTATCAACAGGAATACTGCGGTTGCGTCTATTCCCTGCGCGATACCAATCGGCATCGTGTGGACAGCGGTCGCAAGCGCATTCAACTCGGCGTGAAGTTCTATGGCGATGACGCGCCGGAAGACTGAGCCTTCGCCAGTTCAGCGGAAGCCACACCTGGATTTCGGGCGCCTTCCCGCTCGATCAGCGCGTGGTGGCGATGCCACCCAATCATCATGACAAGACCGCAAGACCCGTGATTCCTGCAGACATGCCGAGCGGTGCCAGCACCATTACCGACACCTATTCGCTGGAGGTCAGCGTCAAGGACATCGGCGCGCTGACCAATGCGGCGCCGCGCATCCTGCCTGGCTCGGACATGTTCATTCCCTACTTGCCAGGCCAAACCGAGGCTGCGCGGCTGGCCGCAGCACAGAGGGTGCGTCGTCTTGGTTTCGAACCCGTGCCACATCTTTCCGCGCGTCGCATCGGCTCGCTCGAGGAACTGCAGGCAGTTGTCGCGCGCCTGGTCGGTGAGGCCGACGTCACCCGCTGCCTGGTGATCGCAGGTGATCCGTCCACTCCGAAGGGACCGTTTGCCGACAGCGTGTCGCTGATCGAGACGGGTGTGTTCGAACGCTCAGGCATCCGCACCATCGGCGTGGCGGGTCATCCGGAAGGACATCCGATCATGCGCACGACAGAACAATGGGACGTGCTGGAACGCAAATGTCGCAGCATTCAGGAGCGCGGCATGGCGCCCCTGATCGTGACGCAGTTCGGGTTCGATGCCGACATCGTCATGACATGGCTGGAAGCGCTGCGCGCGCGCGGCATGACGCATCCGGTGCGGGTGGGCGTGCCCGGTCCTGCCAGTGTCGCCGTACTCGCACGCTATGCGGCAAGCTGCGGCGTCGGCGCCTGCGCGTCGGTGCTCTCAAACTATGGCATCTCCATTGGCAAGCTATTCGGCAACGCAGGGCCGGATCGCTTTGTCGATCGCCTCGTCAGCCGCCTGACGGAAGCGCATGGAGATGTCCGCTTGCACCTCTTCCCGTTCGGCGGCATCGCACAGTCCGTGGAGTGGGTTGCGCACTATCGCTCGTGCGAGGCGTCGCAGGATCGGGTTAGCTCCGTGGCCGCGGATTAGGTGTCAAGACGAACGTGTCTGTGTGCCAGTCAACGTGGGCTTGAGGCGGTCACACCGCTACTGATCGGGCGATGGGTCCGTGGCGATGCCGGCCGGGACGAGAGCGGCTGAATGCGCTGCGCCCCATGCTGATCAAGGCAATCTGGCCGCTACAGCGGCAGTGCACGAGATTGAATGGGAATTCGGTCTTCATCGCTGCATGCTTCTCTGCGACCACGCCGCGTCCGCGACCCTGATCGCACTCGGTGTCGTTTGATTTCTAGCGACATGCACGCAGCGCCGTGAGTGTTGCAGTGCACAGCAGACCTGTCACAAGAGCGCGGTATAACCATCCACGAATCGCGGCGAGGGGGCGCTGCATCCGATGTCGTTGCCGTGCGCGATGGCATCGCTTCTGCAATGCTCACGGAGAGATCTTGCCATGCCGAAGCCGTCGCTGTTGTCGCTGTTGTGCTCCCTCTCACTGCTCTCTGCACCGCTTGCGGCAGCCGAGTTGCAGCCCAAGCAATTGGCTGGCCCACCGGAGGAGTTCGCGCAGATGCGTGCGCCAGATCCGGCCGAGTCGGCGATTTTGTCCAAGAGTGCGTTGCTGCCGGTGGAACTGGCACCGGCCGGTCAATCCGCGCGCTGGCAAGGCAGCTTGCCGGTGGAAAACGGGCACCTGCGCTTCATGGTGCTGTCCGGCGATCAGGCCTGGGATGCAGCAGTGGCTGCGCCTCAGCTTGCCGGCGCACGCGCCACGGCGGTGGCGACACCGCTGCACGCGCAGCGCACGCTGCTGGGCACCGCCGAGCACGGCACCAGCGGCATGCGCTACGCCGTGGAGTCGGCGCGCAACGGCGCATGGTCGTTGACGCTGCAGTCGTCCTCGCCGGTGGCGCAGCGCGGCTACGTGCTGATGGAAGGCGATGCGCGCACGCAGCTTGCTTCGTACCTGCGCACGCGTCAGCAGCAGGTCGGCCAATCGCTCACGCTCAACGCGCTGCTGAGCGGCAACGATGCACGCGGCGCCACGCTGCTGACGGCACAAGCCGGAACGATCGACCAGGCAAGCCTGCGCGTGATCGATCCGCAAGGCGGTGTGCGCAGCCTGCCGATGGCCGATGACGGCAAGCACGGCGATGGCGCCGCTGGCGATGGCGTGTACGGCGGCACGTTCCAACCGACCAGCGAGGGCACCTGGATTGCGCAGGTCATCGTGCATGGGCATGACCAGGCTGGCCAGCCGTTCGTGCGGACCAGCGAGCACGTGGTGCCGGTGGTGGATACGTCGCTGCGTCTGCTCGGCAATGCCCTGGGCGCACGCGCTGCCGAGGGCACGCGACTGACGATTGCGCTACCGGTCGCTGCACGTGGCAACGCACCGTCGCATTACAGGGTGTTCGGCCAGGTCTGGGGCACCGATGCCAAGGGCAAGGACGTACCGGTGGCCTGGATCGGCGGCATGCTGACGCCGCAGCAAGGCCAGCTGCCCCTGAGCCTGGACGAACGCTGGATTGCGCGTGCCGGTGCGCGGGCACCGTTCACGCTGCGCAGCCTGCGCATCGAAGACCCGGACCATTACATTCCGCTGGTGCAGGCCGGCGCGCTGCCGTTGCAAGTGCCTGCGCTACGCCGCGCCAGTGTCGCCCACGCCAGCACGGCGATCGACGAGAGCATGCGCATGGGCCCCCGCCCCACTGCACTGGCTTCCGCGATGGCGACGGTACAGCCTCAGGCCGCCGGCTCGCAATTGGTGCTGGTGCACGGCTATTGCTCCAACGGTGTGTGGCCGCAGGCGCAATTCACCAATGCCTCGACCTTCCTGGATGCCAAGCAGAACCGCAGCAACGACCAGTTTGCGCAGCGACTTGCCCAGTTCGCCAGCCAATGGTCGTCGTTCTCTACGGTGGCGCACAGCCAGGGCGGCATGGCTGCGCTGCACCTGTATACCTACTATTGGAGCGGGCTGGATAACGCCACCGGTGGGCGGGTGATGCAGTCGGTGGGCACGCCGTATCAAGGTACCAATCTGTCTGGGGTGCTGGCCGCGGTGGGTTCCTGGTTCGGCGTGGGCTGCGGCACCAATAGCGACATGACCTACGACGGCGCCAAGGCCTGGCTGGCCGGCATTCCGGCCGATGCACGCGCCAAGGTCAACTACTACACCACCTCGTTCGCCAAGACCAACTGGTACACCAACGATTACTGCAACGCTGCCTCGGATCTGGTGTTGAACGACCCGGAAGACGGCACGGTGGAGCAGGTCAATGCGCAGCTGCCGGGTGGCGTGAATCGCGGCCACACCACCGGCCAATGCCACACCACCGGCATGCGCGACCCGGCGCAGTATCTGGATGCCAACCGCAATGCAGTGATGAATGCGAATGCGGCGCGTTGAGGGGCCGGGATTAGGAAATCGGGATTGGGGATTGGGCAAGGCGCTGTCCCGGGCACGTCCCCGGTGCAGCGCCGATTTGCCCAAGTGCCTAAGCTGACGCTGGTGCAGTTTGATCGGAATATGTTTGTTGTAGGAGCGGCTTCAGCCGCGACGGGCATGACCGACAATGTCTGTCGCGGCTGCGCCGCTCCTACGATCGTGCGGGGAATACGCTAACGCGCTGCATCCGCCACAGACTCGCTGCTCTGCGCATCGGCGCCACCGCCGAGCACCTTGTACAAGGTCACCCGATTGTTCGCCTCGGTCAGCCGCAAGCTGATCAGTGTCTGTTGTGCGCTGTAGAGGGTGCGCTGCGCATCCAGCGCCACCAGGTAACTGTCCACGCCATTGCGATAGCGCGCATCCGATAGGCTGAAGCTGCGTTGTGCGGCGTCCACCATTGCCTGTTGCGCATGCATCCGTTCTTCAAGCTGCGTGCGTTCGGCGAGTGCATCGGCCACTTCACTGAAGGCGGTCTGGATCGCCAATTCGTACTGCGCAATGGTGATGTCCTTTTGCAACGTGGCCACATCCAGTTCGGCCTTCAACGCGCCGGCACGGAAGATCGGCACGCTCACGCTGGGCGAGAACGACCACGTATGGTCGCCATCGAACAGGCTGGATAACGCATCGCTGCCGCGCCCGGCATTGGCGGTCAACGAGATGGTGGGGAAGAAGGCCGCACGTGCCGCGCCGATATCTGCATTGGCGGCCTTGAGCGTGTGTTCGGCCGACAGCACGTCCGGGCGCTGCAACAACACCCGCGATTCCAGCTGCGCAGGCAACGGCGCAAGCGCCACGCCTGCCTCGATCGCATCGCTGGCAGGCAACAACGCAACCGGCACCGACGTGCCCACCACCAGATTCAAGGCGTTGCGCGACTGCGCCAGCTGGGTGGCGTAGTTGGCCACATCAGCGCGCGCGCTTTCCACGCTGGTCTGGATCTGCGCCAGATCCAGACCGGAGACGATGCCGTTGTCGTGCTGCAGCTCGGTCAGACGCAGTGTCTTGCGTTGGCTGTCCAGGGTCTGCTGCGCGAGCGCCAGGCGCTGTTGATCGGCAGCCACGGTCAACCAGTCGTTGGCCACTTCAGCCACCAGGCTCAGACGCGTGCTGCGCTGGGTTTGCTCACTGGCGAGATAGCTTTCCAGGGCCTCGTTCTTGAGGCTGCGGATGCGACCGAACAGATCCAGCTCCCAGCTGCTGATGCCCACCTCGCCGCTGGCGCTGCGGATGACCTGCGCCGCGCCGGTGAAACTGGTCGCTGCCGCGGCGCGCTGCGCGGTGTGCGAGACGGTGGCATCGACGGAGGGAAACAGGTTCGCACGTTGAATGCGGTACTGCGCGCGTGCCTGCTCGATATTGAGTACTGCTACGCGCAGGTCGCGGTTGTTGTCCAGCGCCAGCGCGACCACCTGCTGCAGACGCGCATCGGTCACCACCTGCCGCCAATCCAGAGCGGCTGCATTCAGCGTGCCGGTATCCGCGTTGCCGGTGCTGCCGGTGCTGCCGATCACGCTGGGCACCGGCGCATCCGGGCGTGCGTAACGCGGCGCCATGCTGACGCAGCCACTCAAGGCGATGGCGCAGGCCACTGCGACACTTGCAACGCCGTAGCGCATCACGGGGCCACCTCGGACGTCTCAGCGGCTGTCGCGTGATCAGACGCCCTACCAGGAAACACGCTGCGCACCATCACGTAGAACAACGGCACGAAGAAGATGCCCAGCAGCGTAGAGACCAGCGTGCCGCCGAGCACACCGGTACCCAGCGAATGGCGTCCACCGGAGCCGGCGCCGCTGCTGACCACCATCGGCAGCACGCCGAGCAGGAACGCCAGCGAGGTCATCACGATCGGGCGCAAGCGCATGCGCGCGGCATGCAAGGTCGCTTCGATCAGCGGCTGGCCATTCTCTTCCAGTTCCTTGGCGAACTCCACGATCAGGATGCCGTTCTTGGCCGACAGGCCCATCGTCGCCAGCAGGCCGACCTGGAAATAGATGTCGTTGGAGAGCCCGCGCAGCCACGTCGCCAGCAGCGCGCCGACGATGCCCACCGGCACCGCCAGCATCACCGAGATCGGGATCGACCAACTCTCGTAAAGGGCGGCCAGGCACAGGAACACGAACACCAGCGACACCGCGTACAGCATCCAGGTCTGCGCGCCGGCGGCCTGCTCCTGGTAGGACATGCCCGACCAGGCGTAGCTCACGTCCTTGCCGAGCTTGCCCACCAGCGCGGCGATGCCGTTCATCGCCTCGCCGGAACTGATGCCAGTGGCGGCACTGCCGGTGATCTCCATCGACTCCACGCCGTTGAAGCGGCTCAGCACTTGCGGCGCATACGCCCATGCGCTGCTGGAGAAGGCAGAGAACGGCACCATCTCCGAACTGCTGTTGCGCACGTACCAGCGGCCGATGTCGGCGGGCAGCATGCGCGCGCGCGCCTCGCCCTGCACGTAGACGCGCTTGACCCGGTTGTTGTTGAGGAAGTCGTTGACGTAGCTGCCGCCCATCACCGTGGCCAGCGTGGTGTTGATGTCAGACGCATCCAGGCCGAGCGCGCCGGCCTTGGCGTCGTCGATCTGCACGCGGTAGGTCGGCGCGTCTTCCAGGCCGTTGAAGCGCACCGCGGTCAGATCCTTGTCGGCGCTGGCCAGCTGCAGCAGCTGCTGGCGCGCGGCGACCAGCGCGTCGTGGCCCTTGCCGGCCACGTCCTGCAGCTCCAGGGTGAAGCCGGAACTGCTGCCCAGGCCGTTGATCGCCGGCGGCGACAATGCGAACACCTGCGCATCGGGCAGCGACCCCATCATCGCGCCGGTGATGCGGTTGGCGATCTCCTGCGCGGGCGCATCGCGCTGCGCCCAATCCTTGAGCTTGATGAAACCCATGCCCGAGTTCTGGCTGCTGCCGGCGAAGCTGAAGCCGGAGATGGTCATCATTCCCGCCACTTCCGGTTGCTTGAGGATGAAGCTGGTGGCCTGGTCGATCGACTGCTGCGTGCGCTGCTGGGTGGCGCCGGCCGGCGTGGTGAACATCACCATCAACATGCCCTGGTCTTCGTCGGGGAGGAACGAACTGGGCAGGCGCCAGAACAACAGCGCCATCACCACGAGCAGCGCCAGATAGACCAGCCCGCTGAGTTTGCGATGGCCGATCAACTTGCCCACACCGCGACCATAGCCATCGGCGCCGCGGTCGAAGCGCACGTTGAACCAACCGAAGAAGCGCCCGAGCAGGCCCTTGCGCGATACGTGGCCGCCCTGCTCGATCGGCGTGAGCAGGCTGGCGCACAGCGCCGGGCTCAAGGTCAGCGCCACCAGCAGCGACAGCAGCATCGCCGCGGCGATGGTCACCGAGAACTGGCGGTAGATCTCGCCAGTGGCGCCGCCGAAGAACGCCATCGGCAGGAACACCGCGGTCAGCACCAGGGCGATGCCGACCAGCGCGCCGGAGATCTGCCCCATCGAGGTGTAGGTCGCCTGCCGTGGCGACATGCCTTGCTCGCTCATCAGACGCTCGACGTTCTCCACCACCACGATGGCGTCGTCGACCAGCAGGCCGATCGCCAGCACCATCGCGAACATGGTCAGCGTGTTGATCGAATAGCCGAGCAAGGCCAGCACGCCGAATGTGCCCAGCAGCACCACCGGCACCGCGATCACCGGCACCAGCGTGGCGCGCCAGTTCTGCAGGAACAGGTACATCACCAGCACCACCAGCACGATCGCCTCGAGCAGGGTCTTGACCACTTCCTCGATGGAAATACGCACGAACGGCGTGGTGTCGTAGGCGACTTCGTACGTGAGCCCGGTGGGGAAGTACGGCTTAAGCTGTTCGAGCTTGGCTTCCACCGCCTTGGCCGCATCCAGCGCGTTGGCGCCGGTCGCCAGCTCCAGGCCCATGCCCGAGGCCGACTTGCCGTTGTACTTGGAACTGGATGCATACGACTTGGAACCCAGCTCCACCCGCGCCACGTCGCGCAGATACACGGTGGCGCCGCCGGGCTGCGACTTCAGCACGATCGCCTCGAATTGCGCCGGGGTCTTGAGCTTGCTGCGCGAGGTGACCGTGGCGTTGAGCTGCTGGCCCTGCACCGCCGGCAACGCGCCCAGCGCGCCCGAGGAGACGTCGGCGTTCTGCGCCGAAATCGCGTTGCTCACGTCCGCGGGCATCAGCGCGTAGGTGCGCAGCTTCTCCGGATCCAGCCACACCCGCATCGCATATTCGGAGCCGAACACGTTGACCCCGCCAACGCCGTTGAGCCGGCTGATCGGGTCCTGCAGCGTGGATACCATGTAGTCGCCGATGTCGGTGCTGTCCATGCTGCCGTCTTCGGAGGTGAAGGCCAGCACCATGAACATGCTGCTGCCGGTGGACTTGGTGACGGTCACGCCATTGCTCTGCACCGCCTCCGGCAGCATCGCCTCGCCTTGCGACACCTTGTTCTGCACCTGCACCTGGGCGGTGTCCGGATCGGTGCCGGACTCGAAGGTCAGGGTGATCGAGGCGGTGCCGGCGGAACTGCTGCTGGAGGACATGTACAGCAGATGGTCCAACCCGGTCATCTGCTGCTCGAGGATCTGCGTCACCGAGTTCTGCACGGTCTGCGCCGAGGCGCCAGTGTAGGTGGCGCTGACGTTGATCGTCGGTGGGGCGATGTTGGGATACTGCTCCAGCGGCAGCGACAGGATCGAGAGCGCGCCGGCCAGGGTGATCACGATGGCGATGACCCAGGCGAAGATGGGACGGTCGATGAAGAAACGGGCCATGGCGGTTCCTCAGTCGGCCTTCGGCGCCGCCGCAGCGGCGCCCTGCGTGGATGGCGACGCGTTGGCGACCGTGCCGGCCGCAGCGGTCTGGCTCACGTCCACGGCCTTGACCTCGGCACCGACCGACGCCTTCTGCAAGCCCTGCACGATGACCTTGTCGCCAGCCTTCAATCCCTGGCGCACCACCCACTTGTCGCCGATCGCATCGCCGGTGGTCAGCACCCGCTGCGCGACCTTGTTGTCGCTGCCGACCACCAGCGCCACCGCCTGGCCCTTGCTGTTGCGGCTGATCGCCTGCTGCGGCACCAGGATGGCCTGCTCGTCCACGGCCATCGACAGTTTCGCG
Organism: Xanthomonas sp. DAR33341; assembly: GCF_003992815.1. NCBI lineage: Bacteria > Pseudomonadati > Pseudomonadota > Gammaproteobacteria > Lysobacterales > Lysobacteraceae > Xanthomonas > Xanthomonas sp. DAR33341. Next base: position 181,766 of record NZ_QEYV01000010.1, on the reverse strand, counting down.
GTGACATACATGCCCGGCAGCAACAGGCGCTCGGGATTGGGCACCACCGCGCGCAGCTTCACCGTGCCGGTGGCCGTATCGACCGCGGCATCCACCACCTCCAACGTGCCGCTGTGTGCATAGGTGCTGCCGTCCTCCAGTTGCAGCGTCACCTCGGCCTTGCCGTCCACCGCCTTGAGCTGGCCGGCGTCGAGCTGGCGGCGCAACTGCAGCAGCTGTGCGCTGGACTGGGTCACGTCCACATAGATCGGGTCGAGTTGGTTGATGGTGGCCAGCACCTCGCTCTGGCCGGCACTGACCAGCGCGCCCGACGTGTAGCTGGAGGTGCCGATGCGGCCGGACACCGGCGCGGTGATGCGGGTGTAGTCGAGATTGATGCGCGCGGTCTGCAACGACGCCTTGGCCGCGACCACCGCCGCCTCGTTCGAGCGCAGCGTGGCCAACGCATCGTCGCCGTCCTGCTTGCTGACCGCATCCAGCCGGACCAGGGTCTGGTAGCGCTGCGCCTTGGGCCTGGCCGACAACACCGCCGCCTCGGCTTGCGCCAGATCGCCCTTGGCGGTGTCGTACGCGGCCTGGTAGCTGGCCGGATCGATTTCATACAGCACCTGCCCGGCCTGGACGTCCTGGCCCTCGGTGAACAGGCGCTTGCGCACAATGCCGCCGACCTGCGGGCGCACGTCCGAGGTGACATAGGCCACGGTGCGGCCGGACAAGGTCTGGTCCACGGCCAGCCGCTGCACCTTCAGCGTCTGCACGCCGACCTGCGTCTGCGGCATCTGCGGCGGCTGCCTGGAGGAACACGCGGCCATGAGCGTGGTCACGGCGGCGGGCAACAGCCAGCGCAGGGACGCAGTGCGAAAACGATGGGCGGCGACGGGCAGCATGCGGCGAACTCACGGTTTATCCGAATGTGGCCACGCTACGGCGCGAATGTGCAGCAAATTTGGAGATTGCCGGCGGCGGCATGAACGCGCTTGATTTCCACTGCCGCGACCCGGCTAATACGCAGCAGCTGCGGTTACCGCGCTTCGCATCACCTCTTCGATGAAATTGGGTATCACCGCCAAGTTGTTTCTCGCCATCCTCGCCGCGTGCGTGGCGGTGCTGCTGATCAACGGCATCGCCGTGCAGGCCTTCGTCAAACGCCAGTTCCTGGACTATCTCAACGAACAGGGCGTGGAGCGCATGCAAGAGACCTTGCCGCGAGTCAGGGCCGAATACGCGCGGCACGGCAACTGGGAGTTCGTGCGCGACAACCCCGATGCCTGGTTCGTGCTGATGCGCCCGGAACGTGGACCCGGCCCGCCACGCGAGGCGCCGCCGATTTCCGACCAGACCGGTGCGGTGTTTCGCTTCGCGCTGCTCGACCAGGACTACACGCCGGTGATCGGCAATCCGGAGGTCGGCCGCCACGACATCCTGCGCCCGGTGGTGGTTGGCGGCCGCAACGTCGGCTGGATGGCGATGCTGCCGTTCCAGAAGGCGCTGGCGGCGGCGGACGCGCGCTTCTACGCCGCGCAGCAACGCGCGTGGTGGGCGATCGGCGGCGCCTGCCTGCTGGTCGCCGCGCTGCTCGGCTGGCTGTTGTCGCGCACCTTGCTGCGGCGCCTGCGTGGCCTGACCCAGGCCACCCACCTGCTCGCTGCGGGCGACTACGCCACCCGCATCGACGCCGCGGCGCGCGACGAACTGGGCCAGCTGGCGCGCGATTTCAACCTGCTGGCGCAAGCGCTGGAGCACAACGAACGCGCGCGACGCGACTTCATGGCCGACATCTCGCACGAGTTGCGCACGCCGCTGGCGGTCCTGCGCGCCGAACTGGAAGCGCTGCAGGACGGCATCCGGCCGATGACACCCAACTCGCTGGGGTCGCTGCACCAGCAGGTCGGCCAGCTGGGCAAGCTGATCGAAGACCTGTACGACGTGTCGCTGACCGATGTCGGTGCGCTGGCGTATCGGCGCGCTCCCGTCGATCTGGCGGTCATCCTGGCGACCGTGCTGGACGGCTTGCGCGCGCGCTTTGCCGCCGCGCAGCTGCAGGTGCAGGCGCAGATCGATGCCGGCCCGCTGCAGGTGGACGGCGACGAACGCCGTCTGCAGCAACTGCTGGGCAACCTGCTGGAAAACACGCTGCGCTACACCGACGCCGGTGGCACGGTGCAGGTGCGCTGCGTGCGCCGCGGCGCGGTGCTGGAGATGGTGGTCGAAGACAGCGCGCCAGGCGTGGATGCGGACAAGCGCGCGCGGCTGTTCGAACGCTTCTACCGCACCGAGGCCTCGCGCAATCGTGCCAGCGGCGGCAGCGGCCTGGGCCTGGCGATCTGCCGCAACATCGCCGAGGCACATGGCGGCTCGATCCACGCCGAGGCTTCGGCACTGGGCGGGCTGCGCATGGTGCTGCGCCTGCCGGCGCTGGTCGCATGAGCAGCGCGTCCCCGATCGGGCATGTGCTGATCGTCGAGGACGAACCGCGCCTGGCCGCGGTGTTGGGCGAGTACCTGCACGCGGCCGGCTATTCGCACGACTGGATCGCCGATGGCGCGCAAGCGCTGGGCGCATTCCGCGCGCAGCAGCCCGACCTGGTGCTACTGGACCTGATGCTGCCCAACCGCGGCGGCCTGGACATCTGCCGCGACTTGCGCAATGAAAGCGCGGTGCCGGTCATCATGGTCACCGCGCGCGTGGAGGAAATCGACCGCCTGCTGGGCCTGGAGATCGGCGCGGACGACTACATCTGCAAGCCGTTCAGCCCGCGCGAAGTGGTGGCGCGCGTCCAGGCAGTGTTGCGCCGGCATCGCCACGACCCCCACGGCGCGCCGGCACCGGGCCTGCAGATCGACGAAGACGCCTGTCGCGCCAGCGTGGACGGTCGCGCCCTGGACCTGACCCAGGTCGAATTCCGCCTGCTGCGTACCCTTGCCGCGGCCCCGGGGCGGGTGTACTCGCGCGAGCAACTGATGGGCCGGCTTTACGCCGACCACCGCATCGTCACCGACCGCACTGTCGACAGCCACGTCAAGAATCTACGCCGCAAGCTCGCCGACGCCGGCGGCGAGGACTGGGTCCGTTCGGTCTATGGGGCGGGGTATCGCTTTGAGCCGTGAATGGGGAATGGGGAATGGGGAATCGGTAGAGCAGGAGCGGGGGGCTGCTGCGTCTCTTCGGCGCGTCTGACGCTTGTAGTTTCACATCGACTTGCGGAACGAAACTGTCCGGGGCAAGTGCCTAGCCTTTGATTTTGCGATTCCCGAGTCCCGATTCCCGAATCCCGGTATCAACGAAATACCACCGTGCGATGTCCGTTGAGCACGATGCGGTGTTCGACGTGGCGGCGTACTGCGCGCGCCAGCACCAGCGATTCGGTGTCGCTGCCCAGGCGGACCAGGTCGCGCGGGGTCATGGCGTGGTCTACTCGGGCGACGTCCTGCTCGATGATCGGGCCTTCGTCCAGATCTTCGGTGACATAGTGCGCGGTGGCGCCGATGATCTTGACCCCGCGCGCGTGCGCCTGGTGATACGGCTGCGCGCCCTTGAAGCTGGGCAGGAAACTGTGATGGATATTGATCGCGCGCCCGGCCAGTGCCCGGCACAGCTGCGGCGACAGGATCTGCATGTAGCGCGCCAGCACCACCAGGTCGATCTGCAGCGCGTCGACCAGGGCGAGCAACTGCGCTTCCTGTTCGGCGCGCGTATCCGCGCTCACGGGCAGATGATGGAAGGCGATGCCGTAGGAGCCGGCCAGTGCGGCGAAATCGGTGTGGTTGGACGCCACTGCGGCGATGTCCACGCGCAGCTGCCGGCTATGCGCACGGAACAGCAGGTCGTTGAGGCAATGGCCCTGCTTGCTCACCAGCACCAGCAGGCGCGCGCGGCGGCGGGCGTCGTGCAGTTGCCATGCCATCTGGAATTCGTCAGCCAGCACTGCAAAGCGCTGCTCCAGGGCGGCAATGTCGGTCTTTGCCGGTTTGTCGAAGTGCACGCGTAGGAAGAATCGGCCGCTTTCGTCGTCGCCGAATTGCTGCGCGTCGAGGATGTTGCAGGCCAGGTCGAACAGCAGCCCGGTCACGCGATAGACGATACCGGTACGGTCGGGGCAGGACAGGGTGAGGATGTAGTCGGAGCGCATCGGCGCATGATAGCCAATGCGCGACATCACCGACGCAGTGCTTGCGTCGGTAACTTTTGCCGTGCGAACAGGTGCGAAAACGGGCGTGCGATCCAGCCGATGTTTGACGCTCTGACCGTGGTTGCGTTGCGCTCGCGCTGCAAGATGACGTGCAGCCAAGAGGACGTATAGCCCGGCAGTGCAGTGCGTGCACCGATCCCGGTTGCGCGACACCGCCACGCACGTCTGGCAATGGCACTCAGCGCGGCGGCAAACGCAGCATCAGCCGCCGGTTGATCTCGTCCAGCTGCGCAAGCGATGCGTCCACCGATGTTTCCATGGCTTCCTGCGTGGTGATGTGTGCACGCAGATGCGCGGGGTCGGACAGCTCGCCACGCACCAGGAACACGTTCTCGCCGACTTCGCCCAGATGGCGGCTGAGCACCACATAGTCCACCTGATCGAAGCCATGCTGCTTGGCCAGCGGCAGCAGGCGCGCGGCCATGCGCTCGCTCGCCTCGTCCACGGGCTTGCCTAACTCGGCGTCCAGCACGCCGACCGCTTCGCGGATCTGTGCGAACAGGTAGTGGTCCGGGTGCTCGGGATGGTCGGGACCCACCGGGCCCTGGTTGACGACCGGCGCGTCGGTCATCGTGCGCCACCGGCGCAAGCCAGTGCGCGCTCGGTCAAACCGAGCGTGATCTGCAGGTGTTGCATCGCATCCTCCCTGGAGCGGCGGCCGTAACGAGCCGGCATTTTAGAAGGTCTGCTGCATGTTTAGGTGAGCAAGCGGTGGGCCGCCTTGGCGTGAAGCGAAGTGCCTTGCGCAGGACTCAATCCGAGTTCCGCAATGGTGATCAGGCGACCTGCCCTGCGCGCCGCGCCGAGACTTCCGCCAGTACCGCCCAGTCTGCGTGGCCGTCGCCATGCGCAATGGCCTCGTCCAGCCCTGCGCGCAGCAATTCGCCCAATGGCATCGGCACCTGCTTGTCGGCGCCAGCCTGGATGGCCAGGTCCACGTCCTTGCGGCCCAGCGTGGCGGTGAAACCCGCCGGCAGGTATTCGCGCTGCATGATCAGGCGGCCGTAGCCCTGGTAGGCGGGCGCGGCGAACAGGGTGCTGGTGAGCATGCCCAGAAACTGCGTCGCATCCACGCCATGACCGCGTGCCAGCGCACTGGCTTCGGCCATGGCGCCGATGGCGCTGGCCAGGCAGAAGTTGGCAGCCAGCTTCACTGCATTGGCCTGCTCCGGTGCGCGCCCGATGTGCCAGGTCTTCTGCCCCAGCGCATCGAACATCGGCTGCACCCTGGCCACGGCCGCTTCATCGCCGGCGGCCAGAATATTGAGATTGCCGGCTTCGGCCACCTCCACACGCCCAAGCACCGGCGCCGCCACGTAGGCCACACCGCGCTCGGCATGCAGGGCGGTCAACTCATGTGCCAGCGCCACCGAAATGGTGGCCATGTTGACGTGCACGCTGCCCGCCGGCAGCGCATCCAGCACGCCACGCTCCAGCAAGGTCTGGCGCACTGCGTTGTCGTCGGCCAGCATCGAAAACAGCAGCGGGCCGTGCGCGGCATCGCGCGGTTGCTCCACCACCGTGGCGCCCGCATCGCGCAGCGAGTGAGCGCGTTCGGGCGACCGGTTCCACACGCTCAACGCGAACCCGCCACGCAGCAGGTTGTGCGCCATCGGCAGGCCCATCGTGCCCAAGCCCAGAAATCCTATCGGCATGCGGTGTCCTTGTTCGGTATGACGTCAGGTGCAAATCAGTTGGCGAACACGCCCCGCGCATCGCGCGGTTCGCAACGCAGGTATTGCGGTGCCGGAGTGACCGAGGCGCCCAGCGCCGCGGCGGCATGCCACGGCCAGCGCGGGTCGTACAGGATGCCACGCGCCAGCGCGATCGCATCGGCCTGGCCTTCTTGCAGAATCGCCTCGGCCTGCGCCGGCTCGGTGATCAAGCCTACGCCAATCACCGGCGTGTTCACCTGCGCGCGGATCTCCTGCGCGAACGGAATCTGATAGCCCGCCTGCAGCGGAATCTGCTGGCGTGGATCGAGCCCGCCGCTAGAGACATGGATGTAATGCGCACCGCGTGCATCCAGCGCCTGCGACAGGGCGATGCTCTGCTGCACATCCCACCCGCCTTCGACCCAGTCGGTGGCCGAGATACGCACGCCAACGGCGATTTTTTCCGACACTGCCGCACGCACCGCATCGAAGATGCGCAGCGTCAGCCGCATGCGATTTTCCAGCGAGCCGCCATATGCATCGCTGCGCTGGTTACTCAGCGGCGACAGGAATTGATGCATCAGATAACCATGCGCGGCGTGCAGTTCGATCAACTCCAGGCCCAGCCGTTCGGCACGCGTTGCCGATGCGACGAAGGCGTCCACCACGGCATCGATTCCCGCCTCATCCAGTGTCTGCGGCGCCGGCTGTCCCTGGCGGAACGGCAGCGCCGATGCAGACACGGTCTGCCAGCCATGCGCGTGGTCGGGCGCGATGGCCTCGCCGCCTTTCCACGGCAGATCGGTCGAGGCCTTGCGCCCGGCATGCGCCAGCTGGATGCCGATCGGCATCGGCGACCAGCGTCGTACCGATTGCAGTACCTCGGCCAGCGCCTGCTCGGTCGCATCATCGTACAACCCAAGATCGGCGTAACTGATGCGCCCTTCCGGTACCACTGCGGCCGCTTCGAGAATCAGCAAGCCGGCGCCGGATTGCGACAACGTGCCCAGATGGATGCGGTGCCAATCGCTGGCGCGGCCGTTCTGTGCCGAGTACTGGCACATCGGCGCAATGACAATCCGGTTGGCGAGCGCAAGCGGACCGAAGGCGATGGGGGAGAACAACTGGCTCAAGGCGGCATCCACAGCTGACATGGGGTGCTTATTGCACCGCGCCGCGCGCGCCGGCACAACCGCTGCGATGGATCACTGCGTCATGCAGAGCGCGCACTGGCGTCATTGACGCTGCGTGCACGCGGCAAATGCGGCGGCGCGTGCAGGAACGCCAGCGCCTGCGCGCACGACTGCTCCACCTTCAACGTCAGCAGCTCGTCCGCGCGTGTGCGCCCGAAGTTGAGTGCGGCGATCGGCAACCCATTGCGTGCAGCGGTCTGCACGAAACGAAAGCCCGAATACACCATCAGCGACGAGCCCACCACCAGCACTGCATCGGCGGCCTGCAGATGCGCGAAGGCACGCTCCACCCGCGCGCGCGGCACGTTTTCGCCGAAGAACACCACATCCGGCTTGAGCACGCCACCGCACACCGGGCACGGCGGCACCACGAAATGCTCGAAGGCCACATCGTCCAGATCGGCATCGCCATCGGGCGCTTGCGCGGCCTCTAGCGCTGCCCAGCCTGGATTGGCCTGCTCAAGCAACACTTGAAATTCGGTGCGTGGCATGCGCCGCTCGCAGCCCATGCAGCGCACCACATCGAGCCGGCCATGCAGATCGATCACCGCCTGGCTACCAGCGGCCTGATGCAGGCGGTCCACGTTCTGGGTGAGCAGCACTTCCAACTGGCCACGCGCCTCCAGCGCAGCGAGCGCATGATGGGTGGCATTGGGTTGCGCCAGACCGAAGCGCGGCCAGCCGACCAGGCTGCGCGCCCAATAGCGCTGCCGCGTGGACAGCTCGCCCATGAACGCCTGGAACGTCACCGGCTGCGGGCGCTTCCAGCCGCCTTGAAGGTCCCGATAATCGGGAATGCCCGAGTCGGTGCTGCAGCCGGCACCGGTCAGCACGAACAGCCGCTGATGGCGCTCGATGAAGTCCTGCAGCGTGTGGTGGTCGTGGGCAGGGACAGCGGTCATGTGGTCATTCCGGAAGCCATGGGAGCACTTGCAACAGCGCCACGTGCCCGGCCCGCTGCGGCGCCGTGTCGGCCACCAGACCGGCGCGCTTGCTCGCGCATAGCTGTGCACATCACGCCGTCGTCGACGAGTGAAGACGCACACCGAGATACGCGCAACGCGCCGCCCTGGATGCAGGCACGGGGACGGTACAGCATCACGCCATGGCCGCGCAGTTGGTTCCGATCCATTCGCGCCGTTGGCCACGTGTGGCTGCCGGCGCTCAAGGCGCGGCGCGTTCAGTGTTCGACAAAGCGCAGCAGATCCTGATTGAAACGCGCGCTGTCCTCCAGGAACGGCGCGTGCCCGGCGTCCGGATACAGCACGGTCTGCGCGCGCGGCTGCAGCTGGCGCGCACGCGCCACCGTCGGCTCGGTGGCGACCAGTGCATCGCGCGCGCCGTACATCAGCAGCACCGGCAGGCGCGTGCGCTGCAGGCCGGCGACATCGACCGACATGCCTTGCATGGCACGCTGCATGTCCCATGAGGCCAGCGATGCGCTGGCCAGCAGGGTCTCGAACACCGGGATGGGCGGCTGGGTGGCGAAGCACAGCCGCAGGAAATCCTGCACCGCCTGCAGATGCGTACGCAGATCGGGCGAAACCAGATCGCGATAGATCGCCGGATGCGCGCCCAACTGCTCCGCGCGCAGTTCGATCACACCGTCGACGTACACCACGCCGGCAAGCCCGGTATCGCCATATCGGCTCAGGTAGTTGCTGATCACCGCGCCGCCCAGGGACCAGCCCACCAGGACCGTCTCGCGCGCGTTTGCGGCCTTCAACACGGCAGCCAGGTCGTCGGCCCACCGCGTGCCCTCTTGATACGCCGATGCGGCGACCGGTTTGCCGGAGACGCCATGCCCGCGCAAATCGTAAGTAATCAGCCGATACCGCTGCAGACGCGCATCGGCCAGTTGTGCATCCCAATTGATGCGACTACCAAGCAGGCCATGCACGAAGACGATGGCCGGCCCGTCGGTGGCGCCGTGCTCCTGCACCGCCAGGCGCACGCCATCGGGTGCGGTGACGGTATAGCTGCGTGCGGCAGCAATGGCGCCCGGGCTGGCGGTCGCCACTATCGAGCACACCAACAACAGGCAGGCCAACAGGCAGCGTAGCGGCAGCATGCGTCTGCCGGGGAAGAGGCGAACAGACATCGGGGTGAGCTCCAGACGATAGGAGCCGTGATCCTGCAGCCTCACACCAATGTGAGGGTCAAGCCGTGCGTGCAGCGTATGCTAGGCGCATGGCCGCTTGTTCCGAACCCTTGCTGCGCATCGGTGCGCTGGCGCAACAGACCGGCGCCAGCGTGCGCTCGATCCGTCATTACGATGCGCACGGGTTGCTGACATCCTCGCGCAGCGCCAACGGCTACCGGGTCTTCCCTCACGCGTGCGTTGCACAGGTACGCCAGATACAGCGCTTGATTGCAACGGGTTTCAACCTGGATGAGATTCTTGGCTTTCCCGATTGCATGCGCCTGGTGGAAGGCGCGCAGATGTGCCCGGAAACCGCGCAGGCCCATCGCGCGCGCCTGCAGCTGATCGAGCGCCAGCTGGCCGATCTGGAGCGGCGGCGTGCGCGTCTGTCGGCAACCTTGGCGCAGGCAGCCCCGGATGCGAGGGCTGCCACGTCTTCAGCCGCGCAAACCACACGGCGCAAGCGGGCGCGCTAGAAGCCCCGGTCGCTGTGCATCACTCGCCTCGCGCAGGATGCGGGGCAAAGCGGCCATAGGGGCGTGCATCGTCGGCACGTTGGCGCAGCACGTATGCCGCCGCAAAGGCGATCGCCAACAGCGTCAGGCACATACCGACCAACGCGCCCCAGCCGCCGTGCTGCCAGAACCAGCCACCCAGCGCGCCGATCACGCTGGATCCGGCGTAATACGCCAGCAGATACAGCGACGCGGCATGGCTGCGATGCGCGCCACCGAGCCGGCTCACCCATGCGCTGGCGGCCGAATGCGCGATGAAAAACCCGATCGTCACCACCACGATACCGGCCACCACCAACGCCAGCGCGTGCGCCAGGGTCAGGGCCACGCCGAGCACGCACAACACGATGCCGGTCGTGACCACCGGCCCGCGCCCGAACCGGTCCGATGCCGCACCGGCCACCGAGGAACTGACGATGCCGAACACATAGGCGCTGAAGATCATGCCGATCTGGCTCTGGCTCAAGCCGAATTCCGGCCCACCCAGGCGAAAGCCGGCGTAGTTGTACAGGCACACAAACACACCCATCAACAGGAACGGCAGCGCGAACAAGAACGGCAGATTGCGATCGCGCAGATGCCCGGCCCAGGCGCGCAGATGAAAGCGCAGGTTGATGCCGTGCCGGCGCACGAAGTTACGCGACGGCGGCAGCAACCAGAAGAACGCCAGCGCGCACAGCAGATCGAACGCGCTCAACACCGCCAATGCGGTGCGCCAATCGGTGTGGTCGGTCAGCACGCTCATCACGATGCGCCCGCTCATGCCGCCGAAGGCATTGCCGGCCACGTACAGGCCGGTGGCCGCCCCCATCTTGCTGGCCGGCAATTCTTCGCCCAGATACACCATCGCCACCGCCGGCACCCCGCCCAGCGCGATGCCGGACAAGGTACGCACCACCACCAGCGCGCCCCAGTGCGGCAGGAACGCAGCAATCAGGTTGAGCACTGCCGCGATGGCGATCGACACGAACATCAATCCGCGCCGGCCCAGGTTTTCCGACACTGCACCAGCGCAGAAGATCGCCAGCGCCAGCGCACCGGTCGCCAGCGACAACGGCAGCGAGGCGGTCGCTGCGTCCACCTTGAAGGCGCGCGCGAATTCCGGCAGCACCGGCTGCACGCTGTACAGCAGCGAGAAGGTGGCAAAGCCGGCCAGAAACAACGCCACGCGAATGCGCACCCCTGCGGGGGCATCGACGCCGGTGTCGGAACGCGTGGATGGGTCGGGCAGCGAACCCGAGCGATGATCGGAAGAAGACACAGCAGTGCACGTGCGACGTGGGAAGGCGAGTATTCGCCTGCCGTCACCCCCTGTCCAATATATGATGGTGGCAGCTGCCATATCTGGAACAGATGGATGGAGTTGCGCCACCTGCGTTATTTCCTGGCGGTTGCCGAAGAAGGCAACTTCACCCGCGCCGCCGCGCGCGTGGGCATTGGCCAACCGCCGCTCAGCCAGCAGATCCACACCCTGGAACGCGAGCTGGGCACGCCATTGTTTCGGCGCACGCACAGCGGCGCCGAACTCACTGCGGCTGGCGAGGCGTTTTTGGGCGAGGTGCGCCGCGTACTTGCCGATGTGGAACGCGCCGCCGAAACCGCACGCCGGGTGGCGCGCGGCGAATCCGGACGGTTGCGCCTGGGATTCACCGCCTCTGCCGCCTTCAGCCCGGTGGTGCCGCGCCTGATTCGCGACTTCCGCCGCAAATGGCCGCAGGTCGAATTGCTGCTGGAAGAGACCAATACCGCCAGCCTGCTGGTCGGGCTGGCCGATGGCCGTCTGGATGCAGCGTTCGTGCGCTATGGGCTGAGCACGCCAGCGGATTTGCAGTTGCTGCGCTTTGCCGACGAGCCGATGAAGATCGCCGTGCCGGCCGCGCACCCCCTGGCCACGCGCAACAGCGCGCCGTTGGCGGCGCTGGCCGGCGAGCCCTTTATCCTGTTTCCGCGCAGTTTCGGCTCGAGCCTGTACGACGAAATCCTCGCCGCCTGCCGCGACTCCGGCGTGACCTTGCGCATCACCCAGGAGGCGCCGCAGATGTCGTCCATCATCAATCTGGTAGCCGCCGAACTAGGTGTTTCGGTGGTGCCCGCCTCCACCGCGCAGCTGCAGCGGCCCGGCGTGCGCTATCTGGATATCGAAGGCCATATGCCGCTGGCGCGACTGGCCCTGGCCGCCGCGCCGGGTGGATTGGAAACCACACCGTTGGTGCGGCATTTGTGGGCGCTGGCAAAGTTGCTCTAGCGCTGGCCACACGACCTACGATACAGCGACATTCTTGCTTGATGCCGTTGGACGATGTTGATCCTGGGCCCCGGTCATTGCCGACCGCCTGCACTGGCCGCGAGGAGCCGGCGCTCACTGCAGGCATCGTTTGAGTTGGAACCCATCATTTTCAAGATCATCGAAGTCTGGGCAGTCCCGGGTTGTTACTCGCGCAGGGAACACCAAGGCAGACGTTACGTCGCTGCACTTTGGAATACCAATCGCCGTCCTATGGAGCTCATTGAGACTCTGCGGCTCGCTCTTCAAGAAATGCCATCGCTGGCGCCATCGTGCATCCCAGGATCGCTTACCGCCTTCCGCCTGCTTGGCGAGTAACCTTCCTTTAGGACATTGGCCAGCGCAGGTCGCATATAATCCCAATAGCCTGGGTCTTGACTTCGAAGCATCGCTTCAAGCGATATAGTGACACTATCGAAGTACGCGATAGCATCCCCACGGCAGCCGTTGTATTCGATGCCGGAACCATTGGCATCAGTCCCCGCCAGTTCATTCGAGATGTCTTCCAAATCTTTTATATTTAAATCGACATCATTCAAGATGTGCTTTTTTCCCCTCGAGTTGAGAGCTCTTGTTTCAGCAGCTTCAGGCGGACCAGAAAATCGTTCGATTTTGCAAGATGTGATTCCAGTTTCTTTTGATTGCCGATTTTTTTCTCAAAGTTCAGCAGATTGCGATCAATTCGGTCAAGGCGGCGTTGAGCGATATAGCCACCTTCATGACCCATGCTCTCCAACACCTGCTTGTCCCGATCAATGATTCCCTTAAGATTATCCAGATTGGATGCTTGCCGGCCGCCGACACTTGTTCCCGCGCAGCGTTCCTGAAGACTCCGCCACTGGTCATCCAGAATTATCGCGCGCTGTAGCATCGATCGGCGTGTCTCGGTCAACTTCTCCAACTTCGATTGGGGGCGCGACTGGGCAGTGGATTGGCTCCTACTCCCGGAAGATCTGCGGGCCGGTCGCTCCAGGGATGACAGCCACATATCGGCAATCTGGCTTCCGGCGCAACTTTCGACGGCACCGTGCTCCTGCGGCCCGGCCGTCATGCTTCCTGCATGCGACATGGGGGTGCTGGTGGACGCTTCGGGGGTGCCATGCTCCCGCAATTCGGGCGCCATGTGTGCAGCGGGTATGCGTAGGCAGTTTCCCATTTTTGCATCTCCCATGCTTTTTTAAAGCATAGGCAACGATGCGCATGCCGCGTCCACGCCGACGGAAATCCCGCTTGCGTATGCGAAGGCCCGGCCTGCCAAGCAGCGAACTGTCGGGCAACTAACCAGTGGCTGTGAACATCGAAATTGATCGATGCCAGCAATTGCAGACGAAACTCAGTAAGGCAGCCCGCAGACCGACACTTACTCACCACCGGTTACGACGCGCAGCGTGAAACGCTTGACCTCAACTGCGCTTGAGGTCGTTCAATGCCGGTTTTCCAACGACATTGCCGCCATGCATTTGCGTCATCTGGTACTGCCCTGCCTGGACCCCGACCTGACCCTGCGCTTCTACCGTGATGTGCTGCAGTTGCCCGTACACGGCAACACGGTGCGCATCGGCTGGAGCACACTGGAGTGCGTGCAGGCGCAGCACCCGGTGGGCAGCGCGCATCTGGCCTTCAACGTCGCACCGTCGCGTTTCCAGGCCGCTGCGCAGTGGATTGGGGCACGCGCCACCTTGCTGAGCGATCCACACGGTCGCAAGCACTTCGCCCTGGACGGCGCCTGGCAGTCGCACTCGGTGTACTTCGGCGGGCCCGATGGCGCAGTGCTGGAGTTGATCGCGCGCAATGCCTTGCAGGATGCAGCGGCCGGTGAAGGCCAGTTCCGCGGCGAAGAACTGCTGTGCCTGAGCGAAATCGGCTTGCCTAGCCACAATGTCGAGGTGGTGACGCGCAGCCTGGCGCATCATTTCGGCCTGCGACCCTTCGCCCCGCCGCTGGAGGGCTTTGCGGCCTTGGGCGATGACCACGGCTTGTTGATCGTGGTCGACCGGCGCCGGCGGTGGTTTCCGCAACAACGGCAACTGCCTTGGGCCGACGGCCTGCGCATCAGCGTGGACGCGCCAGAACCCGGCCTGCGGCTGCGCGATGCGCAGGGGTGGGAGTTGCTGGCGGCGTAACTGCCGCGGCCCGATCCACTTGGATCCGCGCGCGGCAGCACGGCGCTCACCGCCGGTCAATGCGGCCGGCTCGGTGCGGCATGCGGCACGCATGCAGTGCGGTATCCGCGCACCGTGGTGCCCACGATTGCGACATGGTGTTAGCCGCTCGTGGTGCTGGCAGGCGCCGACAAGCGGAAGAACGCACGCGCCGCGGCCGTGCTGTTGGCGGCGGTCACCGCGACATCCTCGCCACGATCGCGCGCCAGCTCTTCGACGATATGCGACAGGAACATCGGCTCGTTGCGACGATCCTTGGGCATCGGCTTGAGCGTGCGCGGCAGCAGGTACGGCGCATCGGTTTCGATCATCAAACGGTTGGCCGGAATGTTGCGCACCAGCTCGCGCAGATGCGCACCGCGGCGCTCATCGCAGAGCCAGCCGGTGATGCCGATGTAGTAATCGCGGTCCAGATACGCGAACAGTTCGTCGCGCGTGCCGGTGAAGCAATGCACCACCGCCGCACCCAGGCGCCCCTCGAAGCTGCGCATGATGGCGATGAAATCCTCGTGCGCGTCGCGCTGGTGCAGGAACAGCGGCTTGCCGTTGTCGGCGGCCAACTGCAGCTGGCGTTCGAAGGCCTTGCGCTGCGCAGGGCGCGGCGCAAAATCGCGGAAGTAATCCAGCCCACACTCGCCCACTGCCACCACCTGCGGATGCGCCTGCAGGATGCGCATTTCCGCTTCGCATTCGGCAGTGAATTCCACTGCGTGATGCGGATGCACGCCGGCGGTGGCGTACAGGAATCCGGGGTGTTGCTGCGCCAGTTGCAAGGCCAGCGGCGAATGCTCGCGGCTGGCGCCGGTAATCACCAGCTGCGCCACGCCGGCATCGCGTGCGCGTTGCAGCACCGCATCGCGATCGCGGTCGAACGAGTCGTGGGTGAGGTTGGCGCCGATATCGATCAATTGCATGCTGCGGGTGTCGTGTGGGGGGTGAGCCGCGTAAGTGTAACGAGCGAGGGTTAGCTCCGCTGAGCCTCCCTTCTCCCGCTGGCGGGAGAGGTGGCGTGCAGCGCCGGAGGAGGGAAGCGCGCCGGCCGGGCTTGAACGCCCGGGCGCAGTATGGCCAAGCCTAGGTCGGCAGCTAGTTGATTGTGCCGACCGACTGCCCCCATCCGCCCTTCGGGCACCTTCCCCCGCAGGCGGGGGAAGGCAGGCGGCATTGACGATCTCCCTTCTCCCGCTGGCGGGAGAAGGGAGGCTCAGCGCCGGATGAGGGCTACTCCACCGCCGGCACCGCCATCGCATCGATCTTCGCTGCCAGCGCCTGGATCGCCAGTTGCGCCGAACGCGACAGTTGGCGCTGCGGCGCCACGCACAGCGCCAGCGTCATCGGCTTGGTCAGGTGCTGGCGAAACGGCACGAAGGCCAGACGTCCGTCGGCCACGTCCGGGGCGGCATCCAGCCACGACATCAACCCAACGCCGGCGCCGGCGCGCACCAACCCGCGCAGCGTACGCACGTCGTTGCAGTGGGTGAGCCGTTTCACGTCGATGTGCTGGCGCTGGTACAGCACCTTGGCGTGCTCGCCGACGATCAACGGGGCGGCGGGCAGCAACAGACGATGCTCCAGCGTCTCGCTCAGCTGCAGCTCGGTGCGGGTGCTCAACGGATGCCCCAACGGCATCGCAATGCCTAGCGGAATGTCCGCAAACGCGCGCACCTCCAGGTCCACGCTGCTGACCGGGTCCAGCAGCAGGCCGATATCCACATCGGCCGAGGTCACCATTTCCATCACCCGCTGGTTGCGCGCGGTGGAGAGGTTGAAGGTGATGCCCGGGTACTCCTGCACCAGCGCCGCCACCGCCGCCGGCACCACGCCCTCGCTGAGCGCGTCGATCATGGCGATCTCCACATGACCGCGGCGCAGGCCCTTGAGCTCGTCGAAGCGCTCCAGCGTGCGCGCGTAGGCCTTCTCCCAGCCGCGCACGTCCACCAGCAACAGCTCGCCCGCAGCGGTGAGCCGCAACCGGCCAGGCAGGCGTTCGAACAGCTGCGCCCCGAGCTCTTCTTCGGCCTTGAGGATCTGCCGGTCGATCGCCGACGCCGAGACGTGTAGTACCTCGGAGGCCTTGCGGATGCTGCCGCAGCGTGCCACTTCGATGAAATACCGGGTGAAGCGCGAGAAGGTCAGCATGCGGCGGGGCTCGGTTGACGTTGCATTTTTTGCAATGGCTTGGCTGAAAATCGATGTTTGATCACACACCCCCGGCTTCCTAGAGTCAATCGGCACCGCTCCCGCCTCACGCCAGAGACCGCCCATGGATGTCGCCGTCCCCACACTGCCGCTGCACTGCACCTTCGACGCTGCCGACTGGCGGCGCCTGGCCCAGCACTGGCATGCGGTGGCGCTGAGCAGCGAGGTGAGCGAGGCGCCATTCAAGGCCACCCTGCTGGACGAGCCGCTGGTGCTGTACCGGCTGGGCAGCGAGCTGGTGGCCGCGCGCGACGTCTGCCCGCACCGCGGGGTGCCGCTCAGCATGGGCACGGCCGATGGTGGCGGCGTGGTGTGCGCCTACCATGGGCTGCGCTTCGGCGCGGGCGGGCGCTGCAACCATATCCCCGCCAGCCCCAGCCAGAACATCCCGGCCAAGATGCGCCTGCACACCTATGCGGTGGCCGAGCGCTACGGGCTGATCTGGGTGTGCCTGGCCAAGCCGGCCGGGGTGAGCGATGCGGACATCCAGATCCCGCCGATGCCGGGCTGGGACGAAGACGGCTTCCAGCAGATCGTGTGCCCGGCCTTCGACATCGGCGGCAGCGCCGCGCGCCAGCTGGAAGGCTTCATCGACGTGGCGCATTTCGCCTTCGTGCACACCGCCACCTTCGCCCAGCCGGACAAGCGCGAAGTGCCGGCCTACACCACCACCGAAACGCCGACCGGCTTCAATGCCGACTACCTGAGCACCGTGGCGAATTATTCGGTGGACATGCCGCTGCCGGACGTGGACCCGAACTTCCAATGGCTGCGTCATTTCGAGGTGCATCTGCCTTTCACCGCCACGCTCACCATCCACTTCCCGGTGCCGGGCAAGCGGCTGGTGATCATGAATGCCGCCAGCCCGGTGTCCAAGCACACCACCCGCCTGCTGGTGCCGATCGCGCGCAATTTCGACACCCATCTGCCGGTGGAAGACGTGCATGCGTTCAACCTGCGCGTGTTCGAAGAAGACCGCGCCATGGTGGAAGCGCAGCGGCCGGAATATCTGCCGCTGGACCCGCTGCTGGAAGTGCATATTCCCGCCGATCGCAGTTCCATCGCGTATCGCCGCGGGCTGCGCAGCCAGGGTTATAGCGACTTCTTCCTGCGCTGACGGCCGAGGACACCCGCATGAGCCTGCATGAAGTGCGCGTTGCCGACGTCGTCGACCAGGGTCATCGCCAGCGCGCGATTCGGCTGGAACCGGTGGGCGCGCAATTGCCGGCATTCGAGGCCGGCGCGCATGTCGACCTGCATCTGCCGGATGGCTTGATTCGCCAGTACTCGATCGCCAGCGCGCCGCATGTGCGCGACCACTATCTGCTGTGCGTCAAGCTGGCCGACGCCTCGCGCGGTGGGTCGCGGCATCTGTGCGAGCAGCTTGCGCCCGGCGACCGCCTGCGCATCTCCACACCGCGCAATCTGTTCCCGCTGCACCCGGGCGAGCGCCACGTGCTGCTGGCCGCTGGCATCGGGATCACCCCGCTGCTGTCGATGGCCGAAGCACTGGAAGCGCGCGGCGAGCCCTTCGTGCTGCATTACTACGCACGCCGGCATGCCGATGTGGCGTTTTCGCAGCGGCTGCAACAAGGCTTTACGCATGGGCAGGTGTCCCTGCATCTGAGCGATGGCGGGCAGAGCCCACGCGTGCATGTACCCGAGGAACTGGGCCAGGCGCGTGCATGCGATCAGCTGTATCTGTGCGGGCCGGCGGCGTTCATGGACCACTTCACCGTGCTGGCGAAGGCGCATGGCTGGACGGCGGCGCAACTGCATCGCGAACACTTCGCCGCCCCCGCGCCCAGCCTTGCCCACGATGCCGACAGCGCGTTCGAGGTGGAACTGGCCGCCAGCGGCCGCGTGGTGCAGGTGCCGGCCGACTGCAGCATCGCCAGTGCCCTGCTCGATGCCGGTATCGAGGTGCCGCTGTCGTGCGAACAAGGCATGTGTGGCGCCTGTCTGACCGGCGTGCTGGCTGGCACGCCAGATCACCGCGACAGCGTGCTCAGCGACGCCGAACGCGCCACCAATCGGCAGATCACCGTGTGCTGTTCGCGCAGCCGCTCGCCGCGGTTGGTGCTGGATCTTTGAACGCTGTTTCCGCGGCGCCACTGCAACTGTTCAGTCACCTTGCGCAGCCTGACGCCTCGCTTGCCTTTCACGATGGCGGGCAACAGAGCGCGCCATCGCGCACGGCACGTGCGCTCTCGTGCGTGCATCAGCGGCGGGACCTGCGCCGCAACGATGCGCGATGCCGCGTGACGCGTCCGCGCTACCGTGCGTGAGCGCTCCTGCAGCGCAATCCGTGCCCGAGGTCCGTGGCAAGCGCAACGCAACAGGGCAAGATGGGCCGCCCGCGTGCGTGCGCTGCCACGCACGCCGCCCCGTATCGATGAGATGTCTGCCGATGTTCCTTTGTCCTGCCGTCGACCTGACCTGCATCGCGAGCGCATGCTGATGCGCTGGCCCGGTTTTGCGCTTGCCGCCAACGGCAGCACCGTGCGCACCGAAATGCTGGCCGGTGCCACCACCTTCCTGACCATGGCGTACATCGTCTTCGTCAACCCCGACATCCTGGCCACCACCGGCATGGATCACGGCGCGGTGTTCGTGGCTACCTGCCTGGCTGCAGCACTGGGTTCGCTGTTGATGGGAGTGCTGGCCAACTATCCCATCGGCATGGCGCCCGGCATGGGCTTGAACGCGTTCTTCGCCTTCGGCGTGGTCGGCACATTGGGCTACAGCTGGCAGCAGACCCTGGGGCTGGTGTTCGTTTCCGGCTGCCTCTTTTTGCTGCTCACCGTCACCGGCGCGCGGCGCTGGTTGGTGGATGGCATTCCGACCACCTTGCGCAGCGCCATTGCGGCGGGCATCGGCTTGTTCCTGGCCTTGATCGGGCTGCAGAAGGCCGGATTGGTGGTGGCGCATCCGCAGACCTTGCTGACGTTGGGCGACTTGCACCGGCCCGAGCCGCTGCTTGCGCTGGCCGGGTTGCTGCTGATCGGCGTGCTTGAAGTGCGCCGCGTGCGGGGTGCCATGCTGCTCGGCATCCTTGCGGTGACCGGGGCAGCGCTGGCGTTGGGACTGGTGCGCTACGAAGGCGTCCTGGCGCTGCCGCCCAGCCTGGCGCCCACCGTGCTGCAGCTGGATATCGTCGGCGCCTTGCGCGGCCATGGCGGCGGCGGTGCGCTCGCTGCGGTACTGCATGTGGTGCTGGTGTTCGTGCTGGTGGAAATGTTCGACGCCACCGGCACGCTGATGGGTGTGGCGCAACGCGCCGGCCTGCTGCACACGCCCGCGCAGCGCCGCCAGTTCGACCGCGCGCTGCTTGCCGACAGTACCGCCATCCTGGCCGGCGCGCTGCTCGGCACTTCCAGTACCACCGCCTATGTGGAAAGCGCCGCCGGCGTGCAGGTGGGCGGGCGTACCGGCCTCACCGCGCTGGTGGTTGCCGCCCTATTTCTGCTCGCCCTGCTGTTCTCCCCGCTGGCCGCGATGGTGCCGGCCTACGCCACCGCGCCAGCCCTGATCTACCTGGCCTCGGTGATGCTGCGCGAATGCACGCAGATCCAGTGGGACGATGTGGGCGACGCGTTGCCGGCCGCCATCTGCATGCTCGCCATGCCGCTGACCTATTCCATTGCGACGGGGCTTGCGTTCGGCTTCATCACCTATGCCGCGCTCAGACTCGGCAGCGGCCGCTGGCGGGGTGTGCACCCGGCCACCTGGACCATCGCGGGCTTGTTCGTGCTGCGCTATGCGCTGGAATGATGCGTGCCTCACCTGTTCCAGGCCTGCTTACCGGCGCGCACGTGGGTGGCCTCGGGTCGCGCTGGCAGGCAAGCTATGCGGTCGCCGGCCGTCGCACGCCACCGTCTCTCCAAACGAGTCTCCTGCATGTTATTTCTTCGTCGCTGTCTGGTCCTGAGCGTATGGGCGTGCTTGCCCATCGTCGTGCACGCACGGCCAGCACCAGCGCCTGCGCAACAACGCCAACAGCAGGTGGCGCAGTTGTTCCGTGAGGCGGCCGCGCAGCCGGCGCAGCTACGCACCTGGCTACAGGCCATGCCGAAAGGTGGCGACCTGCATAACCACCTGTCCGGTTCGGTGTATGCCGAGACGTATCTGCAATGGGCCAGCGACGACGGCGCCTGCGTGCAAGTGGACGACCTGAGCCTGCGCGCGCCGCCATGCGGGGCCGGTCAGGAGTCCGCGCGCGGCCTGGCGGCACGCAACGCCGCGCTGTACGGGCGGATGGTGAATTCGC
The DNA here is from genome assembly GCF_003992815.1 of Xanthomonas sp. DAR33341. Lineage (NCBI taxonomy): Bacteria > Pseudomonadati > Pseudomonadota > Gammaproteobacteria > Lysobacterales > Lysobacteraceae > Xanthomonas > Xanthomonas sp. DAR33341. The sequence goes on along the minus strand of NZ_QEYV01000010.1, from coordinate 161,156 downwards.
TGTCGATGCGCAACTTCCTGCCCGGCCCGGCGCAACCCAGCGGTCACGATCAGTTCTTCAGCACCTTCGGCAAGTTCGATGCGGTGGTCCGCACCCGTGTCGCCGACACCGTCGCCGCAGTGCTGGAGCAGGCCGCACGCGACCGCGTGCCGTATGTGGAAATCATCGCCAACCCGCCGCAGATGGATCAGGCTGCCAAGCGCATGCAGTCGCTGCCGTGGAAGGGCGAGGACGATGCCGCCAATCTGCGTGCGTTGCAGCCCGACCTGGCGCCGCTGGTGCAGGCCGCGCAACGCGATCTTGCCGACATCGACGCGCAGGTCCGGCGCGTACTGCGTTGCGACCAGGCCGATGCACGCCCCGGCTGCACGGTCGAGTACCGCTATGTTCCGTATGTGTTGCGCGTGCTGCCGCAGCCGATGGTGTTTGGGCAGATGGCGCTGGCGCATGCGCTGATCGCGGCCGGCGGCAGCCGCGCGGTGGCGCTGAACATCGTCGCGCCGGAAGACAATCCAGTGGCGTTGGCCGATTACGCGCGGCATATGGCGATGTTCCGCTTCTTCGCAACGCGCTACCCCGGTGTGCCGCTGTCGCTGCATGCCGGCGAGCTGGCGTTGGGGCTGGTGCCGCCGGCGCAGCTGCGCTCGCATATCCGGCAGGCGGTGGATGCAGGTGCGCGCCGCATCGGTCACGGGGTGGATCTACCCTACGAAGACGATGCGGAGGTACTGCTGCAACGCATGCGACGCGAACAGGTTGCGGTGGAGATCAACCTCACCAGCAACGATGTGATCCTGGGCATCAAAGGCGCCGCGCATCCGCTGGCGCTGTATCTGCGTGCCGGCGTGCCGGTCGTGCTGTCCACCGACGATGCCGGCGTCTCGCGTGCGGACATGACCCACGAGTACCAACGCGCGATGGAGGAACAGGGTATCGACTACCCCACCCTCAAACAGCTGGCCCGCAATGGCCTGCGCTACAGCTTCCTGCCGGGTGCGAGCCTGTGGGATGCCGACGGTAAAGCTGCGCAGGTCTGCGCCACTGCGTTGCAGCGCGAAACAGATGATGCTGCCTGTCGAGCATTCCGCCAGGGCAGCGAGAAGGCTCGGCTGCAATGGCAGCTGGAAACCGACCTGGCCCAGTACGAGCGCACGCTGTTGCTGCAACACAGATAGCGCCGACAACGACACGACATATTCCACGTAGGAGCGCGCCCGAGCGCGAACGGACTTTACCGGTAACGCCCCGTCGCGCGCAGGCACGCTCCTACAGATGCCTCACTCTATCGCCGGTGCAATGCCTTCAACCTTCCACGACAAAAACGCAATGACCGACCCGCACCTCCCCTCATCCAGACGCCGCGTCATTCTCGAAGACGACATCGATGGCTTCACCCCCGCACAGCTGCTGCTGTTGCAGTCGCCCGACGTCGAGGTGCTGGGTATCAGTGCCGTCAGCGGCAATATCTGGCGCGATGAGGTGCTGGCGCATACCTGCCGCCTGCTGGAACTGGCTGGCCATCCGCAGATTCCGGTGCTTCCCGGCCCGGTGCATCCGCTGATCAACAGCGAGTTGGCCACCGAACGCTGGGAAGCGCTGTACGGCAAACTCGTGTGGAAAGGCGCATGGACCAAGCACTGGGTGGACGGCGACACCGTGCAAAGCGCGCCGCGCTATCACGCCCACGATGTGGTGCCCGATCTGGCATTGGGCAATCCCAGTGTGGTGCGTCCCTCAGACGAGCCGGCCGCGTTGTTCATGCTGCGCATGGTGCGTCAGTACCCGGGCGAGGTCAGCATCATTGCCACTGGCCCGTTGACCAATCTGGCACTGGCGCAATCGCTGGACCCGGCCTTTGCCACGCTGGCGCGCGAGCTGGTCTATATGGGTGGCAGCCTCAATCCGCGGCAGCAACGCAACAGCGTGAGTGCGCAGCAATTCGCACGCGAATTCGTCAATTCGCCGCGACGCGAGTTCAATATCCGCTGGGACCCCGAAGCGGCCAGCATCGTCATGCGCGCGCCGTGGCGCCGGATCACCATGGTGCCGGTCGACCCGTCAACCGCCACCGAACTCACCGCCGAGTTGCTGGCGCGCATGAGTGCGGCCGACACCACGATTGGCCACGCACTGCGCCGCCGCGAGCCGGGCTTTCCGATGTGGGACGAACTGGCCACGGCCGTGTGGCTGCGCCCGGAATTGGCGAGGCATACGGAAACGCTGTACGTCGACACCAACACTGCCTTCGATGCCGGGTACGGCGATATCTTGTCGTGGGCGCCGGGGTATCAGCCCGGGCTGGGCGAGCAGGCGCAGACGGTGGTGCATGCGGTGGATGTGCCGGCAGTGGAGCAGCTGCTGGTCGACCGCCTCACCGCGCCACAGCCGCCGGCAGTGGGATCGCCCCTCCCCCTTCGCCCATCGGGACCTCGGTTCCCTTGATGGGGAGAGGGGGCCCGCAGGGCGGATGAGGGTGCGATAGCCGGTCGCCCTGCGACGCCGGTTGAGTAGGCGGCACTTTACGTGGAAGCAAATGCGTGACACATCTCCAACTGCCGTGACACCCTCGCCCAACGCCGCCAGCGCCCCCAGCCCGTGTTTGCGACGCGGGCGCTCCAATGCACGCGCGGCGGTGGCGCGTGAGCCCTGCCTTCTCGCCCTGCGAGAGAGCGGCTCGATCCGGGCATGAGGCAGAACGACGCGCCATGTCGCCGCTACGCGCTTAGATCGAGCGATAGAAGCTGCACATCCGCTGTCTTTGCAATGCAGGCGCATGTCTCAACATTTCGCGCATTCCCCTTCAGCGTTGCGTCATCACCCAAGGTATCAGCAGGCCCTGTGTGCAGACCCCGTACTCCCAGCAACCAAGCAAACGCTCGAATCACAAATCCCCAATCCCCAAATCCCCGCTCCCCAACAGGTGATCCATGCAACTCCCAGCGCAGTGGCAGGCCGGCGTCGATCGCAATACCGAAGTGCTGCGCGGGCACGCGCAGCTGCTGGCCACCTTCCATGGGCCGCCTGCAACGGCGCATGAGGGCGGCGGCCCACGCGGCCAGATCGCCTCCATCGTCAGCACTACGCGCAGCCAGCCCACACTGGCCGCGCGACTGGCCACCCAGACGCTGACACGCATCAACCAGGCCAACGACCGCCTGTGCGCCATTACCCGCCTGCTGCCTGCGCGTGCCGCGGCCGATGCCGCGCGCGTGCAGGCTGCGCTTGCCGGTGGCAGCGACGGTGGCGCGTTGGCCGGCGTGCCATTCGTGGTCAAGGACCTGTTCGATGTGGCCGGGCAGGTCACCACCGCCGGCGCCGCAGTGCGTGCGCATTGCCCGCCTGCCAGCCGCGATGCAGCGGTGGTGCAACGGCTCGGCGAAGCCGGCGCAGTGTTGGTGGGTACCGCCAACATGGACGAATTCGCGTACGGCTTCGCCACGGTCAATGCTCATTACGGCACGACTGCCAATCCGCACGATGACCAGCACCTGGCGGGCGGCTCATCGGGCGGCTCGGCGGCAGCGGTGGCCGCCGGGCTGGTGCCGTTCGCGCTTGGCTCGGACACCAACGGCTCCATCCGCGTGCCGGCCGCGCTGTGCGGCATCTACGGCCTGCGTCCCACGCACGGCGCCGTGCCCCTGGATGGGGTGTTCCCCTTTGTCGATGCACTGGATGTGGTCGGCCCATTCGCCACCTCGGTGGCCGACCTGCGCTGCGTGTACGACGTACTGCGCGGGCAGCCGCTGCCTTCGTGCCATGCCGGCAAGCTGCGCGTCGCGCGGTTGGGCGGCTGGTTCCAGCGCAATCTGGATCCGGATCTGGAGGCCGGGCTGCAGGCCCTGCTCGCCGCCTGCAACAGCCTTGCGTCGATCGACCTGCCCGAGGCCGAACGCGCACGCGCCGCGGCCTTCGTCCTGACCGCTGCCGAGGGCGGGCATCGTCACCGCAGCGCGCTCACCGCGCACGGCGCGCAGTTCGACCCGGCCACCCGCGACCGCCTGCTTGCCGGCTTGCAGCTGCCTGCCAGCGCGGTGGCCGATGCGCACCGCTTCGCGCAGTGGTTTGCCGATGCCATGCACGCGCTGTGGGATCAGGTGGATGTGCTCATCGCGCCGGCCACTCCCTGCGTGGCGCCACGCATCGACCAGGACACCATCCAGATCGACGGTTTGCCCGTCTCCGCGCGTGCGAATCTGGGTATTTTCACCCAGCCACTCGGCCTGGCCGCCTGCCCGGTGCTGGCCGCACCGTTGCCGCGTCCCGGGCGCCTGCCACTGGGCGTGCAACTGATCGCCGCGCCCGGCCGTGAAGACCGCCTGTTTGCGCTGGCCACGCAACTCGAGCGCGACGGCCTGCTCGCCTTCAGCCCGCCGCCGGAGCCACGCTGATGCTGCAGACCCTGCGCGCGCGCCGCGGCATGGTGGTCGCACCGCATCATCTTGCCGCACAGGCTGGACGCGATGTCTTGCGCGACGGTGGCACTGCCATCGAAGCGGCCGTCGCCACCGCCGCCTGCCTGGCGGTGGTCTACCCGCACATGACCGGCATCGGCGGCGATGGCTTCTGGCTCATCCACGAACCCGATGGCCGCGTGCATGCCATTGATGCCTGCGGCCGCGCGGCGCAGGCGGCAACACTGGATTTCTATCGTGGCCACGCCCACATTCCGTGGCGCGGGCCAGGCGCGGCCAATACCGTGGCCGGCACCGTCTCCGGCTGGGCGCTGGCCCTGCAACAGGCAAACGGCAGCTTGTCGCTGCAACGCCTGTTGAGCGATGCGATCCATCACGCCAGCGCCGGCGTGCCGGTCACGCTGGGCGGCGCGCAGATTGCCGCCAGCAAGGGCGCAGAACTGCGCCCGCAACCCGGCGCCTATCGCGAGATATTCGAGCCGCACGGAGCTCCATTGCAGGAGGGCGCACTACTGCAGCAGCCGCAACTGGCGCGCAGCTTGCAGCGGCTCGCCGACGAAGGGCTGGAGGGTTTCTATCGCGGTTCGCTCGCCCACGACATCGCTGCAGATCTGCACGCACTCGGCAGCCCGCTCAGCGCACACGATCTTGCCGCCCATCGCGCCGACGCCAGCGTGCCGTTATCGGTTGTCATCCAGGGCGCGCGTCTCTACAACCACGCGCCACCCACGCAGGGGCTCGCCTCGCTGTTGATCCTGGCGCTATTCGATCGCCTGAAGGTAGGAAGCGCAGACGGCCACGCACACCTGCACGGGCTGATCGAAGCCAGCAAGCAGGCGTTCCTGATCCGCGACGCACACCTGGGCGACCCGGCCTGGATGACGCTCGACGCGCAAGCGCTGCTCGACGACAGCGCCGCACTCGATGCGCTCGCCGCACGCATCGACATGAGCGCCGCATTGCCGTGGCCACAGCCCTCGCAGGCCGGCGACACCGTCTGGTTCGGCGCCATCGACGCGCACGGCCGCGCGGTCAGCTGCATCCAGTCCACCTACTTCGAATTCGGCTCGGGCCTGGTATTGCCGCGCACCGGCATCACCTGGCAGAACCGCGGCTGCAGCTTCCGCCTCGCCCCCGATGGTTGGAACGCGCTCGCCCCCGGGCGCAAGCCCTTCCACACCCTCAACCCGGCGCTGGCCACCTTCGACGACGGCCGCGTCATGGCCTACGGCACCATGGGCGGCGAAGGCCAGCCGCAAACACAGGCCGCGGTGTTCTCTCGCTACGCCCGCTTCGGCATGCCGCTGCAGCAGGCGGTCAGCGCACCGCGCTGGCTGCTCGGCCGCACCTGGGGCGAAGACAGCACGTCGTTGAAGCTGGAAAACCGCTTCGACCCGGCAGTCGTGCAGGCCCTGCGCAACGCCGGGCATGCGGTGGAACTGCTGCCGGCGTATAGCTCGGTGATGGGTCATGCAGGTGCCTTGGTGCGCGAGCGAGATGGCGTCCTGAGTGGTGCCAGCGATCCGCGCTCGGATGGGGCGGTGGCGGCATGGTGACCGCAGCGGTCGTTCCGCTACGGCCACTCGCCCCACGCGCGCATGGGCGCGCACCGGATGAAAGCGTCCATGTGTCGCAAGACCGTCGTGCGGAAGCCTTCGTAGCGAACCCAACCACGGCAACTTTGGCGGTCCGTGTGCCATGCTTAAGCACGCCAAGGGCGAGCCATCCACATCTGCGTGACGGCTAACGCGTCGTTGAATCCACTTAAAGGAGAGCAACATGACAGAGCAAGATCAATATCAACCCTCGCTGGAAGACGTCAAGCTGGCGTTCGATGGCCAGAGCGTGGATTGGTATCTGCAGAAGCTGGTCGGCATTGCCAACACCTCGGACGTGCAGTTCGGCGTCACGCTGTTTGTCGAAGGCATCGTCATTTCCGGCCAATTGGTCAGCGGCAAGCGCTATTTCGAGGCGTTCGCGCAGGAGTTCTCTGCTGCCTATCCGGGCGGTGCCGACGAAAAAGAGGATATTCGTCGCGCGTTTGCCAGCCACGCCAGCATCTACGACTCCGAAGACGACACGCAGCAGAGCAGCACGCCGCCGCAGTTCATCCACCTGATCGAATCGCGTTGCTTCTCGCCCGGCGGCCAGCCCCTGCCCAGCAACCGTGGGGTGCTCTGGCGCGGCAAGGTCAATGCCGTCTCCGGCTTCACCCTTGGCTCGCTGTCGGCGGATTGAGCCTGACAAGTCCCATTGGTGCGAGGTGCTCGTCACCTCAGATCGGACTGTTGGAGATAGCGCCAGAGGTAGGCCACGACGGCACAACAGCCACACGCGCTTGCGTTTGCTGAACGGTGCGCTCGCCAGCGTCTTCCGTTGTCTCTCGGCATCAGACCGGCGCTGCTCGATGGCAGCAGCACCGGCCATGCGGCAATACCGACATAGACACCTTGGGTGTGCGCCGCCAGAGATAGCCAAGCACTGCCTCTGGCGGCGTTACGTGGCACGTGCCGACGCCCACGCAATGCGCGCCGCATCCTGCGATCGCCATCACTCACGGCTGCAAACGATCGCCCCGGCCTGCAACCAGTGACGAGGCCAGCAGCAACACGCTGGCACCGACAAAGGTGGCGCCGATCGACACATGATCCAGCAGCACGCCGCCTGCGGCCCCGCCCAGCATGATGGAGAGCTGGATTGCGGCAACCATCAGGCCGCCGCCGCTTTCCGGTGCGTCCTTGACGCAGCGGCTCAACCAGGTGGACCAAGCCACCGGCATCGCCGAGTTGAGCGTGCCCCAGGCAATCATCGCCACTGCCACGGCCCACACCAGGTGACCGGCCAGCAGCATGCTGATGGTCGCTACACCCAGCGCGACCGGCAGCACGCTGAGCAGGGTGAACAAGCGCTTCGGCACTAACGCGGTGGCGGCAGAGGTACCGACGAATCCAGCCAGGCCCAGGCCGAGCAGCAGCAACGACAGGTGCGATACATCGACCTGCACAACGGTTTCCAGAAACGGGCGGAAGTAGGTGAACGCAGAAAACGCACCGGCAAATCCGAGCATTACCGCGAGCATGGCGCGCGCAACATAGCGACGCTTCAACAAGGTGACGATGCTGCCCAGCGAGGTGGCGCCCTGCGCGGGCATCGACGGCAGGCTGCGCCATTGCCAGACGATGGTCAGCGCCACCAACGGCAACATGCCCCAGAACACCCCGCGCCAGCCGATGCTGGCGCCCAGATAGCTGCCCAACGGCGCGGCGAATGCAGCAGCGACTGCGTTACCGATAAACACGATGCCCAGCGCCTTGGGCACCGCATGCTCGGGCATGATGCGCATCACCGTGGCGGTGGACAATGCCCAGAAGCCGCCGATGGTGATGCCGAGCAGCGCACGCGCCACCATCAACATTGCGAAGCTGTGCGCATTGGCGATCAACAGCAACGACAACAGCATCACCCCGGTCAGCGCGATCAACACATGGCGCCGGTTGAAGCGCGACGACAGCGGTGCGATCAGCAGGCTGGCGACCACAGCGAACAGGCCGGAAATCGAGATCGCCTGGCCGGCCATGCCGGCACTGGCGTGCAGATCGGAGGCGATCGGCGTGAGCAGGCTGACCGGCATGAATTCGGAAGCGATCAGCAGCGCAACGCAGAGCGACATCGAGCCGACCGCGCTCCAGGTCTGGCGGGTTGCGACGGGTGCGGTGCGCGAGGTTGAATCGGTAGCGAGCGAACTGGCTTGCATGTGGAGCCTTTGTGCGAAGTGGAATGCGAGACGAACGCCACGCCGCAAGCGCGCTGACGCCGCGCTCGATAGCACACCTGGTGTCCGGAAGGGATGCGCCGCAGGCGGCAGCGATGCACTGCATCGACCTGCCAGCGCAGCCACGCACCACGGGCGCAATGCAGCAACCGGTGCTGCGGCTCGGGCGTGTGCGTGCTGGGTGTGTTGCAGCTTACGCAGGCCGTGGGCAGCGATAAAGATGGCCGATCCGCACGGGCTTATGAGGCCCACTCATCAACGATGTGCCTGCGTCGAGCGCCTCTGCCTGGCGCGGATCCCTCAACCCTTGTAGCGCAGCGCATCCACGACGAGGTTGAAGGCGGACGAGGAATGGCGGCGGCTGGGATAGAACGCATGCAAGCCCGGCCAGGTCGGCGACCAGTCCTTCATTACCCAGCGCAGCCGCCCGGCCTTGATATGCGGGCGCGCCAGATCCTCCTGCACGAACGCGATACCGAAGCCATCCACCGCCGCGTCCAGCGCTTCGTAGATGCCGTTGAAGGTCAGTTGGCCATCCACGCGCACGATGACTTCGCGGCCGTTCTTTTCCAGCTCCCAGGCGTAGATGCCACCGGCGGTTTTCATGCGCAGGTTGATGCAGCTGTGCGCGGTGAGGTCCTGCGGCGTCTTGGGGATGGGCCGACGTTCGAGATAGGACGGCGCGGCGACGATGGCCATGCGCATGTCCGGTGCGATGCGCGCGGCGATCATGTCCTTTTCGACCTGGTCGCCCAGCCGAACGCCCAGGTCGTAGCGGTCGGCAACGATGTCGGTCAGGCCGTTGTCGACCACGATCTCGACCTTGATCTCGGGGTAGTCGCGCAGCAACCTGGACAGCTTGGGCCACAGGATCGCGCGCGCGGCGTAGTCGGTGGCGGTGATGCGCACGGTGCCTGCGGGCGTGTTGCGCATTTCGCCGAGCGCAGACAGCGCCTCTTCAATTTCGGCAAAGCGCGGTGCCACCGTCTGGATCAGCCGCTCGCCGGCTTCGGTGGGCGCCACGCTGCGTGTGGTACGGGTCAGCAGGCGCAGACCCAGCGTCGCTTCCAGCCCGCGAATGGTGTGACTCAGCGCCGACTGCGAAACGCCCAGCTTGGCGGCAGCGCGGGTAAAGCTGCCCTCGCGAACGATGGCGATCAGCGCCAGCAGTTCCTTGAAGTTGTCGCGCGCCATTGGTGAATCTCTTTCATGGAATCCACATGACTGTAGCAGCCGGTGAAAAAGGGATCCCAAAGCCCTCTTCTGCGGGAGACGGGTTGGGGTGAGGGTACGGCCGGCCAGCATTCTCGATGCTGCCACCCCCTCCTCCGCCCCTTCGGGGCCCTTCTCCTGACCGAAGAAGGAAAACGCCGGCCTTAAGCCGCCGTCGCATTTTTTGCAACTCCCGGCCCTAAAAAAACCGCTTTGGGGTAACGGGGGCCGGTTCGTATAGTCGATTCGACGGCCGCCGCCCCTGCCGCGCAAGCACCTGATGCCATTGCGAGGCGACCAACGTTGGCGATATCCGCCCCTTTCCACACCGCCTGCGGAGGCTCCATGCATCAGCACTTATCGCATCGCGGTCCTGGCAGCTCCTTTGCAACCACACACCCGCACGGCACCCCATGCTGAGCGCACAACGCAGCTCACCCGTCCACAGCTCGGGCGCACGCGCGGTCGCCCGCTGCGACGCATTGGGCCTGCCGCCCTACAGCGACACGCCCGGCGGGCTGTTCCGCGCCTGGCTCACCCCGGCGCATCGCGCCGCCGTGGCACAGGTGAGCGAATGGATGCGCCAGGCCGGCATGCAGGTGCGACTGGACGCAGCGGCCAACCTGGTCGGGCGCTACGAAGGCGCGCGTGCCGACGCGCCGGCGCTACTGATCGGCAGCCACCTGGACAGCGTGCGCGATGCCGGGCGCTACGACGGTCCGCTCGGCATCCTGCTCGGCATCGAATGCGTCGCGGCGCTGCATGCGCATGGGCGCCGGCTGCCGTTCGCCATCGAGGTCATCGCCTTCGGCGACGAAGAAGGCTCGCGTTTTCCCGCGTCCATGTTCTGCAGCCGCGCGGTGGCCGCCACGCTCGACCCCACCACGCTGGCGGTCACCGATACCGCCGGCATCACGGTGGCCAGTGCCTTGGCCGAGTGGAACCTGGACATCGCCCACGTGCAGCACGCTGCCCGCGCGCCGGGCAGCGTGCTGGCGTATCTGGAAACGCATATCGAACAAGGCCCGGTATTGGAAGCGGAAGGATTGCCGCTCGGCATCGTCAGCGCCATCGCCGCGCAGCGACGCTTCGCGCTGCGCTTCGAGGGCCGCGCCGGGCACGCCGGCACCACCAGCATGGCGCTGCGCCGCGACGCATTGAGCGCCGCAGCCGAAGCGCTGCTGGCCATCGAACGTATCGCCCGCGCAGGCAGCAGCGACCTGGTCGCCACGGTCGGCAAGCTGCAGGTGGCGCCCGGCGCCACCAACGTGGTGCCCGGGCGTGTGGACTGCTCGCTGGACGTACGCGCCGGCAGCGATGCAGGCCGCGATGCGGCCGTGCAGCAGATCGAACAGGCACTGGCGCAGATCGCCATCCACCGCGGCATCGCCATCGCGATCGAGCCACTGCAGACGCTGGCCGCCAGCCCCTGCGCCCCGGCACTGATCATGCGGCTGGAACAGGCGGTTGCCGCGCAAGGCATCGCACCGCGGCAACTGGTCTCCGGTGCGGGCCACGATGCCATGGTGATGGCCGCGCTGTGTCCGACTGCGATGCTGTTCGTGCGCTGCGCCGGCGGGATCAGCCATCATCCGGACGAACATGTCGATCCGGCCGATGTCGAGATCGCGCTGGCAGCCATGCGCCACTTCATCGACCATCTGGGAGATCCCCTTGTCACCTGATCTGCGTCAGCTGCATACCTTCGGCGAACTCGATCCCCCGCAGCGCCTGTTGATGGGTCCGGGCCCGGTCAATGCGCATCCGCGCGTGCTGCGCGCGATGGCAGCCGATCTGCTGGGGCAGTTCGACCCGGAAATGACCACCTACATGAACGAGGTGATGGCGCTCTATCGGCCGTTGTTCGGCACCGAGAACCGCTGGACGTTCCTGGTCGATGGCACCGCGCGCGCCGGTATCGAAGCGGCGCTGGTGTCGCTGGTCAGCCCGGGCGAGCGCGTGCTGGTGCTCAACTTCGGTCGCTTCGGCTTGTTGCTCACCGAAATCCTGGGCCGCCTCGGCGCCGACGTGCACAGTGTGGATGCGCCGTGGGGACAGGTGTTGCCGCTAAGCGCGATTGCCGAGGCGATCAAGCGCGTCGCGCCCAAATTGGTGGCCACCGTACACGGCGACACCTCCACCACCATGGCGCAGCCGCTCGATGGCGTCGGCGCACTATGCCGCGCAGCCGGTGCACTGAGTTATGTGGACGCCACCGCCACCATCGGCGGCATGCCCATCGCCAGCGATCGCTGGGACGTCGACGTGGTCACCGGCGGCCTGCAGAAATGCCTGGGCGGGCCATCCGGCTCGGCACCGATCACCGTCTCCGAGCGCGCCGCAGAAGCGATCTTCGCGCGCCGACATGTCGAACGCGGCATCGTGCGCGCCGACATCGCCAACGGCAGCGGCCCGCGCATCGCATCGAACTATTTCGACCTGGCGATGATCATGGATTACTGGTCGGACAAGCGCCTCAACCACCACACCGAAGCCACCACCATGCTGTACGGCGCCCGCGAATGCGCACGCGTAGCCCTGCAGGAAGGGTTGGATGCACGCTTCGCGCGCCACGCGGCCGCCGGGCGCGCGGTCAGCGCCGGCATTCGCGCGTTGGGGCTGGAGGTGTTCGGCGACGATGCGCATCGCATGACCAACGTCACCGGCGTGGTGATTCCGCCCGGCATCGACAGCGAGGCGGTACGCCGCCGCATGCGCGAAGATTTCGAGATCGAGATCGGTACGGCGTTCGGCCCGCTGCAGGGCAGGATCTGGCGCATTGGCGCGATGGGCTACAACGCCATGAAGCACAAGGTGCTGATCACCCTGGCCGCGCTGGAGGCGGTACTGCGCGCCGAAGGCTATGCCTGCACGCACGGCCTGGCGGTGGAAGCGGCACTGGCCGCCTGGCACGCGGAAGTGCAGGCATGAACGCTGCGCGCGACCTGCTCGGCTATGGGGCCACGCCACCCGCGGCGCAATGGCCCGGCAGCGCGCGCATCGCAGTGCAGTTCGTGGTCAATTACGAAGAAGGCGCGGAGAACTGCGTGCTCAATGGCGATGCGGGGTCTGAGGCGTTCCTGTCCGAAATGGTCGGTGCGCAAGCGCACGCCGGTGCGCGCGCCATGGCAATGGAAAGCCTGTACGAATACGGCAGCCGCGCCGGTTTCTGGCGGCTGCATCGGCTGTTCACCGCACGCAACGTACCGGTGACCGTCTTCGGTGTGGCGCAGGCATTGGCGTTCAATCCGGATGCGGTGGCCGCGATGCAGGCGGCCCAGTGGGAAATCGCCAGCCACGGTCTGCGCTGGATCGATTATCAACACGTGGACGAGGCCACCGAACGCGCGCACATTGCCGAGGCCATCGCCGTGCATACGCGCGTCACCGGCAGCCGCCCGCTGGGTTGGTATCAGGGTCGCACCAGCCCCAACACCGCCCGCCTGATTGCCGAAGAAGGCGGCTTTGTCTACGACGCCGACAGCTACGCCGACGATATACCGTATTACGACGGCCGCCATGGCCGCGCGCAGTTGATCGTGCCGTACACGCTGGATGCCAACGACATGAAGTTCGTCGCCTACAACGGCTTTGCCGATGGCGAGCCGTTCTTTCGCTATTTGCGCGACAGCTTCGAGCAGTTGCGCGGCGAAGGCGGGCGCATGCTGTCGATCGGCCTGCACGGGCGCATCGTGGGCAAGCCGGCACGCGCGGCGGCGCTGGCGCGCTTTGTGGACCATGTGCTGGCCAGCGGCGATGCCTGGATTGCGCGCCGCATCGATATCGCGCGCCATTGGCTGCAGGTGCACCCGGCATGAGCATTGCAGCCTCCGAGATCGATCTGCCCGAGGTGATCGCGCAGGTGACTGCCGCCTTCCATGCCTACGAAGCAGCGTTGATGCGCGACGACATCGCCGCGATGGATACGCTGTTTCATGCAGCGCCCAGCACGGTGCGTTATGGCGTGGGCGAAGTGCTGTACGGCATCGATGCGATCCGCGCATTTCGCATCGGCCGCGGTGGTTCGCCGCAGCGCCAGTTGGCGCATGTGCAGGTGCATGGCTTCGGCCACGATTTCGCCACCACGCATGCCGAGTTCATTCGCGAGGGCAGCAGTGCGCGCGGTCGGCAGAGCCAGAGCTGGGTGCGCTTTGCCGACGGCTGGAAGGTGGTGGCCGCGCATGTCTCGCTGCAAGGCACGCACGCATGAGCGTGGTCGACGACCCCGGGCTGGACGATGCCGCCTTCATGGCGCGCTACCGCGACTTGTTCGAGCACTCGCCGTGGGTGGTGGAACGTGCGCTGCGTCGGCGGCCGTTCGTCGATGTGCATCGCGGCCTGATGCAGGTTGTCTACGACGCATCGCCGCAAGATCAGGTCGCACTGATCCGCGCCCACCCCGAGCTGGCCGGCAAGGCCGCGATCGACCGCACGCTCACTGCCGCATCGGCCGCAGAGCAGGCTTCGGCAGGGCTGGACCGGCTCGACGAAGACGAATTCAAGCGCTTCCACGCGCTCAATCAGGCCTATCGCCACCGTTTCGGATTTCCGTTCGTGATCTGCGTGCGGCTGCACGACAAGGCCGGCATTCTGGCCGCGCTGGAGCAGCGTCTGGATGCATCGCGCAATGCAGAGATCGCCACCGCCATCGCCGAAATCGGCAAGATCGTTCACCTGCGCCTGGAGGCACTGTCATGAGCCTGGCCCACCTCGAACGTACCCTCGCCCACGACCTGCAATGCCTAGCCCACGGCGGCGATGCCTGGGTGCAACCGCGCGTGCATCCGAGCGGGCACGTCTACGACGTGATCATCGTCGGCGCCGGCCAGAGCGGCCTGGGCGCGGCGTTCGCGCTGCAACGCGAGCGTGTACACAACGTGCTGGTGATCGACGAAAACCCGGCTGGCCAGGAAGGCCCGTGGGTCACCTACGCGCGCATGCAGACCTTGCGCACGCCCAAGCACATCACCTCGATCGATCTGGGCGTGCCATCGCTCACGTTTCGCGCGTGGTGGGAGGCGCAGTACGGCAGCGCCGCTTGGGACGCGCTGGACAAGATTCCGCGCGCGCGCTGGATGGATTATCTGCGCTGGTATCGCACAACGCTGCGCTTGCCGGTGCGCAATGCCACCCGCGTGGTCCGCGTGGAGCCGCACCTCGCACCGGGTATCCATCGCCTGCATCTGGCGATGGGCGCCCCCCTGCTCGCACGCAAGCTGATTCTGGCCACCGGCATTCAGGGCGGGGGCCAGTGGGTCGTGCCCGAGTGGATCAGCCGCGCCCTGCCCGCGCATCGCTACGCGCACACGTCCGGCCACATCGATTTCGCCGCACTGGCCGGCAAGCGTGTGGGCATTCTGGGCGGCGGCGCCTCTGCCTTCGACAATGCCTGCTTTGCGCTGGAACAAGGCGTCGCCAGTGCCGAGGTGTTCGTGCGCCGCACCGAATTGCCACGCATCAATCCGTTCCGGCACATGGAACAGGCCGGCATCATTCCGCGTTTTCTGGCGCTGCCGGATGCAGACAAGTATCGGATGATGGCCAGCTTCTTCGCGCACAACCAACCGCCGACCAACGACACCTTCCAGCGCGCGTGTGCGCATGCCGGCTTCGCACTGCATCTGGGTGCGCCATGGCTGGACGTGGCCGAACGCGATGGCGAGATCGTCGTGCGCACGCCGCAGCGCGAACACCGCTTCGATTTTCTCGCCATCGCCACCGGCCTGGTCACCGATCCGCAGCTGCGGCCGGAACTGGCCGCGCTGTCCGGGCGCATCGCCTGTTGGGGCGACCGCTACCAGCCGCCGTCGGGCCAGGCCAACCCGGTGCTGGACGCACATCCCTATCTGGGACCTGGCTTCGAACTGCTGCCGCGCACGCCCGACGATGCCGCGCTGCTGCACGGCCTGTTCGCATTCAACTATTCGGCGCTGATCAACCACGGACCTTCGGCCGCGGCCTTGTCCGGGCTCAAGGTCGCACTGCCGCGGCTGGCGCGCGCGGTGGCCGACCAGTTGTTCCTGGACGACCGCCAGGCCATCGTCGACCAATACTTGGCATACGACCAACCCGAATTCGTCGGCCAATGGCCGCAGCCAGCTCAGGCGGTGGCATGAGCACGCTGTCCACGCACGTGCTGGACACCGCCAGCGGCCGCCCCGCCGCAGGCGTGCCGCTGCGGTTGTTCGCCGGCGACACGCTGCACTTCGAGGGCGTCACTAACCATGACGGCCGCTGCCCGGACCTGGCCGCGCTCGCGCTGCATCCCGGCCGCTACCGGCTGGAATTCGACCTCGCCCGCTACTGGCAGGCCACCGGCATGGCGCTGGCCGATCCGCCGTTTCTGGACCGCATCCCGATCGCCTTCGGCATCGCCGAAGACGGCCACTACCATGTGCCGCTGTTGCTCTCCCCGTACGGGTACTCCACCTATCGCGGCAGCTGAGCGCTGCATATTGCCGCAGCGCAAGCGGTTCGGACCCTTCTTCACGGTCTGCGCTTCCCTCGCACTGCCGGCGCCGTAGTCCCCTGCGCACAGTGTCAGACCGGTTTCACTCAAGCCCCGTAGAATGGCCGCTTTCCGGCGACAGGCCGGGGCACCGGAACGGTCATGATCCACAACGATGTACTGCGCAGCATCCGCTACATGCTCGACCTCAGCGACGACAAGGTGGTGGACATCACCCACTTGGCCGACCCCGAGTTCGCGCTCGACAAGCCGCAGGTACAGGCCTGGCTGAAGAAGGAAGACGAGCCGGGCTTCGAGCCCTGCACCGATGCGATGCTGGCGCGTTTTCTCGACGGTCTGGTGCTGCGCTTCCGCGGCCGCGACGAGAGCCAGCCGCCACGCCCGCTGGAAACCCGCGTCGGCAACAACCTGGTGTTGAAGAAGCTGCGCGTGGCCTTCGAACTGAAGGACGTCGACATGCACGCCATCTTCGCCAGCGCCGGTTTCCCGCTGTCCAAGCCGGAACTCTCCGCACTGTTTCGCCAACCCGGCCACAAGAATTTCCGCCCCTGCGGGGACCAGCTGCTGCGCGCCTTCCTCAAGGGCCTGACCGCCCGGATGCGCGAAGCCGGTTGACGTCTGAGCGGTGCGCTTGGCCGACTCGGCCGGTCTGACGACGATGCCATGCGACGTACGGCTGTCGTGTTCACCGAGGACAGTGGCCTGCGCGGTTTGGATCACGCATAGAGCGGATGATTTGAAGCTTGGCTGCAGGCCCTTGCCCGCCCACCATCGCGGACACGCTGCAAGTACGTGCGCGTAAGGTCCCGCGACGGCACGCGGGCAAGGAACAGTCGCGTTGGTCGGTACGCAGCGTGTTGAATAAGCAACCAGCACTCGTCTTGCGCTGCGCCCTTCGTTTTCGGACAAACCCTCAGCCGACTGTCCGGCGCGGTGCCCTCACCGATTGCGGGACCGTTGGCGGCATGGATGCCGCCATCGAGCCCCCACGGATGGGTTAACGGCGTGTCCCGCGCGCGGTGAGGGCACCACGCCCTCGACGCAGCGAGCGTGCGACAGGACCTGCGAACCCGCCAATGCATGAGGTGCTTCGATTCCCAGCGCTTCCGCTCCAGGCTGGCCGGCGCAACGATCCTGATGACCGGTGCACTGGAACGCCCTGCACGCAACGCGAGCGCGACCAGCGCTTGCAGACATGCGTCGGCAACAGTACCCAGGGCGATGTCTCGCCGCCGACGCTTCCAGGGAATGGATGACACTGCACGCACAGCCTGCACTGCATCCGCCTGACGCAGGTGCATCCATCCACTGATGGCGGCAACGTGCACCCCACACGGTGCGTGTTGCCACCCAGCCGCACCTTAGAGCGTGTTATGCACGTTGAGATGAGATGCGTTGGCCGTCAGCGGTGCGGAGCGGATGCTGCGCGGCGCCGGCTTGGCTGGCGCCAAACCAAGCCGCGCGGCGCGCACTCGGCGCCGCTGGCCGCCAACCCTCCGGGAAGCGCCCTGTGGCGCGCCGAGACCGCGTTGCGCGCCTTGCCCAGGCGGCCAAGCCTGGGCCGCAGCGCACGCCTTGTCTCGACGCGCCACAGGACGCTTCGCACTCACCTCAACGTACATAACACGCTCTAGCTCGTCGCCGCAGCGTGCCACAGCCCGTATCCTTCCCGCGCATGACCGACCCCGCTTTTCCGATCTCCCCGTTATTGCCGCAGATTCGCGACAGTCTCGCCGCGCATCCGCGGCTGGTGCTGGAAGCGCCGCCCGGCGCCGGCAAGACCACCCAGGTGCCGTTGGCGCTGCTGGACGCGCCGTGGCTGGCCGGCCGCAAGATCGTGATGCTGGAGCCGCGCCGCGTGGCGGCCCGCAGCGCGGCGCAGTTCATGGCGCGCCAGCTTGGCGAGCCGGTCGGCGAGACGGTGGGATATCGCATCCGCTTCGAGAACAAGACCTCCGCGCGCACCCGCATCGAAGTCGTCACCGAAGGCATCCTGACCCGGCTGATCCAGGACGACCCGATGCTGGAAAGCGTCGGCGTGCTGCTGTTCGACGAATTCCACGAACGTCATCTGGCCGGCGACCTGGGTCTGGCGCTGGCGCTGGATGTGCAGGCGCAAGTGCGCGATGACCTGCGCATCGTGGCGATGTCGGCCACGCTGGATGGCGAACGCCTGGCCGGCTTTCTGGAAGCGCCGCGGCTGAGCAGCGCCGGTCGCAGTTTCCCGGTGGAGATCGCGCACTTTCCGGCGCGCCGCGACGAAGCGCTGGAGCCGCAGACGCGCCGCGCGGTGGAGCACGCGTTGTCTACACATCCCGGCGATGTGTTGGTGTTTTTGCCCGGCCAACGCGAGATCGCGCGGGTGCATGGCGCACTGCAAGATGTACTGGATCCGGCGGTGCAAGTGCTGGCGCTGCATGGCGAGCTGTCGGTGGAGGCGCAAAGCCAGGTACTGCAGCCCGACCCGCAAGGCCGCCGCCGTGTGGTGTTGGCCACCAACGTAGCCGAGTCGTCGGTCACCTTGCCTGGCGTACGCGTGGTGATCGACAGCGGTCTGGCGCGCGAGCCGCATTACGACCCCAACAGCGGATTTTCGCGGCTGGACGTAGCGGCCATTGCCCAGGCCTCGGCCGACCAGCGCGCCGGCCGCGCCGGGCGCGTCGCCAGCGGCTGGGCCTACCGGCTGTGGCCGCAATCGCAACGGCTGGAGCCGCAGCGCCGCGCCGAAATCACGCAAGTGGAACTGACAGGCCTGGCACTGGAACTGGCCGCCTGGGGCAGCAGCGCGCTGCGCTTTGTCGATGCGCCGCCCAGTGGCGCGCTGGCCGCCGCGCACGAGCTGCTGCAGCGGCTGGGCGCGCTCACCGCAAGCGGCGGCATCACCGCGCTCGGCCGGCGCATGCTCGCGCTGGGCACGCATCCACGCCTGGCGGCGATGCTGGCGCAGGCCGGCGAGGCGACGCGTGTCGCGCTGGCCTGCGACCTGGCCGCGCTGCTGGAAGCACGCGATCCCCTGCGCCAGGGTGGCGATGGGCTGGCCGCGCGTTGGCGGGCGCTGGCGGCATTTCGTCAGGGCCGCAGCGCGGCCGACGCCAATCGCGGTGGCCTGGCTGCCATCGACAGCGCCGCCAGACAATGGCGCCGCCGGCTGCGCTGCGACAGCGTCCCGCCGTCCAGCGTCGAAGCGCACGCACTCGGCGACCTGCTATCGCATGCGTTCCCCGATCGCATCGCCGCACGCCACCCCGCCGACCCGCTGCGCTACCTGCTCGCCAACGGCCGCAGCGCGCGCCTGTTCGACCATAGCGATCTGCGCGGCGAACCGTGGCTGGTGGCCAGCGAGCTGCGCTACGAAGCCAAGGATGCGCTGTTGCTGCGCGCCGCGCCGGTGGACGAAGCCTACCTGCGTCGCAGCCTGCCCGAGCGCTTCGTGCAGCAGGACGTGGTGCAGTGGGACGCCGATAAGCGCGCGCTGGTCGCCCGCCGCCAATCCAGCTTCGACCGTATCGTGCTCGACAGCCGCCCAGCCGGCCGCGTCGATCCGGCGCATGCCGCAGGCGCGCTCACCGACGCAGTGCGTCAACTCGGCCTGGACGCCCTGCCGTGGACAGAGAACCTGCAGCAGTGGCGCGCACGCGTGCAGTCGTTGCGGAGATGGATGCCCGAGCTGGCGCTGCCCGATCTCTCCGATGCAGCGCTACTGGAGACGCTGGACACCTGGCTACGCCCGGCCTTCGCCGGCAAGACCCGACTGGACGCGCTGGATGAAGCCAGCCTGGGCGAAGCGCTGAAGAGCGCGCTGCCCTGGGAGCGCCGCCAGTCGATCGACCGCCATGCGCCCACCCGCATCAGCGTGCCCTCCGGCATGGAGCGACCGATCAGCTATGCCCTCGACCACGCCGGCCAACCGCTACCGCCGGTGCTGGCGGTCAAGCTGCAGGAACTGTTCGGCCTAGCCGAAACCCCACGCATCGCCGACGGCCGTATCCCGTTGACCTTGCACCTGCTGTCCCCCGGCGGGCGGCCGCTGCAGGTGACCCAGGACTTGAAGAGTTTCTGGGCGACTACGTATCCGGACGTAAAAAAAGAGATGAAGGGGCGGTATCCGAGGCATCCGTGGCCAGACGACCCTTGGACCGCTGCAGCCACCCACAGAGCAAAACCACGTGGCACCTGAAACGCATGGACCCGCAGCGGCGGTGAAACAGACGGGAGCTCGAAATCTCCCGCGGCGCGCTACCTAACCGTAAGCCAAACGGCACCCAGCTCCGCTAACGCCGCCTATACGCATCAGCGCACAGACTGCAGATCACGTACTCAGAAAGGAAACGCCTCCGATGAGCAAGCTGACTGTGATCACCGAACGCGCCCTGGAGCGTGCCCTGGAACTGGCCGGCACTGCAGGCGACCAGTTGCGTCACGCCGCGTCCAACGCGGGCGATCAGGCACGCAACGCCGGCAGCAGCCTGCGTCATTTCGGACCGAGCGCAAGCGAATGGCTCAAGACCGGTGCCGCGCTCGGTGCGGTGCGCACCGGTGGCAAGGCTGCCAGCAAACTGGTCAAGCGCAACCCGGCCGTCACGGTTGCTGCCGCGGTCGCAGGGCTCGGCCTGATCGGCTATGCGGTGTACCGCAAGCGTCAGCGCGATCAGCAGGTGCTCGGCGGTAACGTGCATCGCCTGGATCGCGAGCACGCCAGCAATGCCAATGCACGGCGTGCCGCCTACCAGCGCCGCGGTGCAGTGACCCCGAGCGACGGCATCGAATAAGCCGACATCCGAAGCGGACCCCCAACGCCACGGCCCTGCGCCGTGGCGTTGTCGTTTATGGCATGCATGCAATCCATGCATTGATGTCAGCGTCTGACAAACCGCAGGAACTGCCATAGCGATTAGATCTAGCGACATGACAACACTGCATTTCTGAATAGCGGGTTGCGCGGTAATTAATAGCCGCGGGGATCACATCGCAACCAGCGCCATACATCGCAGTGTGAACATCACAGTGTGTCTGTGGCCGATGTGCTCCCACTTCCCCGATCTCCAGAAGTGATGGTTCATGACGGCTCTCTCTCCCACGTTACGGCCTAGCGCGCTCGCGCTGGCGTTGTTGTTTGCCAGTGCATCGCCGTTGGCGTTTGCACAATCCACCACCGGCAGCATTGCCGGCCAGGCGCCGACATCGGCCACACGCATTGCGGTACGCAGCGATACCGGGCTGACCCGCGAGGTCGAGGTGGACGCACGCGGCCGCTACGCGTTGGGCCAATTGCCGTTGGGTACCTATTCGGTCGTGGCCAAAGATGCCGCTGGCAATGTGCTGACCTCGCGCCAGGCGGTGACGCTGACGGTGGGCACCACGACCGACGTGTCGTTCGGCGCGGTGACCCAACTGGATGGCGTCAGCGTCACTGCAGATCGCGCAGCAGCGGCGATCGACGTCACCACCGTGGATTCGCGCACCGTCATTACGGCCGAACAACTGCGGCGGTTGCCCTTGGGCCGTTCGGCCGAAGCGATTGCGCAGCTGGCACCGGGTGTAGTCGGCAATAGCGGCAGCGGGACCTACAGCGGCCCGAGTGGCGAGCAATTGGTGAGCTTCGGCGGCTCTTCTGCTGCGGAGAACGCGTATTACATCAATGGCTTCAACACCACCGACCCACTCCGAGGCCTGGGTGGCCTGACCTTGCCTTACGGCAGTATCGATCAGCAGGAAATCTACACCGGCGGCTACAGCGCAAAGTACGGCCGCTCCGATGGCGGCGTGATCAATGCCGTGGGCAAACGCGGCACCAACGAATGGCATTTCGGTGGTCAGGCGCTCTGGGAGCCTGCATCCACGCGCGCCGACAAGGACGACGTGCGCTACCCGGCCAACGGCGCCTTGTACCGCCCCGACAGCCAGGACCGGCAATGGGTGTCCACCCAGAGCGTGTATGCCGGCGGCCCGTTGATCCAGGACAAGCTGTTCGTGTTCGGCTCCTATGAACTGGAGCGTCGCCAGGGCCGCGAACTGGACAGCGTGGAAGACACCAACGCCGACACCGGCTATCAATACGACCGCCCGCGCTGGTACGGCAAACTGGATTGGAACATCACCGACAATCACTTGCTGGAACTCACCGGCGCATCCAGCCGCAATGTGTATCGCGGCAGCATCTACAACTACGATTACGCTGCGCTGACCCGCGGCAGCCTGCGCGGCCAGGACGACACCACCAAGACCGGCGGCAATCTGTGGAGCGCCAAATACACCGGTTATCTCACCGACCGCCTCACCGTGAGTGCGCTGTACGGCAAGATGAAAACCGATGACTACGTCGGCAACCCCGCCTACGACGGCTCGCTGACCTATCTGTCCAACACCTCGCTGCAGAATCCCGCACTCAACGGCGGCAACCCGATCACCAACGCGCAGACGACCTCGCTGCTGGTCGACCCGGATCGCGGCAACCGTACCGACAACCTGCGACTGGATCTGAATTACGTCATCGGCCAGCACTCGATCACTGCCGGAATCGACAACCAGAACGCACGCGCGCTCAATCGCGGCTCGGTGACCTCCGGCGACGGCTATTACTGGATCTATGGGCAATCCAACCCCAACGTGCCGATCAATACCGGCCTGGGCGTGCCGGCCACCGGCGGCATCGTCAACGGCGAAGACGGCTATTACGTGCGCCGATACATCTCCAGCGCGTTGGCCTCGGTACGCTCGGCGCAACGCGCGCAATACATCGAAGACAACTGGCAGGTCAGCGACCGGCTGTTGCTCAATCTGGGCCTGCGACTGGACCAATTCACCAACTACAACCGCGATGGCGATGCCTACATCAAGCAATCCAGCGGGCAATGGGCACCGCGCCTTGGCTTCAGCTGGGACGTCGATGGCGATGGGCATTTCAAGGTGTTCGGCAATGCCGGGCGCTACTACCTGGCGCTGCCGCTGAATCCGGCCTTCAACGCGGCCGGCGCCACCTTGGCAACATCCACGTACTACACCTACGGCGGCATCGATGCCAACGGTTACCCCACCGATCTGACCCAGTTCACGCAAGCGGTATCGTCCAACAACAATTACGGCGTGCTGCCCGACCCGAAGACCGTCGCCACCTCCGGCATCAAGCCCTCGTTCCAGGACGAATTCATTCTGGGCTTTTCCAAAACGCTGGGCGAGAGCTGGGTGTACGGCGCCAAAGCCACCTACCGCCTATTGCGGAGCGGCGTGGACGACTACTGCGACATCGATGCGGTCCTGGCCAAGTCCGATGCGCTGGGCTACAACGTCACCAAGCAGAGCAATCCGGTCAGCTGCTGGTTGATCAATCCGGGCAAGGCCAACACCTTCACCCTGGTCGACACCGGCGGTAACTACGTCAGCGTGCCGCTGAACAATGCCGAGCTCGGCATGCCCGCCTTCAAGCGCAACTACTACGCGCTCAATCTGTCGCTGGAGCATCCCTTCGACAGCCGTTGGTACGCAAAGGTCGATTACACCTTCTCACGCAGCTATGGCACCACCGAAGGTCAGCTGCTCTCCAACATCGGGCAGACTGCGGTGGCGACATCTCAGGCCTGGGATTACGCGCAGCTGATGGAGCATACCAACGGCCCGCAGAGCAACGACCACACCCATCAGCTCAAGGTGTACGGCTATTACCAGCTCTCGCCGCAGTGGCTGGTGTCGGCGAACCTGGCCGTGGTCACCGGCGCGCCGTTCAGCCCGCTCGGCTCGTACGGTCCCAATTCCGAAGATCCGGCTGGTTACGGCATCGCCTATCACTACTACCAGGGCCAACCCGCACCTCCTGGCAGCCAGGGTCGCCTGCCGACGATGACGCAACTGGACCTGGGCCTTGCCTACCGTCCCGACATTGCCGATGGCAAGCTCGGTTTCAATCTGGATGTATTCAACGTGTTCAATACGCAAACTGCGTTGTGGCGCTATCCATATTCGGAACTGGATCCAGGACAGCCGGATCCGCTGTATGGTGCGGCAAATGTGCGGCAGGCGCCGCGCTCGCTTCGGGTCAGCGTGAGCTTCGATTATTGAGTCTGGGTGCAGGCGACGTTTTGCCACTCTGCGCTTGAGATCAGCTCATACAGCGCTATGCAGCCGCCAGGCACGCGCGGCCGGTGCTGATGCCGTCGGTTCGCACACCGCGTGCGCGTCGGTTCAGCGCCGGCTCCGACTCGGCCGTGCGTTGGTTGTTGCTTCAGCGCGCCACTGCCCGGGCGCAAGCGCGTCCAGCCGCCAATCGCCGATGGCCACGCGCACCAGGCGCAAGGTCGGCAAGCCCACCGCTGCGGTCATGCGCCGCACCTGCCGGTTGCGGCCTTCGGTGATCTGCAGCTCCAGCCAGGCATCGGGCACCGTCTTGCGCACGCGCACCGGTGGATCGCGCGGCCACAGCTGCGGTGCCGGGTCGAGCATGCGCACCTGTGCCGGCCGGGTGGGGCCATCGTTGAGCACCACCCCGTCGCGCAATGCCTGCAGGTGTTCGGCTTGTGGCGCGCCTTCGACTTGTACCCAGTACGTCTTGGGCTGTTTATGGCGCGGGTCGGTCAGCCGATGCGCCAATGCACCGTCGTCGGTCAGCACCAGCAAGCCTTCGCTGTCATGGTCCAGACGGCCTGCGGCATAGACATCGGGCGGCAAGCCGAATTCGGCCAGCGTGCGCTTGGGCGGCTGCGAGCGGTCGCTGAATTGCGAGAGCACACCGTAAGGTTTGTTCAACAACACCAACATTGCCAATCCTGTTGCGCGACGCGCTGCACGAACCCGATGCCGTCAAACATCTGCATGCCGACACGCGCAACGCGCCGGCATGCAGGTCTGCGTCAGCGCTTGACGAACTTCAAGGTCATGCGGTCGCTCTCGCCGATGGCCTGGTACTTGGCATCGTCGGCCTTGTCATGGCTGTTGCTGGGCGGCAGCGTCCACACACCGCCTGGGTAATCCTTGGTGTCGCGCGGGTTGGCGTTGACCTCGCTCTTGCCAACCAGGGTGAAACCGGCGGCTTCGACCATTGCAATCACCTGTGCCTGGCCAACGTAGCCGCTCTTGTCGTCGGCCGGCACATCGGCCTTGGCGCGATGTTCGACCACGCCGAGCACGCCACCGGGCTTGAGCACCTTGTAGAAGCCGGCGAACATCGCCTCGGCAGTGCCGGCCATGCGCCAGTTGTGCACGTTGCGGAAGGTCAGCACCAGGTCGGCGGAGTTGTCCACGCCGAAGGACGGAGACTTGGGAACATACGACACCAGCGACGGCTTGCCATACACCTCCGGCTTGGCATGGAACTTCTTCTCCAGCTCGTCGCGCGCACGCTGCGCGTACTCGCGGCTGCGACCTTCCGGTGCCGACGCCGGGTCGACCACGGCGGCCACGTACTTGCCCTGTTCGCGCAGGTACGGTGCCAGGATTTCCGAATACCAGCCGCCGCCCGGCGTAATTTCGATGACGGTCTGGGTCGGCTTGATGCCAAAGAACGCCAGCGTCTGGCCAGGGTGGCGATATTGGTCGCGCTGCACGTACACGCGGTCGCGCCAGTTGCCATCGATGGCCGCCTGCAATGCGGCGTCGGGCGCCGGCAAGGTCGCGCTATCGGCTGGCTTTACCGCCATCGCCAGCGGCGCGCTCATCGCCACCACCACACCCATCACACATGCACAGGCCAGTTTGTTGCGGATCATCGCAGCACCCTCATCCGGGAAAAGTAGCGCGAGCCTAGCATGCGCTCCAGGGCCTGCCTGCCATCTGCCCGTCGTGCATTCGCGCAAGGCCGGTTACGGCGTCCCGTCGCCCATATGTTCAGATCCTGTGAGCTGCTGGGGACGATCGGCGGAACGCTGAATCCACGCAGATGTCACACGCAACATCGGTGTGCGTGACTATCCTGTCGCCAGTTCGAATCAGGAGCATCCACGATGACCCAACCCCGCGCACTCGGCCGCTCCGGCCTACAGGTTCAACCAATCGTCTTCGGCGGCAATGTGTTCGGCTGGAGCGCCGATGAGGCGACCTCGTTCGCCTTGCTCGATGCATTCGTGGATGCCGGCTTCAATCTCATCGATACGGCCGATGCTTACTCCGGGTGGGTGCCCGGCAATCGCGGCGGCGAATCGGAAACCATCATCGGCCGCTGGCTTGCGCGCAGCGGGAAGCGCGACAAGGTGCTGATCGCCACCAAGGTGGCCAAATGGAGCGAGCATCCCGGTCTATCGCCGGACAACATCGCAGCAGCAGTGGAAGATTCGCTGACGCGTCTGCAGACCGATGTGATCGATCTATACCAGGCGCACGAAGACGACGAATCGATTCCGCTGGAAGCCACGCTGGCCGCGTTCGGCCGCCTGATCGAGCAAGGCAAGGTGCGTGCGATCGGCGCGTCCAACTACAGCGCCGCGCGCCTGCGCGATGCGTTGGATATTTCCGAGCAGTACAAACTGCCGCGCTACGAAAGCCTGCAGCCGGAATACAACCTGTACGATCGCGCCAGTTACGAAGCCGAACTGGAGCCCCTGGTGCGCGAGCGCGAGCTGGGCGTGATCAGCTACTACTCGCTGGCAAGCGGCTTTCTCACCGGCAAATATCGCAGCGCAGACGATGCCGGAAAGAGCAGCGCACGCGGTGCATCGGTGGTCAAGCAGTACGTCAACCCGCGTGGCCTGCGCATCCTGCAGGCGCTGGACGATCTGGCCGTGACGCACAACGCCACGCCTGCCCAGATCGCGCTGGCCTGGCTGATCGCGCGCCCCGGCCTGACCGCGCCGATCGTCAGCGCCACCAGCGTGACCCAATTGCACGATGTGCTGGCAGCCGCACGCGTGGCGCTCAGTGCCGATCAGATTGCGCAACTCGACAGCGCCAGCGCGCCGGAGTCATCAGCACCCCGCTAGTACATCAGTGGGCATGTCGCGTCGTTGCCGTACACGCACTGCGCCCGTGACGGCGCTCCCCCGCGCAGCCGCATCAGCGGCCGTGCTCACCCGACCGCGCATGCGCGGACCGTTTGCGAGCCATTTCCCATGACGTCCATCATCAACCGCCGCATCGTACTGGCATCGCGCCCGCACGGAGAACCCAGCGCGGACAACTTTCGCATCGAAGAGGTCCCCGTCGCACCGACCGGGCACGATCAGATTCTGGTCCGCAATCGCTTCCTGTCGCTGGACCCGTATATGCGTGGCCGCATGGACGAAGGCCCCTCCTACGCCGCGCCAGTGGCCATCGATGCCGTAATGGAAGGCGGCACCGTTGGCGAAGTCATCGCGTCCAATCACGCCGACTATCATCCTGGCGATCTGTTGGTGCTGCCCGGCGGCTGGCAGACGCATAGCCTGCTGACCCCGACAACACCCTTGCGCAAGCTGCCCAAGGACGACAGCCTGCCACTGAGCACCGCGCTCGGCGTGTATGGCATGCCTGGCTTTACCGCGTATGCGGGCCTGCATGAAATCGGTAAGCCACAGCCCGGCGAAACGCTGGTGGTCGCTGCCGCCAGCGGCCCGGTCGGCGCCACGGTGGCGCAGCTGGCACGCCTGCAGGGCCTGCGCGTGGTCGCCATTGCCGGTGGCGCGGAAAAAGTACGTTATCTGCGTGACACGCTACATGTGGATGTGGCGCTGGACCACCGCGCCGACGACTTTGCAGAGCAGTTGCACGCCGCAACCCCTGACGGCATCGACATCTATTTCGAAAACGTGGGTGGCAAGGTGTTCGATGCGGTGCTGCCGCAGCTCAACGACTTCGCACGCATCCCGGTCTGCGGCGTGATCGCGACCTACAACAGCCGCGGGCAAGCCCACCCCGGCCCGGATCGCCTGCCCGACTTCATGGGCCAGGTGCTGCGTAAACGCCT
This sequence comes from Xanthomonas sp. DAR33341, assembly GCF_003992815.1. Lineage (NCBI taxonomy): Bacteria > Pseudomonadati > Pseudomonadota > Gammaproteobacteria > Lysobacterales > Lysobacteraceae > Xanthomonas > Xanthomonas sp. DAR33341. Next base: position 133,428 of record NZ_QEYV01000010.1, on the reverse strand, counting down.
GACGGTGCGCGGCTTCATCCAGCACGATTTCATCCGCCTGATGCCTGCCTTCCTGCGCGAAATGGGCCAGTGGCTGCGCGAAGACAAAATTCAGTACCGCGAGCACGTGCTGCACGGCCTGGACAGCGCACCGCAGGGCCTGATCGACGTGCTACGCGGCAAGAACTTCGGCAAGGCCGTCGTCGCTCTCGCCTAGCGATAGTCGCCGCGCTCCTCGCACCCGCTCGCTCTTGCGATCTCCATTCCAAGGCAATGCGATGAGCGGGGCGCCAGCGCCAGTCATTCGTGATCCCACACATGACTTCGGTGAACCAACAACGTTCGCAGCGCTGCTTGCCAAACTTGACGCCAGGGTCATGATCGGAGAGCGACATGGGACTATGCGTTTCAAAGCCGGCGACGTCAGGGTCGAGCGTGGCAGCGTCACCTGAGCAACATCCAAACCCTGCCTCAGAGCAGGTTACCCCCCACACGCCTTCCGTTCCCGAGACGTCGGTGCCGCCTAGCCTGCAGGGCTTGCTGACACGCTGCGTTCCCCGTGCGAGGCGGGGGCGTTCTGGGAAACCGACCCTGCAGCCGCACGAAGTCCAGCAGGCCGCCTACCAACTCGGAATGCGTCTCAGCGGCAGACCCATCGAAGACGTTCGCGACCGTCAACGCCTGGCCGACGCCACGGCGACGGTGCACGAGACACGGCTGGCCTTGCACCATGGACGAGGCAATATCGAGAGCGATTTTCGGCTCAGCGATGGGCGCAGCTCCACCTGTAGTTACCTGTCTTACAGTTTCCTGTCTTACTGGCCCGGGAAACATGACATCGATTTGATGGCAGGTTGCGCGCTGGCTGTCGGCGCAGGCAATTGCGACCAAAACGCAGCGGTCAACACACGCCGGCATGCGGTCCGCATGGAAGGTGGCGGGCAGATAACGAACGTCTGTGACGAAGCGTGCGCCCATATGTATGCGCTGTACCAGCCCCCAGGCTCGGCAGAGGCGGATGACTCGGCCGTCGTTCTCGACTCGTGGTCCGATGGTCCGGCGGTTCTACTCAGGGATTCGCGCTGGGCCGGAACATACCACCGCACATCCACGTATCCGATTGAGCGCTTCGACAAGCCGGGTGCGATCGATGCGCTGGCCAGGACCCGCGCATTGCAAGCCGAAATCGAGGATCCGCAAACCGAGTTCCATGCACATCTGCGCGGCGTGGAGAGCGTCGTTCGCACCCCGCCCGTACCTGGCAAGATCTATGCCTCGACGCCGGTCATCGCTCCCGACCTGGTCCAACGTACGCGTCAAAGGCTGCAAGAGTTATCGCCGCGGACGCGTAAAGCGCTGGCCGCCGATGCGGCGCGGCAAGCCTACGGCCTGGATGACGCACAGCCCATCTCGCCGCGCACGACGACAGCGATCCTGAAAGACGCAGCGCGCCTGGATGCCCTGGGTCGCCCTCCCTTGAGCTGGGCGCCAACTTCTCACACAAGGCTGAAGCGTTTTGTCACCAGTGCCCGGACCAATGCAAGGCAGGCTTTCTGGTATCGAAGCGGTGGCGCCCGCCTGTCACGGTGGCGAGATGAACGCCTCTTCGATCAGGCGAACAGCTGCCTATCGTTCAGCGGTAAGCTGTCATCGGCCTGATGGGCTGATGGCGGCCCGCCGAACACCTTTGCTGCGCGATACGTTGTTGGGAGACGGCGGAATTCGGCTGCGCGGCACCGGCAACCTGTGCGCAAGACCGTGTCGTGATGCACGGCCCGTGTAGAAACCTCGGGTTGAAGATGATCCGGTAATGCTGCCCGGTGAGATGCGCCTTTGAACGGACGCGCAAGCGTCAGCTGTTACCCACGTGCAAGACACATAACCGCGAGGTGCGGACCGATCGCCGCTAGTTCAACGACCCGATCGCCATCGCCTGACGGTCGATGCGATGCTTTTCCGCAAGCGCCTGCATGCCTTGCAAGGTCGAAGCGATCAGGCTCGCGTAACGCAGCCGCCATAAGGTGGCGCGGTCGTTGTCGTCGTGCGTGCTGCCCAGGCCGTCGAGCACCTGCGGCAGACGGCGATCGGCAAGCGCAGATGCGGCCAGGTAGGGCTTTGCAGGAGCGATGACATCCACCGGCTCGCGCCAGTCGTTGGCCACCTGCCTTGCGATGCCGGCCAAGTGCGAAAGCTGGTGCATGCCGATCAACGTCTCGTGCAGCATCTCGCGGCATGCCCATTGCCACAATGCCACCTTTTCCGATGGGTCCTGGGCAATCTCGGTAAGCGCCAGGTCTACCTTTTCGATGCGTGGGTCGAGCATTGTGCGGCTCCGATGCTGCTGTGCAACATAATTCACACCATCGGTCGTGAGAATCAAGTGAGCTAGTCGTTTGAATGCTGTCACTGCGCCGATGCTCGACCGGGTTCACGCTTCGCGACAAGCGTCTGCCATCGCGTGCACCACCGGCACCCTGACTTCCTGCCCATGGCGACGTCCTGCGCCGTGCGCAATGCTGCAGGCCCCGATTCCAGGGCCAGCCTCATGCGCAGTCCCGTGTTCCTCGCACCGTTGTGGCTGCTGGTGGCCTGCGCCGCGCAGGCCCAGACCACAGCCCCGCGGCTGTCCTCGCAGCGATGCGATGTCAGCACTTCCTACGACGTGCTGGCAGACACCGGCGGCATCTGGCTGCGCCGCAAGCAGGGCCTGCCGCGCGAGATCTTTTTCCACGGTGGCGAGCTCAACGTGGACCGCCAGCCGCAGCCGGTCAGCGCCGCCGACGCGCAACGCCTGCGCGAACTGGAGCAAGGCACGCGCGCGCTGATGCCGGCAGTGGCGTCGATCGCCCAGTCGGTGGTCGACATCACCTTCGATGCGCTGAACGGCGTGGTGCACGTGCTGTCCGGCAGCGCGCGCCTGCAGCGCAAGGTGGAGCAGCTACGCACAGCCGCACGAGCACAGGTCGATGGCAGCCTCGGGCGTGGGCGGTGGGAGCAAGCGTTGTTCGACGAGCGCTTCGAAGCCCACGTCGAACAAGCCGCCGAAGCACTGGCCGGTAGCCTGACCCGCAGCGTGCTGTGGACGGTCATGACCGGGCGCACTGCACAGTTGGAGCGCCGCGGTACGGAACTGGACGCGCAGATGGAACAGCGGATGCAGGCGCGCAGCGATGCGCTGGAAGCACAGGCACAGACGCTGTGCACGCAGGCGCAGGCGCTGTACGGGGTGCAGCAGGCGCTGGACTATCGCTTCCAGGGCGAGCGGCTGCAGATGCTGGAACTCAACACGCATCAGCAGAAACACGATGCCGATGCAGCCGTGTCCAGCGCTGTGGCGACAGCCGCGCGTTGACCTCGCGCTGCAGCGCAAGCGGCCTTGCAGGCCAGATGGCAGCACAACGCCGGCTTCATAACGGCTCGCATCACAACGGCTCGCTGCGGCAGGATGGCCACCGTGACTGGGCACGACAGCTTGCATGCATCAAGGCATGCATTGCATCGGCCGATGGCGCGCCGATCACCACCCCCAACCGCCGGTTCAGAGCCTCGCGCACTGGCCGACGCCATCCTGCCGCATGGCCACGGCATGGCCGCCTCAGCTCGGTGGTTACAGCGTCAGGCGAGCAGCCATTCCCGCAGTGCGTCCGACACCGCCTGCGGCTGCTCCAGCGGCGACAAGTGGCCACACGCAGGCACCTGCACCAGACGCGCGTGTGCAGCTAGTGCGGCCATTTCCTCATGCAATGCAGGCGGAGTGATCGCATCGCCCTGGCCGCATAGCACCAGCAACGGACCGGGATAGGCGCGCAGCAACGCGCGGCCGTCTTCCCGCTGCAGCCGGTTCTGCCGCAGGAACACCTCCACGCCCAGGCGCTGGGTCATGTCACGCGCCCGCTCCAGCAAGGCCTCGTCCTGCCAGCGCGAGGGATGCACGTAGTGGCGCAGCAGCCGCTCGCCGAACCCGTGGAAGGCATTGGCGCCACGCACGCTCGCTTCCTGCGCGCGCCGCTGCGCCGCACGCTCGGGCGGATCGGCACGTGCGGAAGTGTCCAGCAAGGCCAGCCGCTCCACACGCTCCGGCGCGATGCGCAGGATCTCCTGCGCGACGTAGCCGCCCAACGAAAATCCGGCCAATGCAAAACGCAGCGGCATCTGCGCCAGCAGCTGCATTGCCAGCGCACGCATGCTGTCGCCCTGGGTGATGTCGCCGACCACGCAATCGGCGACGTCGGCCAACGCGACGCGCTGCGCTTGCCACAACTGCGCATCGTTGAGCAGGCCGGGGAGCAGCAACAAGGTGGGACGCGGTGCGCTCATGCGCAGGAAGGTCCGACCGGGGTCGCAGAAGCAGGTACCGTCATCGCAACAGTGTGCCGGGCAGCGACGCCCATCGCCAGCCCGCGCAGGCGCACCCTGACGTGGGCCGCATCGGCCGGTATGCCAAGGTCGATGCGCATGCCAGTCAGTGCTGGCACCGCGATGCCGATCGCCTGCGCTGTTCAGGGCAGCGCCGCCTGCTGCAACACAACGGCCCGACGCATGCGCCGGGCCGTTGCTGACTCCACCACGTGTTGCGCGTGGCGATGCTGGCGTGGATCAGGCCAGGGTCAGGGTGACGTCGATATTGCCGCGGGTCGCATTGGAGTACGGGCAGACCTGATGGGCCTTGTCGACCAGCGTCTGCAGTTCGGCCTTGTCCATGCCCGGCACGGCGATACGCAGTTCCACCACGATGCCGAAGCCGCCCGGGATCTGGCCGATGCCGACGCTGCTGTCGATGCTCACTTCGCCCGGCAGCTTGAGCTTGTCCTGGGCGGCCACGGCCTTCATTGCGCCGATGAAGCAGGCAGCGTAGCCGGCTGCGAACAGCTGCTCGGGGTTGGTGCCGTCGCCGCCGGCGCCGCCGAGCTCGCGCGGGGTGGACAGCTTGGCGTCCAGCGCCTTGTCCGAGGACACGGCACGGCCTTCGCGGCCGCCGGTGGCAGTGGCGTGGGCGGTGTAGAGGACTTTTTCAGGTGAGGCCATGGTGGTTCTCCAGAGTGAGCGCTAGGGCGCATGAGGGATCAATAGTTGCCGATTGAATCGTGTACGACATGTTGCAAAACCGAGCGGCACGCCAGGAGCTCACCCGGCGCCAAGGCTGGAGCGTAGCTTCTCCAATTCCTGCTTGAGTTGACGCAGTTCGTCCAACGAACAGGCCGATGCACAAAACACCTGTTCCGGTACGGCGCCAGCCTTGCTGCGCAACGCACGGCCGGTCTCGGTCAGCGCGATGATGACCTGGCGCTCGTCGTTGGCCGCACGCGTACGGGTCACCAACCCGGCCGCCTGCAGGCGCTTGAGCAACGGTGTCAGCGTGGCCGAATCCAGATACAGGCGCTCGCCGATCTCCGACACGCTGCGTTCGTCGGTCTCCCACAGCACCAGCATGACCAGGTACTGCGGGTAGGTCAGATCCAGCGCCTTCAGCAAGCCGCGGTAGAGCTTGTGCATCGCCAGGTTGGCCGAATACAACGCGAAGCACAGCTGGTTATCGAGCTGCAGCAGTGCATCGGTGCGGGCAGTGGTGGCTGTGGCGGTGTCCATGGCTGCAATTTACATAGCACACGATCTAATTGCAAGCGATTTATTTGCGGTGCCTGCTCGGCGTTTTTCCGTCGGGACTTCCGACTTGGACTGGCACTGCGACCTCGCAGTGGCGTTGCAGGAGCAGCGCTGGGGGGAGATGCCATAGCCGCCCGGGACATGGCGGCGGCACGTATCGCGATCGCCGGATACGCACGGCAGCGCCCGCGGCGCCTCATTGGATCCACGAAGGAATTGGAAAGACGCACCAGCAACGACGCCGACTATCGTCGTCAGCGATGTTGAGCGATCACTCTGCCGGCAGTGCAGTGCCACCACCGCACATGCACGGCAATGGCAATCGCACAGGTCCTCGCCTATCCGATGACCGGCTTACGCGCGATGCGCCGTTGCCAGATACTCCGCGCTCTGCATTTCGATCAGGCGCGAAGCGGTGCGCTCGAACGCACCGGCCAGGCGCTGGCCGCTGTACAAGGCCGGCGGCGCGTCCTGCGCGGTGCAGACCAGATTGACATGGCGGTCGTACAGCTCGTCGATCAGGTTGACGAAGCGGCGCGCGGCGTCTTCGTTCATGCGGTCGAAGTGCGGGATGCCGCCCAGCAACACGGTGGTGAACTCGCGCGCAATCTCGATGTAGTCGCTGGGACCGCGCGGGCCTTCGCAGAGCGCAGCAAAATCGAACCAGGCGATGCTCTTGCCGCGTGCGCGCACCGGAATCTTGCGCGCCTCGATGTCGATATTGCCGGCGCGCGCTTCGGCGTTGCCGCTCAACTCGGCCCAACGCTGCGCAAGCCAATCGTCGGCCTGCGCATCCAACGGCGCGCGATACACCGGCGAGCGCGTCAGCGCGCGCATGCGGTAATCCTCGGTGCCTTCCGCGTAAAGCTCCACGCAGAACTTCTGCAGCAACCCGATCGCCGGCATGAAACTGTCGCGCTGCAAGCCGTTGGCATAGAGGTTTTCCGGCGCGGTGTTGGACGTGGTCACCAGCGTCACCCCTTCGGCGAACAGGCGTTCGAGCAAGCGTGCCAGCAGCATCGCATCGCCGATATCGGTAACGAAGAATTCGTCCAGCACCAGCACGCGCAGGTTCTCGCGCCACTGTTGGGCGATGCGTGCCAGCGGATCGCTTTGACCGGCGTGCTCGCGCAACTGCTCGTGCACGCCGCGCATGAAACGGTGGAAGTGGGTGCGGTATTTCTGCTCGATCGGCAGGCCGTCGTAGAACAGATCGACCAGAAAGGTCTTGCCGCGCCCGACACCGCCCCAGAAGTACAAGCCGCGTACCGGCTCGGGCTTCTTCCAGAATGCCGACAGCCGGTCCAGCCATCCATCCTGCGCGCTGTCCACCAGCGCCTCGTGGATGCGGTCCAGCTCCGCCAGGGCCGCCTGCTGCGCAGGGTCGGCGCGCCAGTCGCCGCGTTGTACGCCGGCGGCGTAGCGCTGCGACGGGGTCATCTCACTCATTGCATTCTCCGCGGGCCGGCTGTCGCCAGGACCGCTCAACAGCGCATCGCCGGGCGATACGCGTGGGCCGTGCCGCGGTCAGACTGCGGCCGGCAACCAGCGCCGGACACCATGCTGGATCGCACCGCGCAGGTCGATCAATTTGCGGTGGAAGAAATGGCTGGTGTCGGGCATGCGCACCAGCTCGGGTTGCTGCTCCAGCGTTTCCAGCCAGTCGTAGACCGCTTGCGGGTCGACGATCTCGTCGGCATCGCCCTGGATCACCAACCATTGCGCCGGCGGCTGGATGTCGCTGAAATCCCAGCGCCCGGCCGGCGGCGCGATCGAGATCAGCACCTGCGGTTGCAGCGAGCCGGCGGCGCGCAACGCGACATACGCGCCGAAGCTGAAACCGCCCAACCACAAGGTGTGGCCTGGCTGCTGCGCACGCACCCACTCGGCAACCGCACGCAGATCGTCCTGCTCGCCAACCCCATGGTCGAATGCGCCGGCCGAATTGCCGACGCTGCGGAAATTGAAGCGCACCACGGTGATGCCCAGCTCGCGCAGTGCGCGCGCCGCCATGGTGACGACCTTGTTGTGCATGCTGCCGCCCTCGGTGGAGAGCGGATGGCAGAAGATGGCGGTGACCGCGTGCGCGGCAACATCCGGCTCGGGCAGATCGACCGCGACATCCAGTGGGCCAACCGGCCCTTCCAAGGTCAACGCAGCCGATTCGGTGGGGAATGAGGGATTGGACATGCCTGCATAATAGCCGCCCCGCCGGCCGCGTTCATCGCCCTGCCTGCACACTTCGTTGCGTTGCCCATGCATTTCCTGCTGTTTGCCGTTGTCTGCAGTGTCCTGGTGTCGGTGCTGTTGAAGCTTGCGCCACGCCACCGGATCGACGTGTTTCAGGCCATTACCTGGAACTACGCCACTGCCGCACTCCTGGCCTGGCTGATCCTGCATCCTGCGCTGGACACGCTGCGCTCCACGACCGCTCCCTGGGTGGCGTTGCTGCTGCTGGCCGTGGCGCTGCCCTCCATCTTCCTGGTGCTGGCGCGGTCGGTCGCGGTGGCCGGCATCGTACGTACCGATGTTGCGCAACGTTTGTCGTTGGTGCTTTCGTTGGCCGCAGCCTTCACCGTTTTCGGCGAACCGGTCAATGGCTGGAAACTGGCAGGGCTGGCGCTGGGCATGGTGGCCATCGCGTGCATCGTGCGACGCCCCCGTCAGCACGTGGCGACCGATCCGCTGCCGAGCACAACCGGCCTGCCCTGGCTGGTTGGCGTCTGGATGGGCTTTGCGCTCATCGACCTGTTGCTCAAGCACATCGCGCAGGCCGGGACACCATCGCTGACCTCGTTGACCTTGTGTTTTGCACTGGCCTTTTTGCTGATGCTTGGCGTGCAGAGCGTGCGTTGGGCGCGTGGTGCACGCCCGAGCACCCGCAGCATGCTTGCCGGCGTGCTGTTGGGTGCGCTCAATTTCGGCAACATCCTCTGTTACGTACGTGCCCACCAGGTGCTGCCGCACAGCCCGGCGACCGTTTTTGCCAGCATGAATCTGGGCGTCGTCGTGTTGGGTGCACTGGTCGGCAAGTTGGGATTTGCCGAACGCCTGGGCCTGCGCGGCTGGTTGGGGCTGGCACTGGCCGCACCGGCCATCGCGGCGATCGCCTGGGGAATACGTCTGGGTTGAGGATCACGCGTTCGGCCTACGCGACGCCGGTTCGCCATCGGCCTTCCGCGCCGGTTGGCGGTCGCTAGCATGAGCGTGCATTCCCGCGGGAGTTTGTGATGCGCCTGACTTCGTTCTTTCGCAGCACTCATCCGGTTGCTCCGGAGCCGCTCAATCCGGCGACCAGCGACACGACAATGACCGCGGCGACGCCGTCGCTGCACTCGCTGTCTCACGCGCCCAAGGCCGGCACCGCGCAAGGCGCGGCCAAATCGCGGCAAGGCATGCTGGCATCGGCGCGCAAGTCGCTTGCGACGCTACGCAAACAGTTGCCGTCGATGTGCTTGGGAGCGCCAGCCACAAAAATAGCGCAGAGCCAGCCTGCGCTGGCCACACCCGCACCGAACGCTGCCAGGCGAGGCGAGAACCAGCGTCCACCGGTACCGCAGGCTGGCGTCGATGCGCGATGGCAGACGCCCGATGCGATGCCTCCGCCGCGCAGTCGTGTGCCGATGCACACGGCAGCACCACCGCCGCAACCGCTGTCGGCGGCACGTGCGGCAGAACGCTTTCAGCAACGTCAGGGCGGCCCTGAGGAACTGCCGCAACAGCGCGTTCCAAGCTTAGCCAGGCGCGATCAGGTATGGCAGCCGCAACAGCCGATGCGCCCCTCGCGGCCGGCACCGACTGCGTCCCCGAAAGCGGCGACACCGGCTCCGCCCTCGCCGTCCAGGCGGCTACGCCCCGTGCGCATCATGAATCTGGAATTGGCCGCGCTCAACGAGCAGTGCCATCACATCGGTCGGCGCCTCCACAAAGAGCGTCGGGCGCCTGGCCCGGAGGAGAGGTCGGTGTTCGAGATGCGTGCGGCCCTGATCGCCGAGCGCGACGCCGTACGCGATCGGCAGCTCGATGGAATGTTGGCGGCGCTGGCGCCATTGGAGAAGATCGCCGCGCCGAAGACCACCAGCAATCGGCTAGCCATGGTCCAACGGGATGTGATGCAGTCCAATCGCCATGCATTGCTTGCGGTCCGTCGCGAAAATATCGACATGACCAAGATGCAAGTGTATTTCGTACGCGCGCAGCGGCGCCTGGAGTCATTGAAGGAAAGCGGTGCTCCACCCGACAAGATCCGGCGCCTGGAACGCATGATGCAGGGCTATACCAACGTGCTGGCACTGCGAGACATGGTCAGGCAAACCGACGAACAACTGCATCGGATGGGTGCGCCACGCTTGATGGACACCATCCCCACGACGGCGCAAGAGCGTGCGCTGTCCGAGCAGAGTGAGCGTGACGCCCATCAGGAGGCGATCGACAACGGTTATTACTGAGGATTGAACAGGTAATAGTTGCGCGCAAAGCATACGCGGACCGCCAGCGCCCGCGCAGGCCTCGGCGGTTGCCACTGACCTCAAACTGCAGTGTCGCCAGCTCGATGAGGCTGGCGATGGCGTCGACTTGCTTGGCAAGCAGCTGCAGTGCGCTGTTACCGCGCCCAGTGCGGGAACGGGTCGTCCAGCAGTTGCCATTGCGCCGGCCCTTGCCGTAGTTCCTGATCGCTGAGCAGGCACGCGTCCAGCGCAGCGCGTGTGCGCGATGCATCCATGTCCACGCCGATCACCGCCAGCTCCTGACGGCGATCGCCCCAGAGCGGATGCCACAGTCGCTGCATCGCGGCGTATTCGCTGGCATCGCCGACCTCGTGCGGTTGCGGCAGTGGCGCGGTCCAGCACTGCGTCTGTTGCCGCTGCCAGCCGATATCGGTGTAGGGCAGCGGCGTGATGCTGGTCTGCAGCGGCTGGCCGACTGCCTGCGCATCGACACGGTGGCGCGCAGCGAACCAGAACCCGGCCGCGCTGGTCTGGGTGGCGCCGCCCACGCTGGACAGTTCGCCCACCCAATCCATGCGGCTGGCCAGCCAGAAGAAGCCCTTGCTGCGGATCACCTGCGGCAAGCCGCTGTGCACCATGCGCGCGAAGCGCTGTGGATGGAATGGCCGGCGCGCGCGGTACACGAAGCTGCTGATGCCGTATTCCTGGGTCTCGGGGGTGTGCTGGCCGCGCAGTTCCTGCATCCAGCCCGGCGCCAGCTGCGCACGGGTGAAATCGAAACGCCCGGTGTCCAGCAGCTGCTGCAGCGGCACTTGCCCGTGCGCGGCATCCACAATTGCCGCGTCGCGGTTGAGCGCACGCAGCACGGCGCGAAGGCGTTGCAGCTGCTGCGCGTCGCTGCGGTCGCACTTGCTGATCACCAGCACATCGGCGAACTCCACCTGTTCGCCCAGCAACTGCACCAGCCCGCGCGTGTCGTCCGGGCCGGCTTGCTGGCCCAGGTCGGCCAGCGTGGCAGCCGAGCCGAAATCCTCCAGGAAACGGCTGCCGTCCACCACCGTCACCATGGTGTCGAGCCGGGCGATGTCCGACAGGCTGAAACCATCGGCATCGCGCACCGCGAAGGTGGCCGCCACCGGCATCGGCTCGGCAATACCGGTCGATTCGATCAGCAGATAGTCGTAGCGGCCCTGCTCGGCCAGCCGCCGCACTTCCTGCAGCAAATCGTCGCGCAGCGTGCAGCAGATGCAGCCGTTACTGAATTCCACCAGCGTTTCTTCGGTGCGCCGCAACGCCGCGCCGCCCTCGCGAACCAGCTGCGCGTCGATGTTGACCTCGCTCATGTCGTTGACGATGACCGCCACCCGCAAGCCGTCGCGGTTGTGCAGGATGCGATTGAGCAAGGTGGTCTTGCCCGCACCCAGAAAGCCGGACAACACGGTGACGGGAAGGCGCGCATCGCGCTGGGGGGACAGAGACATCCTGAGAGCCTGGCAAGAGAGAAGTGTTACTATATAACACTTACTCGACCGGATGCTTCTGATGCGCGCCACCGCCTCCCTGCTGGACAGCTCGGCCATCGCCTTGTCCGGGTTGTGCCTGTTGCATTGCCTCGCCCTGCCGCTGCTGGCCGCCACGCTCCCGCTGCTGGGTGTCTGGAGCCGGGCCGAGTGGGTACATGTGGTGTTCGCCACAGCGGCGGTGCCGCTGAGCGGCTACGCGCTATGGAGCACGCACCGCCGGCACGCGCTGCCGGCGCCGGTCTGGGTGCTGGCGCTGTGCGGGCTGGCCGGTCTGGTTATTGGAGCGAGCGGTCTGGCCGGCGATGCGCTGGAGACACCGGTCACGGTCGCCGGCAGCCTGCTGCTGGCCAGCACGCATCTGCTCAATCTGCGGCTGCGTCGCCGACATGGGGCGTGCGCGAACTAACGACCGGTCGGCATGCAGCGCCATTGCCGGAGCGGCGACCGGCGGGAAGTGAGGTGGTACACGCATCCGCCGGTCGATGCGCCCTGCTGGCGCTCGAACAGCTCAACGCACGCCGCGCACCGCGTCGGTGTCGGTGTCGGTGTCGGTGTGCAACATGCCCAGGCACGCGCACAGCGTGCCGCGTGCACTGTCATGATCGGCAGCGCTACAGCGAAAAACCCAGCAATACCGGGTCGTGATCGGAGCTGCGCCACGGCCCGGGCAGATTGCGCTTGGCGTAGCCGGCGGCATCCATGACATCCGCATTGACATGCCATTCGGCCGCGCCCCGCAGTTGCTTGGCCATCGCCGGGCTGAGCAGCGCATGGTCCAGCCGCCCGCTCAGGCCGTCGTAAACGTAGCTGTAGGGCTGCTTCACACCGGCCACTGCAAACGCGTCCTGCCAGCCGCTGGCGCGCAGGCTGCGCATCGGCGTTTCCATCGCATAGGCATTGAAGTCGCCCAGCAGCACGGCGAGTTTGGTCTGCGCACCGGTGGGGTCGGTCTGCAACCACTGGTGCAACCGCTTGGCCGATTCGGTACGGGTGGCATTCCAGCAGGCCTGGCCGTCCTGCTGATCGGCATCGGCCCCGCTGGCGTTGCCGCAGCCCTTGGACTTGAAGTGATTGGCGACCACCACGAAGGTGGCTCCACGCGCACTGCGGAACGCCTGCGCCAGCGGCACGCGACTGTGGTTCTCGAACGGCCCGCCGGTCAGCGTGGCCGGCCTGCCGACTGGGGTGACCTGCGAGCTGCGATAAATGATGCCGACCCGGATCGCATCGTCGCCCGGGCCGCTGCCGGTATCGACGAACTGCCAATCCTTGTCCTTGCCGGCAGCGTTGAGCGCGGCCACCAGTTGGGATACCGCCGCATCGGCGCCGTTGCCGTCGTTTTCCACTTCCATCAACGCAGCCACGTCGGCACCCAATGGCACGATGGTGGCGACCAACTTGGCCAGCTGCGCCTGGAATTGTTCGTGCGTGCGTGCGCCACGCTTGGTCGGGAAGCCACCGCCACGGCCATTGCCGTTGAAGAAATTCTCCAGGTTGAACGAGGCAATACGCAGATCGCCGCCCACCTGCGGCGCAACGGCTGTAGGCATCGCCGGCAAGGTCAGTGGGCCCAGCACCTGGATGCGGTAGTTGCCGTCGTAGCGTTGGTCGACGATGCCATCGACCGATTTGAGCAGGCTGCCGCTGCGCAACACCGGATCGGCCGGCAGATACGACACCGTCCTGGGGCTGCGGCCGTTGCGCGCATCGTCCAGCAACACGCGACGGCGTGCGTTATCGGCCTGCACCTGCACGAACGCCGGCGTGCCGGCAGCGGCGACCTCGCTCGGCTGCCACAGGCGTCCGCCGAACGCGGCGACCAGCTCGCCGTACGTGTCCAGGCGGTCGCTGCCATTGAGCGTGAGCGAGGCGATACGCACGTGTTCGCCTTCCAGCGCTTCCCAGTTGGCCGGCGGCCCGCTGAGCATGCGTACCGGCACCGGCTGGCCACTGGCAAGCCGCTCGATGCTGCTGGCGTCCACGGTGGTCAGGCTCGCCTCACCACCTGCCGAGACTTCGCGCACGGTGCCGACGATGCGCACGCGGTCGCCCACCGCCAGCTTGGCATTGCCGGCCCCGGTGACGAACAGGCCATGCGAGCGCCGCGGCTCGAAGCCGGGCTGCTGCACGAACAGGCCGGCCAGCCCCACGCGCGTATCGGCGGTGACGATTCCCTCCACCTCCACTACGCGGCCGTCGTACGGGCTGCGGCTGTCTTCGCCCTGCACGTCGGCAATCGAGAGCCGCTGCGCGGCACCATCGGCAGCGCTGCACAGCAACGGAGCCAACAGACCAACCAAACCGAGCACAACCAGCGGGCGAGGCGACATCGAACGACTCCAGTAAGTGAATCCAAACGCAAACGCCGCCCGGAAGGCGGCGCGTGATAACGAAAAGCGCAGAAACAGGCTAGCAAACCAGGGGGAATGACCGCCAGGCACGTGCGCTGCGCAACGGTGATGCGGCTATTGCGTGCACCAATGCAGTGCTGCAGCGCCTGCGCACGATCTGCCCGCGACGCGCTCCATGGGCAACGCAACGCAGGCGATAGGCTGTATCAGGCGCGAATCGCAGACCCATCTTCCCCGGCAACTTGCCAGGCCCTTACTTGAGGTTGCCCAGCATCCAATCGACGGTGGCCCGCACCTGCTCTTCGGTCAGTGCCGGGTTGCCGCCCTTGGGAGGCATGATGCCGCCATCCGGACCGGTATAGCCCTCGATCGCGTGCTTGTACAAGGTGTCCTTGCCCTGGGCGATGCGTGCATCCCAATGCGAATGGTCCAACGTGGGCGCCTTGCCGACACCGGTGGTGTGGCAGGCGGTGCACAGGTTGTTGAAGATGGTCTTGCCGTCGGTCGTACCGCCGTACGCAGACTGCGAGGCGGCCTTGGCCAGCGCGGCGGCCTGCGCTGCGGCCTGTGCGGACGCGCCAGTCGCACCGGCGTAGACCGCGCCGGCAGGCGCAATGCGTTGCAGCACGCGTTTGGCGGCGGTGGGCGAGACTTCGTCGGGGATGGCGCGTTGCAAATACGCTGCCAGGGCGATCAGGCCCAGGGTGATCACCACGAGTAAACCGATCACCATCGAGAATTTCTTCAGGAACTCGAGGTCGTAATTCCGCACGCGCTCACCCCTGGCTGTTGGTCGAAGACCTCTGCTAGCGCCGGAGTATAGAGCACACTTTGCGCCAGTCTGACCAGCCTGCATGACAGTTTTCGCAGCGATGGGCGCTGCACGCCCGATGGGCGGATGCTCCTGTCCGCGGGCACGCTCGCCCCGGCTGGCCAATTGCGGCAGCGCCGCATGCCGCGCATTGGTCTCCGTTGTGGGAATTGCGTATCATTCCCAATAACCACGATGGCGCGGTTCTCGCCTCGCCGGTCCCGTCCTTGAGGAGTCGCCGCGATGAAATCCTTCCTGCTGTCCTGCCTGGCCTTGGCCAGCATCAGCCTGTCCGCCCAGGCCCACGAAATCTGGATCGAGCGCGACGGCAGCGGCCCGGTGCGCATCTTCTTCGGCGAGCCGGCGCAGGAAGCGCTGGACCACGGCCAAGACGAGATCAAGCGCGTGGTCAAACCAAGCGTGTTCGGCGCTGCCGGCAAGGCCGGCCCGCTGCAGCGCGGTGCCGAGTTCCTGACCGCGCCACTGGCCGGCAGCGGCGATGCGTGGTTGAGCGACGACAGCGTGTTTGAGCCATGGAAGGGGGAAGCCGGCGGCTTCGAGACGGTGAGCTATTACGCACGCGCCGGCCGTACCACACCGGCTGCAAAACTCGATTTCGAACTGGTCCCCACCGCTGCCAATAGCAATACGCTGACCGTGCTTTATCGCAACAAGCCACTGCCCAAAGTGGAAGTGACGGTGATCGACCCGCAGAAGTGGCAGAAGACGCTGACCTCCGATGCCAAGGGCCAGGTGACGCTACCTACCCTGCGTGCCGGCCGCCACATCCTGGTGGCCACCAACAAGGAACCGGTGAAGCGCGAGATCGCCGGCAAGCAGGTGTCGATGGTGCACCACATCAGCACGCTGACGTTCCTGGCCGAGTAAGCGTGGTCGGCACACCTCCCGCGCACTCATGGACCAGGCACCGCCGCCGCGTCGCGGCGATGCCTGGCTTGCGCGTCCTACGCCCCACGCGGTGGCCACATGCGTTTGCCGGCCCACCCGGCTTGGCAACGGTGCGCTGCGGTGTGGCAGGTGCGCCACGTCCATCGCGCGCGGTGGCGTGATGTCCAGCGCATCGCCCTTGCCGCTTGCCTGGTTCAGGCGCCCCTGGCTGGGGGTGCTTGCGCGCACGCTGGCAGCCATCTTCGGCGGCTACGCGCTGGCCAGCGCCACCAATCTGTTGTTGGCGCTGGTGTTGCCGATGCCGCGCAGTGAAGCGGTATTGAGCAGCATGCTGATCGGGATCGTAGTGTGCGCGTGTGCGCCGTTATGGGCCTTCGCCACCGCCAGCGTGTGGCGTGCCTGTGCCGGCATCGCGGTGCCGGCGACGCTGATGTTTGCGCTGGCCGCGTGGCTGCAACGGAGCGCGGCATGAAGCAGGGCTTTCGCCAGTCGATGGCGTGGCTGCATACCTGGACCGGGCTGCTGGTCGGCTGGGTCTTGCTGCTGATCTTCATGGGCGGCACGGCCAGTTATTACCGCGACGAAATCAGCCGCTGGATGCGCCCGGAGTTGCCCACCACCACGGTAAGCACCGCCACTGCGCTGCGCAGTGCCGAGCAGTATCTGCAGACACACGCAGCCGATGCAGTGAGCTGGAACATCACCTTGCCGGATACGCGCACTCCGGTGGTGAGCATGTACTGGCAGAATCCCGCGCCCGCCGACGGCAAACCTGTCGATCGCCGGCAGATGTACGGCACGGCGATCATCGACCCGGCTACCGGCAAGGACATCGCCGCACGCGACACGCTGGGCGGCGAATTCTTTTACCGGCTGCATTTCGACCTGCATTACGTGCCGGTGATGTGGGCGCGCTACATCGTGGGGTTCTGCGCGATGTTCATGCTGGTGGCGATCATCAGCGGGGTGATTACGCACAAGAAGATCTTCAAGGACTTCTTTACCTTCCGCCCCGGCAAGGGGCTGCGGTCGTGGCTGGATTTCCACAACGTCAGCGCGGTGACCGCGTTGCCGTACCACGCGATGATTACCTACACCGGCATCGTGACCTTGATGTTCATGTACCTGCCGTGGGGTATCAAGGCGCGCTATGCCAGCGATGAAATGCGTTTCTACGACGAGGCGGCCAATCGGGTGGCCGATACGCGCAAGGCCGCCGGTGTACCGGCGCACATGCTGCCGCTGGAGCAGTTCGTGGCACGTGCGCGCAGCGATTGGCGTGGTGGCGAGGTGGGCAGCGTGGCGGTGTCACTGCCCAACGATGCGCATGCTGCCGTCGGGGTGAGCCGATTGGCCGACAACCTCTCCACTGACGTGCCTTCCATCCTGTTCGATGCCGTAAGTGGCGAGCGCCTGCAACGCAGCGGGCCACCGGGCGGTGCCAGCCAGACGCGTGGGGTGATGGTGGGTCTGCATCTGGCCCATTTCGCCGGGCCATGGCTGCGCGCGCTGTTCTTCGGCTCCGGCCTGCTGGGCTGCCTGATGGTGGCCAGCGGCGTGGTGATGTGGGCAGTGAAAGAACGTCCCAAGCATCTGAAAGCCGGGCGCATCGGCTTCGGCCTGCGCCTGGTGGACGCACTCAACATCGGCACCGTGGCCGGCTTGCCGATCGCCTTTGCCAGTTTCTTCTGGGCCAACCGCGTGTTGCCGGTGAGCCTGGATGCGCGCGCAGCGATGGAGGCCAATGTGTTTTTTGCTGCGTGGGCCACGGCGTTGCTGGCTGCATTCGTGTGGCCGCGGCGTGCGATGTGGAGCTGGCAGCTCTATCTGGGCGCGGCATTGTTCGCGCTGGTGCCGGTACTCAACGCAATCACCACCGATGTGCATCTGGGCGTGACGCTGCCGGCCAGGCAATGGGCACTGGCCGGTGTAGATCTGGTGTGCCTGTTCCTGGGCCTTAGCCTGGGGATCGCCGGCTTTCGCCTGCAGCGTTGGAAAGCGCCGCAGCCGGCTTCGGCGCGACGCGCGCGCGCTGCTGCCGCAACGCCTGCACAGCCAGCCGCGCCGCTCCAGGAAAGCGCATGAGCGTGCTGTTATTGCTGGCGTTGAATTTTTCCGGCTTTGCTGCCCTGTGCCTGGCGATGGACAAGCATCAGCAGGAGTTGCGCGGCCGCCTGCTGGGCACTACACGATCGCGCCAACTGCGTGTGTCGGGTTGGTTGCTGCTGTGTCTCACCTTCGCGTTGGCGGTGCATGCGCAGGGCTGGGGCATCGGCGCAGTGCTGTGGCTGGGCACGTTGACCGCCAGTGCGGCGGTGTTGTCGCTGTGGCTGCTGCCGTATCGGCGCGGGGCGATCCTGCCGGCCGCGGTGGCTGCGCCAGTGCTGGCTGGCGTGGTGCAGGTGCTGACTGGTTGAAGGTTGGTCGCGGCTAACCAGCTGTCTACTACGTGCGTTTGCATGCCTAACCGGCGGCAACGATCACGTAAAGAACACGAGCGACCGGCCGACGGGCTTGCCGAGCTGACGCGAGATGCGATCGACTTGATCATCAATCAACGGGTGCGCTGGTTCCGTCCGTCGTGTTTCTGGAGGGCGACCGCGTCTTCTGCAGCGCGAGGCCTTGAGACCCTCCTCGCTACCCATTGCGTTATCGCCACACGCACGTGCGGTGACGTTCGCGATACCGATGTCGAGTGACGCGCTGCACGTGGTGCGCGCACATCAACGCGTGCCCAGTCACACCACCGTCGGCGGATCGCCCCAACTGCGGCCATCGCGCGGCAGGCGGCCATCGTCGAGGACGCGGAGTACGCGCTCGGGCTGCAGCATGTCCAGAAACAGCACCACGTTGACGCCTTCGGGCCGCGCCATGCTGGGGAAGATCACGCCGGGGATCTCCGCTTCGCGCAACAGGTCGCCGAGCACCCAGCTCACCGGTTCGATCTTGTTGACCAGCGCCTTGCGCCAGTCGTCGGCCCAGTCGGCCCACACCGCATCCCAGCTGGCATCGAGCAGACGCAGATCGGCCAGTGCCGGAAGATCGGCGGCGTAACTGACCAGCGTCAACGGTGGCAGGAACGGGGCGGCCTGGGCATATTCGGACGCGGCGGTTTCCAGTTGCAGCGACAGATAGAGCGCCGGCTGGCCGAAGCGATTGAAGCGCCCGCCCGAGCGCGCCGCACCGGCACCGCTCAGTGGTTCGGCGGCCCAGCGCGGGGTAAAGGCGCGATAGAGCGTGCAGTGCGCCGGGGCGCTCAGCCTCAACCGGCGGACCCTGCGGCGACCGTGCGCAGATAGGTCAGCGCATCGTCGGTGCGCCCCTGCTTGACCACTTCCAGCAAGGTGGCGAACTCGAACGCGGGGATCGGCGTGTTCTTGAGATGGAACACTACCTGGCGCTCGTCCGGTTGCACCTGCGCCATCGCCACCAGCAGCCGCGACAGATTACGCAGCAAGTCTTGGACGCGCGGGCTTTCCGGGTGCACGCGCAGGCTGTTGCGGTGCACGCCGGCCAGGTCGGCGAGTTCCTGTTGCGAAAGATCCAGCAGACTGGCCATGGCCGAGGGCGACAGGATGGTCCGGTCCGGCACGCGCAGGCGTTCGGTCAAGGCCAGTGGATTGAGAACGGCGACCATCGCACGGCTCCGGCAAGGTAGGTGCACAGTATATGCACAGTCGGCTGCATCCGGGAGGCACATCCTTATGTGCGGTCAGTGCACTGTCAGCTGCTCGTTTGCGCCGCCCCCACCGCGCGCAGACAGAAGCCGCAGATCGCTTCGACCAGTTGCTCGCCCTGTTGCGGGTCGCCACGGCTGGGAGCGATCGGCCCCACCAAGGCCTCGGTAAACGCGCCGACGATGCAGGCAGCCGCAGCGTCCAGCGACTGCTGCGGAAACTCCCCGGCCGCCACGCCTTCGGCAAGCAGCTGGCGAAACACCTCACCGAACAGGCGGCGGCCGCGGATGCGCTCGGCGTCGACCTCGCTCTCCACCGGCTCGGCGATGAAGGCGTATGCCAGCGCCGGCCCGGCCAGCGCCCGTCGTACGAAGGTGGCGATCGCGCTACGCAAGCGCTCGGCTGCGCTGGCCTGGGTGGCGGCGATGGCACGCAGGATGGCCATTTCACGCTGCACCGCCTCGCTTAGAACTTCCACGAAAAGTTCGGCTTTTGACGGGAAATGTCGATAAATCTGCCCGGTCGATACGCCCGCAGCCGCGGCCACCGCGGTGACCGGTGCATTGCGGTAGCCGCCTTCGGCGATCAGGACGCGGGCCGCGTGCAGGATCCGCTCGCGGTTGCCGGCCAAGCGTTCTTCCATCAAGGCGGAGCGTCGATAAGCCATGGTGTGATTCTTGGTTCAATAGTTGAATTTTAGTTCACTTTTTTGTTGCGGGCCGCTAGTCTGGCCGCATTCGCCGCGCGGTCCGCCCGCTCCCACCCGGCACATCCCGATCCCTGTGGAGTTGTTGCATGCATGTGCCGTCCTTGAACTTCGAGCTTGGCGAAGAGATCGACCTGCTGCGCGAAAGCGTGGCCGCCTTCGCCAGCCACCATATCGCTCCGCTGGCCGCGGCAGCCGACCACGATAACGTGTTCCCCGCCCAGCTATGGCGCCTGCTCGGCGAACAAGGCCTGCTCGGCCTGACCGTAGAAGACGCGTACGGCGGCAGCGGCATGGGCTATCTGGCGCATGTAGTGGCGATGGAAGAGATTTCGCGTGCTGGCGGTGCGATCGGGTTGTCGTATGGCGCGCACTCCAATCTGTGCCTGAACCAGCTGCGCAAGAACGCCAGCCACGCGCAGAAGCAGCGCTACCTGCCCAAGCTATGCAGCGGCGAGCATGTGGGCGCGCTGGCGATGAGCGAGGCCGGCTCCGGCTCGGATGTGGTGTCGATGAAGCTGCGCGCCGATGCGCGCGGCGACCGCTTTGTGCTCAACGGCAGCAAGATGTGGATCACCAACGGCCCGGATGCCGATGTGCTGGTGGTGTACGCCAAGACCGACCCGGACGCCGGCGCGCGCGGCATCACCGCCTTCATCGTCGAAAAGGGCATGCCGGGCTTTTCCACCGCGCAGAAGCTCGACAAGCTGGGCATGCGCGGCTCCAACACCTGCGAGCTGGTGTTCACCGATTGCGAAGTACCGGCCGAAAACGTGCTCGGCACGCTCAACGGCGGCGTACGCGTACTGATGTCCGGGCTGGATTTCGAACGCGTGGTGCTGGCCGGCGGCCCGCTCGGGCTGATGGCCGCAGCGATGGATGTGGTGCTGCCGTATGTGCACGAGCGCAAGCAGTTCGGCGAGCCGATCGGCACCTTCCAGTTGATGCAGGCCAAGCTGGCCGACATGTATGTGGGGCTCAATGCCTGCCGCGCGTATGTGTATGCGGTGGCGCGCGCCTGCGATGCCGGGCGCACCACCCGCCAGGACGCAGCCGGCGCCATTCTTTACGCTGCCGAGAAGGCAACCTGGCTGACCGGCCAGGCCATCCAGGTGCTGGGCGGCAACGGCTACATCAACGACTACCCCACCGGACGCCTGTGGCGCGATGCCAAGTTGTACGAAATTGGCGCGGGCACTTCGGAGATTCGCCGCATGCTGATCGGCCGCGAATTGTTCGAACGCACCGCCTGACGGAGCCACCATGAGCGTGATCGATAGCCAGCTGCAGGTCAGCGGCGAGACTTTTCAACACAACGCTGCCGCGATGCGCACGGTGATCGACGACCTGCGCCGCACCCTCGCCCAGACCGCCCGTGGCGGCAGCGACGCCGCACGCGCCAAGCACACGGCACGCGGCAAGCTGCTGGCGCGCGAGCGCATCGACGCACTTCTGGATCGGGGCAGCGCCCTGCTGGAAATCGCGCCCCTGGCCGCCCATGGCATGTACGAGGACCAGGTCCCGTGCGCAGGCGTGGTGGCCGGCATCGGCCGCGTGTCCGGCGTGGAATGCGTGATCGTCGCCAACGATGCCACCGTCAAGGGCGGCACCTATTACCCGATGACGGTGAAGAAGCATTTGCGCGCGCAGGAGATCGCGCAGCAAAACCGGCTGCCGTGCATCTATCTGGTCGATTCCGGCGGTGCATTCCTGCCGTTGCAGGACGAAGTGTTTCCGGACCGCGATCACTTCGGGCGCATCTTCTACAACCAGGCCAATCTGTCCGCCCAAGGCATCCCGCAGATTGCATGTGTGATGGGATCGTGCACCGCTGGCGGTGCCTATGTGCCGGCAATGAGCGACGAAACGGTGATCGTGCGCGAGCAAGGCACCATCTTCCTGGGCGGCCCGCCGCTGGTGAAGGCCGCCACCGGCGAAGAAGTCAGTGCTGAAGACCTGGGCGGCGCCGATGTGCATACGCGCATCTCCGGTGTGGCCGATCATTTTGCCGACAACGACCTGCAGGCGCTGGCGCGCGTGCGCGCCATCATCGCGCAGCTCAACTGGCGCAAACCTGCCGCGTCGTTGGCGCTGCAGGCACCATTGCCGCCACGCTATGCCGCCGACGAACTGTACGGCGTGATTCCTGCCGACACGCGCAAACCGTTCGATGTACGCGAAGTGATTGCGCGCATCGTCGACGATTCGCGCCTGGACGAATTCAAACCGCGCTATGGCAGCACGCTGGTCACCGGGTTTGCGCACCTGCATGGCTACCCGGTCGGCATCATTGCCAACAACGGCATCCTGTTTTCCGAGTCCGCGCTCAAGGGTGCGCATTTCATCGAGCTGTGCACGCAGCGCGGCATTCCGCTGGTGTTTCTGCAGAACATCACCGGCTTCATGGTCGGGCGCAAATACGAACATGGCGGCATCGCCAAGGACGGCGCCAAGCTGGTGATGGCGGTGGCCTGCGCCAAGGTGCCCAAGTTCACCGTGGTGATCGGCGGCTCGTTCGGTGCGGGCAACTACGGCATGTGCGGGCGCGCGTATTCGCCGAACTTCTTGTGGATGTGGCCGAACGCGCGCATCGGCGTGATGGGCGGCGAACAGGCGGCCAGTGTGTTGGCCACCGTGCGTCGCGATGGTATCGAAGCCAAGGGCGGTACGTGGTCGGGCGAAGACGAGGAGACGTTCAAGGCGCCGATCCGCGCGCAATTCGAGCAGCAAGGCCATCCGTATTACGCCAGTGCTCGGCTCTGGGACGATGGCATCATCGACCCGGCCGATACGCGCCGCGTGCTGGGCCTGGGATTGTCGGCGGCCTTGAACGCGCCGATCGAACCCACGCGCTTTGGTGTGTTTCGCATGTGAGGTCATTTGGCGCACTGCAGCCGCAATGCTGCGGTGCCCGTGCTGGTGTGCAGGCTGGAGTGAGGTTCTGTCGTATGCGTGCCGGCAATCGTGGACGTTTGTGCAGGTGGCTTGCAGCCACACAACGCCATGTGACAACCAACCTGCTTGCGCTCGATGTCCGTGTGCAACAGCAAGCTGTTTATCTTCGTAAGACGACCCGCCGCTACGGCGACGTGCAGAGACTGATCCGATGACCCAGCGCGACCCTATCGCCGCAGCAACGCAAGCGCCCTTCGACAAGATCCTGATCGCCAATCGCGGCGAGATCGCCTGCCGCGTCATCGCCACCTGCCGCGCCCTGGGCATTGCGACGGTGGCGGTTTACTCGGATGCAGACCGCAATGCACGGCATGTGCGCATGGCGGACGAGGCGGTGCATATCGGCGCCGCCCCCGCGCAGCAGAGCTATCTGCGTGGCGAAGCGATCCTGCAAGCGGCACGCGCCACCGGTGCGCAGGCGATCCATCCCGGTTATGGCTTCCTGTCGGAAAACGCGGCATTTGCCGAGGCCTGCGCACATGCTGGCATCGTCTTCATCGGCCCGCCGGCAGCGGCGATTCGCGCGATGGGCGACAAGAGTGCGGCCAAGGCACTGATGCAACGGGCCGGCGTGCCGCTGACGCCGGGTTACCACGGTGACGAACAGGCGCCGGCATTCTTGCGTGCGCAAGCCGATGCAATCGGCTATCCGGTGTTGATCAAGGCCAGTGCTGGCGGTGGCGGCAAGGGCATGCGCCGTGTGGATGCCAGCGCAGCGTTCGACGACGCGTTGGCCAGTTGCCAGCGTGAGGCGCAGTCGGCATTCGGCAATGCGCACGTGCTGGTGGAAAAATATGTCCAACGGCCGCGGCACATCGAAATCCAGGTGTTCGGCGATACGCATGGCGAGGTGGTGTACCTGTTCGAACGCGACTGCTCGGTGCAGCGCCGCCACCAGAAGGTGCTGGAAGAAGCGCCGGCGCCCGGCATGAGCGAGGCCAGGCGCGCCGCGATGGGCAGGGCGGCGGTGGATGCGGCGCAGGCGGTGGGCTACGTGGGTGCCGGTACCGTGGAATTCATCGCCGGCCCGGACGGCGATTTCTATTTCATGGAAATGAACACCCGTCTGCAGGTGGAGCACCCGGTGACCGAATTGATCACCGGCACCGATCTGGTCGAGTGGCAATTGCGGGTTGCCGCAGGCGCGCGCTTGCCGCGCAGGCAGCACGAGCTGCGCATCCACGGGCATGCGCTGGAAGCGCGCCTGTACGCCGAAGATGCCGAGCGTGGCTTTCTACCCTCCACCGGCACGCTGCGTCAGTTGCAGATGCCTGCTGCCAGTGCGCATGTGCGTGTGGATGCGGGCGTAGAGCAAGGCGACACCATCAGCCCTTATTACGACCCGATGATCGCCAAGCTGATCGTCTGGGATACCGATCGCCCGGCCGCATTGGCACGCATGCGCGCGGCGTTGGCGCAATTCCACGCGATCGGTGTCACCACCAACAGTGCATTTCTGTCGCGCCTGATCGCGACCGACTCGTTCGCGTCGGCGAATCTGGACACCGCTTTAATCGAGCGCGAACACGCCGTGCTGTTTCCAGAGGCGCGCAGCCCCGACAACGCCTGGTGGTGCCTGGCAGCGGTGTTGATCGCCGATGCGTTGCCGGCAGTGGCCGTTGATCCGGCCGATCCGCATTCGCCGTGGCAGCACACGGACGGTTGGCGCTTCGGTGCGCATGCAGCGCAGCGCATCGTCCTGGAAGCGAACGGCGAGCGCCGCCAACTCGCTGTGCGCCCGGATGCCGATGGCTGGCAAGTCACCAACGCAGACCAGATGCATACCTTGCGCTACCACCGGCACGAGACGGGCTTGCGTGTGGAGATGGACGGCCGGCAATGGCGTGCACAGGTGTTGCGCGACGGCGCCACGCTGACGCTGATCGGGGCCAGGCAACGGGCCGTCTTCCGTCACCACGATGCACTGGCAGAAGCCGACCAGCCTACCCAGGAGGCCGGCGGACTGACCGCACCGATGCCCGGGCGCATCGTGTCCCTGCCCGCAACAGTGGGCCAGCCGGTCGCCCGTGGGCAGGCACTGGTGGTGCTGGAAGCGATGAAAATGGAGCACACCCTGCACGCGCCCAGCGATGGCACCGTGCAGGCGTACCTGGTGGCTGAGGGCGATCTGGTGGACGACGGTGCGGCGCTGGTGGAATTTGTGTCCGCGTCTGCGTAGCGGCGCATGGCAGGGTGACCAACGGCACGTTCGCCTGCGCGCACGCTGCCGCTAGCGTGGCAAATCGGCCGGCTCGGCCGCCTTGCCACCGGAGTCCCCATGCAACGCCTGCTTCTTGTTTCCAGCATGCTGCTCGCGCTGTCTGCGTGCAGCGACAAACCTGCGCCCGCTCCCGAGAAAGCGGCAGCGCCTGCACCGGCTGCCACAGCGCCCGCGGCGCCGCCTGCGCTGATCACCCGCGATGCGCTGTTCGGCAATCCCGAGCGGGCCAATGTCAGCATCAGTCCGGACGGCAAGTACCTCAGCTGGGTGGCGCCGCTGGAGGGCGTGCTCAATGTCTGGGTGGCGCCGGTGGATGCGCCCGACCAGGCACGCGCCATCACCAAGGACACCGCACGCGGCATTCGCAATTACTTCTGGACCTATCAACCCAATACCTTGTTGTATCTGCGCGACAACGGTGGCGATGAAGATTTCCACCTGTTTTCAGTCAATTTGACTGACGGCAGCAGCAAGGATCTCACCCCGTTCAAGAAAACCAATGCCGAGGTGTATCGGGTCAGCGCACAGCATCCCGAGTCGATCATGGTCGGCATGAACGACCGCGATGCCAAGTGGCACGACCTGTATCGCGTGGACCTGGCCTCCGGCAAGCGCACGCTGGTGCAGAAGAACACCGACAGCCTGGATGCGTACCTGCTCGATGGCGGCTACCAGCTGCGCTACGCCACGCGCGCCACCGACGACGCCGGCAGGGAGTTGCTGGTGCCCGATGGCGACGGCTGGAAGAGCGTGGACCGCATTCCGTTCGAGGATGTCACCAACACCGCACCGGAGGGCCTGACCGAGGATGGCAAGACGCTGTACATGCAGGATTCGCGCAACCGCGATACCGCAGCGCTGTATGCCATCGACACGGCCAGCAACACACGCACGCTGCTGTTCGAAAACCCGCGCGCCGACGTCGGCGCCACCTTGAACGACCCCAAGACCGGGGCGGTGCAGGCGGTGTCCACCGACTACCTGCGCGAAGAATGGAAGCCGCTGGACAACGGCATTGCCGCGGATCTGCAGAAACTCAAATCCCTTGGCGGCGGCGATGCCAGCGTGGCTGCGCGCACGCTCGACGACCGCATCTGGATCGTGGGCTATTCCGCGGCAGAAACCCCGCTCACCTACTACCGCTACGATCGCGCCGATGGCGGGAAGCTGACCAAGCTGTTCTCCGCACGGCCCGCACTGGAGGGCAAGCCGCTGGTGCCGATGTGGCCACAGGAGCTGACCGCACGCGACGGTCTCAAGCTGATCAGCTACCTCACCCTGCCGGCCGAAGCCGATGCCAACCACGACGGCAAAGCCGACAAGCCGGTGCCGTTGGTGCTGTTCGTGCACGGCGGCCCATGGGCGCGCGACAGCTACGGCTACGGGCCGTACGAGCAATGGTTGGCCAACCGCGGCTATGCGGTGCTGGCGGTGAATTTCCGTGGCTCCACCGGCTTCGGCAAGGCGTTCACCAACGCCGGCAACGGCGAGTGGGCCGGCAAGATGCACGACGACCTGCTCGACGCGGTGCAATGGGCGGTCAAGCAAGGGGTCACCAAACCGGACGAGGTCGCCATCATGGGTGGCAGCTACGGCGGCTATGCCACGCTAGTCGGCATGACGTTTACCCCGGACGCCTTCAAATGCGGCGTGGATATCGTGGGCCCGGCCAATCTCAACACCTTGCTCGGCACCGTGCCGCCGTACTGGGCCAGCTTCTACAAGCAGCTGACCCGGCGCATGGGCGACCCCGCCACCGAAGCCGGCAAGCAGTGGCTGACCGACCGCTCCCCGCTCACCCGTGTCGACAAGATCAGCAAGCCGCTGCTGATCGGCCAGGGCGCCAACGACCCACGCGTCAAACAGGCCGAAAGCGACCAGATCGTCAACGCAATGAAGGCCAAGAACATTCCAGTCACCTACGTGCTGTTCCCCGACGAAGGCCACGGCTTCCGCCGCCCGGAAAACAGCAAGGCCTTCAACGCAGTGACCGAAAGCTTCCTGAGCCAGTGCCTGGGCGGCCGCTTGCAACCGATCGGTGCGGATCTGGAAGGCTCCAGCATCACCGTCCCGGAAGGCGCGGACAAGATCAACGGCCTGGGCGAGGCCTTGAAGACGCATACGCAGGCGATTCGGAAGTAATTGACCTGCGCAGCCGCGCATCGTATTCAGGGCAGTACTCGCTGTTCTGCGGGTACTGCCGCCCGTGATGCGGACGCGCTGAGCAGCTAGTGCCGTTGCCGGCCCACCGACCGAAGTCGGTATCCGGGACAGCACCAAAGCAACTCGATGACGTCGCTACTTGTGTTGCTGGCAGCGCAGTAGTTCCGTCCGCGAAGGCAGCCGCCTTGCCCTGATCATGTGTCGGAGAGCTGGAAGGTCCTGTCAGTGCTGCTCAAGATCCTTGGATAGGTCTAAATTGCGGCTAGACCGCCAGATCGTTCCGTTAGGATCCAGCTCGGTGTTCGTCATCTCTTCGGCACGCCAACCGAATCCGCAAATGGCCAGTGGACCGTCCTGCAGGCCATCCAGGCCCAGTGCCTGTTCAATGTCGACCTCATTGATGGCCGACGTCACGAACGCCCCTAGCCCCAGGTCCGTGGCGCTCAGATAGAGCGTCTGCGCAATATGGCCGACATCGAGAATCATCGCGCGATAGGCCTTGGCGTGGTTTCGATACTTCCAGAAGCTGCGCAAGAAGCGTGGCGCCAGAATCAACAGCACCGGCGCTTCGGCAAACCAGTGCTGACCGGAGAGCGCTCGACGTGCGAAATCCGACAGCGGCTCAGGCGGCGGCGCCACGGGCTGCAGCGCGTGCTCGATTGGACGGTAGTGATACAGCCCGCTTGGCATGCCTTGGACGCGCTGAATCAGCAAATAGGTCTCAGTGGGATGCAGGCTTCCTCCCGAAGGGACCGGCTTTTTCAAAAACGCGGTGTCGTGCCCAACCGCAACACGCGCACTCGCCATGACGCTACGTTCGAGCATGTGGCCCAATAACTCACGCGATAGTGCGCGCTGCTTATCGAAATTGCGGCAGGTCACACGGCGTGACAACAGGTCATCGAAGGCACCGGTGGCCGCACGCGGCAGCGTGATACGTGCGGCAACACCTCCTATCCCACGCTCCACGATTTCGGCAGGCGGCGCGCCCAGGCGATCGACCATCCCCTCTGCGGTTGTCAGGCCTTGTTCTTCCATTGTCGCGACGCTGTCTTCGCCTTTCCAGCGTGCAAAACGATGCCAAAGCGCGGCCAACGGCCACCAACGCTGCTGCTGCACCTGCTCATCATGCTGCCGATGGGTTGCGTGCGCGGCTTGGTCGCTGATCGCCAGACCTTGATCGAGCAACCGCTCCATCCAGGGCAGCAGCGGTTGCGTCGGATCGACCGGCTGCCAGCGCGCTGGACTGAGTTGACTTAGCCAGTCGCGCTCGTGCGCAGCCACTTCCACTCCGGCATCGAGGTGGGGCGCGAGCGCCAGCCAACGGGTGCGGCGACGCAGCCCAACGCCGCCGGCAAGCAGTTGAGCAAAATCGAACGTCGCATCGTCGCGAAGCTCGAAGAACAGCGTGGCACAGCGACGAATCTGCATGGAGACATCTCAAGGACGCATGAGCATGGTCGATATTGTCTCAGCTATCCCATCACATCATGCGCCAGCCCCCTCACCTGCGGACAAGACGATGACCCATCCAGCCGACAAGGCACACCCTCCGTTTGATGCATCCATCGCCGACAGGCTGCTGGAGCTGCTCTCCAACGACGACGATTTTCGCGATTGCTTCCAAGACAACCCGGCACAGGCGCTTGCTCAGCTCGGTGTTGCCGGGGCCAATGCCAACGACGGCGTGCCCAGTGCCGGAGAACCTTATTACTGCATGACCACCAGTCAACTCGCTTCAAAGGAAGACATTGCGCTGGCGCGTGTCGAGTTACAGAGCTATCTGACCGAAAAGACCAATCACACCGTGATCTTCGCTTTCGAATCCGAAAGTATTCGCTCCACCCTGCTGCGCAGGTAAGCAGGCAGATGCGATGCAGGCCAGGCACGCACGAACGCCTGCGCCTGCTCGCGGGCTTCCTGCGTACGCCCCAGTGCGTACAGCGACTCGGCGGTCCATAACCGGGCTAACCGCGTGTGTGCCACATTGAGCGGCTGTAACGTCTGCGAGGCATTTGCCTCGATGTAGGCGCGCCCACGCTGAAGGGAAAGCCAGCGAGCTTGTTGCAGTGCCTCCGCGTGCCGTCCGCTGTCATGCAACAAGGTGTACAAGGTCACGCGCATCTGCAACAGATCGTCGGGACCGGGAGGCAGACGAGCGATGGCGGCCACCCGATCGCCCGACAGCGCCAGATGCTGGGCTTCGACGATCGCGCGTAAGTCGGCAAGCACAGGTGTTTCGTGTGCGAGCGCAGGCTTGATCGCCGAAAGCGCGCGTGCAGTGAACTGATCGTCGCCATTCCGCTGAGCCTGGCTGACCAGGGACAGCACCATCGCAGCGTCGTCCTGAAGGTTTGGCTCGGCCGGGCCATTGGCCTTTATTGCACCCACCAGCGCCTCAAACGTCGAACTCATCCCGGGGCCCACGGATGCTGTTTCACCGGTGATGGCTGCGGTGGTGGCCCCAATCACCAGGAACTGCCGATAGCTGAAATCATCGGTGTGCTTGCTACGCTCTAGGGCCTGTGCTACTGCCGCATTCGCGTTCGCCCAATTGGCCTGATCCAGCGCGATGCTGGTGCGGTCGATCAGCGGCACCACGTCATCGTTGGCGTAGCCGTTGTCTACAATCCGGTCGAGGGTTCGCTGCGCCTCGGCATAACGACCAAGCACTGCCAAGGCATCGGCTTGGCGTCGCAGCGGACCTGCCCGATCGCCATCGCTCGAGTTTTCGAAGCGCTGCAACGCAGCCTCGACCTTCCCCTGTGCCATCAGGATGCGGCCGATGCGATCGGACGCAATAGAACGCAGCGGATCCTGTACGACATCGGCAGCCTGCGCATATGGCAGCGCATCCGCAAAGCGGTTTGCCACAAACAAATGCCATGAAGTGTTGGCGGCACCGGCGAAATTGTCCGGATACAAGGACGCCAACGTTCGCCACAGTGGGAGCGCGGTGTCCACCGCCCGCAGCTCGGCGATCCAGGCATCTAGATAGAGCTGATCACGCGCCGGCAAGCGCTGACGGAACCGAACCGCGTTGTCCAGATACGGAAGCGCGCCGTTGCGGTCGGACACCGCAACTTTGATGCGCGCCGCACCCAGGTAAGCCAACGCAAACGTCGGGTCGATTCCGACCGCGCGATCGAACAGTTCCAGGCCCTCACGCCACCGACCTTTCGCAGTCGCTTCCACGCCCAGTGCATAAGCACGCAACGCGTCCAGACTCGATGTTGTGACGGCAGGCAATGGCACTGAATTCTTGTCGATCGACGCGACCATCTCGCCGAGCCCCTGGCGGAGCTTACGTGTGACTTGATCCACCGAAGACAGCGCGGACGGTAAGCCATCGCCTTGGACAAACTCCGAATACACGGTTGTCTGCGTGCGCGGATCCACCAGCTCTACGCTGAAACGTAGTTTCCCTCCAACTTCAGCGACGGTCGGAAGAAGAACTGCGCTGGCACCATCACGCAACGCCACCTCCGACGCCACACTGCGGTCGAGAACAATCGTGTTGGGATCGCGCTTCATTCGCGTGACGGTGTCGCGCACCTTCATGTCACTCAGGACATTGACGTACCGCGATTGCTCGAGGCTGATGCGTAGCGCCTGTTCCAGCGCTCCATCCAGCACGGTATTGCCAGTGAGATTGCGCACATCGCCGACGACCACCCAATCGCGACTGGCAAAGGCAATCGCAGGCTGCGGCCGGATGAAGAACCACGCTGCGATTCCCACCGCCAGCACCACCCCCACCTCGGCCACCAACGCAGCCGGCCTGCGCCACAGCGGCACGTCGCGCCAAGCTTTTGCCGAATTCTTCGGCATGCGCAGGGGAGTCAGGCCGACTTCGCCGACTTCGTAGATCTCCATCGCAGTCGGCATGCCCTTGAAGCGCCAGCGCCCGTGCGATTTCCACAACAACCGGTCGGCGCGATTGCCGAGTTCGCGCGCGGCGCGATGGGTCAACGACTCGGCCACTGCCGAAAGCAGAATCTGCCCGGCCCGTGCCATCGACATCAGGCGTGCGGCGGTGGGCTTGGCCAGCCCTTCGACTTCCAGCGGCTTGGCACCGATGCTGATCGCTTCGTCGCTATTGCGCCAGGTCAGCACTTCGCCCACATGCAGGCCCTGGCGTGCGCAGAGCGTGAGCGCATGCGCATCGCCCATGGTCTTGAGCCCGCGCGCATAATCCAGCGCGAAACCCAGCCCATCGATGGGGCGATCGAACAGCAGCAGCAGCCCGTCGGAACGATCGATCAGGCGGCCGCGCCAGTGCTGCTGCAGCTTGACCACCAGGCGGTCGTGCTCGCGGAACAAAGCAGCCGCAGCGTTGTCGCCGATACGTTCGACCAGCGCGGTCGAATCGCAGAGATCGGTCAACAACAAGGTGCGCAGCCGCGGCGCCTGGAGCGCTTCCGACGACGCGTCCTTGCGTGCGTGGGTGCGGCTGCCCATCGCTCAGCGGTGACCCGATGCCGGCGGTTGATCCAGGGCCAGCGTCTCCTGCATGCACAGCACATTGCCGCCCTGCCGCTTGGCCTCGTACAAGGCGCTGTCGGCGAGCGTGTACCAGTCGTTCCACGCCGCGTCCGCATCGATCATGCACGAGCCCACGCTGACCGAGCAGCCTTGCTCGCCCTGGCCGTTGCACAGCCGCGCTTCCACCGCCCGCACGATGCACTCGCCGATGTGGTGCACCAGCTCGCTGGTGCCTTGTGCGACGAGCACGCAGAATTCGTCGCCGCCGAGACGACAGGCCAGGTCGCCTTCGGCG
The DNA here is from genome assembly GCF_003992815.1 of Xanthomonas sp. DAR33341. NCBI lineage: Bacteria > Pseudomonadati > Pseudomonadota > Gammaproteobacteria > Lysobacterales > Lysobacteraceae > Xanthomonas > Xanthomonas sp. DAR33341. Next base: position 101,301 of record NZ_QEYV01000010.1, on the reverse strand, counting down.
ATCACCGAACGCAGGGCATGCGCCACGTTCTGCAGCACGCGGTCGCCTGCCAGATGACCGAACTCGTCGTTGATGCGTTTGAAGCGGTCGCAGTCGATCAGGATCAGGCCGACGCCCGGCACGTGGCCGGCCCGCCGGCATTCCTGCAGGTGCAACGCCAGCCCGCGCCGGTTGTGCAAGCCGGTGAGCTCGTCGGTACGGCTCAGTTCTTCGGTGTGGTTGAGCTGGTGCGAGGTGACGTACAGGTTGTCCAGCGCCGCTTCCAGATCGTGATTGCGGCGGCGCAGCTGGCGGATCAGCAATTGTTCGTTGTTGACCACCCGCACGATGGAGCGGCGCAGGAAGTGCGCCACCATCGAGGGATCCTGGTCGACCAGTCGCTGGAAATCGTCGTGTGCCAGCTCGATCAGACGGCTGTCGGTGGAGGCGCTGGCCCCGGCGCTGCGCGCGTGATCGCCGATCAGCAGGCCGAGCTCGCCGAAGAATTCTCCCGGGCCCAGATGCTTGAGCATCAGGTCCTCACCGAAATCCAGGTCGATCTGGCCGCTGACAACGATGTACATCTGCGTGCCTACGGCACCGCGCTCGAACAGCGACTGGCCCGCGGACACCTCGCGTAAACGGCCGAAACGGGCGAAAAACGCCAGTTCCTCGGCAGTCATCAGCGCATGCAGCCCGTCGGGGAGCGTTTTGGCAGCGCTCCCCGTCGGCTCAAGTGCGCCTGCGGTGTTGTGGCAAGTCATCGGTTTTCCCTTAGGCCGGCCTGCAGCGTCAGCCCATGGACAAATCCTACAGGACCCCCTTGTTCAGCACCAGGTCACACTCCTTCTCATGAAGAAAGAGACGAATTGACGGGTAGTGGGCGCAAAAAAAGGGCTCGGTTTTCCGAGCCCTCCCCTCCCAGGGTGGCGCAATGTCGCGCCTGCTGAATTTGCCTTGGTCGTCCATTGCCATGGAGACAGCTGCATCAACTGAGCGCCCAGGTGCCGCGTCACTGCATTGCCTCATGTACATCCGCCGACGTTGCAGTGCTGCCAGCAATCAGGCCGCCTTGTCGCTTTGGAATTGCTCTTCTTCAGTGGAGCCACGCAACGCGGTCGTGGACGATTGCCCCTGCTGGATCGCCTGCGTCACTGCATCGAAATAGCCGGTGCCCACCTCGCGCTGATGCTTGACTGCGGTAAATCCCATCTCCGCCGCCTCGAACTCGGCCTGCTGCAATTCGACGAATGCGCTCATCTGCCGGCGCGCATAGCCATGCGCCAGATGGAACATGCTGTGATTCAACGCATGGAAACCGGCCAGGGTGATGAACTGGAACTTGTAGCCATAGCTCGCCAGTTCGGTCTGGAATTTGGCAATGGTGGCGTCGTCCAGATTCTTCTTCCAGTTGAAACTCGGCGAGCAGTTGTAGGCCAGCAATTTGCCGGGGAACCTGGCATGGATGGCCTGTGCGAAGGCGCGCGCAAATTCCAGGTCCGGCTTGCCCGTTTCGCACCAGATCAGATCGGCGTACGGGGCATAGGCCAGGCCGCGGCTGATTGCCTGGTCCAGGCCATTGCGGGTCTTGAAGAAGCCTTCGACCGTACGCTCGCCGGTGGTGAACGGTTGATCGTTGGCATCCACATCGCTGGTGATCAGGTCGGCGGCTTCGGCGTCTGTGCGCGCGATCAGCACCGTCGGCACGCCCAGCACATCGGCGGCCAGGCGCGCGGCATTCAATTTTTCGATCGCCTCACGCGTGGGCACCAGCACCTTGCCGCCCATATGGCCGCATTTCTTGACCGAGGCCAGCTGGTCTTCGAAGTGCACACCGGCCGCACCGGCTTCGATCATCGCCTTCATCAGTTCGAAGGCGTTGAGCACGCCGCCGAAACCGGCTTCGGCGTCGGCCACGATCGGCTGCAGGAAGTCGATGGCATCGTTGCCTTCGGCATGATGGAGCTGGTCGGCGCGCAGCAAGGTATTGTTGATGCGCTTGACCACCGCCGGCACCGAATCGGCCGGGTATAGCGATTGGTCCGGATACATCTGCCCGGCCAGATTGGCATCGGCGGCAACCTGCCAACCGCTCAGGTAAATCGCCTTCAGGCCGGCCTTGATCTGTTGCATGGCCTGGTTGCCGGTCAGCGCGCCCAGCGCATTGACGAACGGCGCGGCATGCAGGGAATTCCACAGTTTTTCTGCACCCAGGCGTGCCAGCGAATGCTCGACATGCACGGTGCCACGCAGGCGCGCCACATCGGCAGCGCTGTAATTGCGGGCGATGCCGGCCCAGCGCGGGTTGTTGGACCAGTCCTGCTGCAGTTGTTCGGCGCTTTGCAGTGTAGTGCTCATCTTGCGTTCTCCTGAGAAGTACGACGGATGGAACGAGGAAGGAATGGCGGGCATGCCAAGGCAGGCGGCATGGCGAGGCCGTCGTTGCGCGTGCGTGCGCAACGGGCGTTGACTGCGTTGAAGTGGAAGCTGCGCGACGCCGGTGGCGAGGCGTCGCCGCATTGGTGATCAGTCGATCAGGCGGTACGCCGGTACAGTAAGGAAGTCCGCCAGTTCGTCGGCGCCGCTCAACTCTTCGAGCAAGGCGATCGCTTCATCGATCCGTGCAGCGCCGGGCAGCGCGGTGGCGGTTCCCAACCGTGCGGGCAGTGCGCGTAGGGTCGCCTGCAGCAGGTGTTGATCGATGGCGGTGCCATCATCCAGGTGCTGACCGTGGTGCAACCATTGCCACAGCTGCGCGCGGCTGATTTCGGCCGTGGCGGCGTCTTCCATCAGGTGGTGGATCGGCACGCAGCCATTGCCGTCCAGCCAGGCCGCCAGATAGCGCACGCATACTTCGACATTGCCTTCGAACCCGGCACGGGTGACATTGCCCGGCGAGGGCGCGATCAGCAGGTCGCGCGTCACCTGCACGTCGTTGCGCAACACATGCTGCTGATGCGCGGTGGGCATGTGTTCGTCGAACAGTTTCATCGCCACCGGAATCAGCGCCGGATGCGCCACCCAGGTGCCATCGTGGCCGGCGCTCACTTCGCGCAGCTTGTCCGCGCGCACGCGGGCCATGGCCTGTTCGTTGGCGGCTTCATCGTGGTTGATCGGAATCTGCGCGGCCATGCCGCCCATCGCATGCGCGCCGCGGCGGTGGCAGGTCTTGATCAACAGCTCCGAATACGCCCTCAAGAATGGCTGGGTCATGGTGACCTGGCCGCGTTCGGGCAGCACGCGGTCGCGGTGCGCACGAAAGGTTTTCAGGTAGGAAAAAATGTAGTCCCAACGCCCGCAATTGAGCCCAACGATGCGCTCGCGCAGCGCGTAGAGAATTTCGTCCATCTCAAACACCGCCGGCAGCGTTTCGATCAGCACGGTGACCTTGATCTGCCCATGCGGCAGGCCCAGCATCGCTTCGATATGCGCCAGCGCGGTGTCCCACAGTGCGGCTTCTTCCATGCTCTGCAGCTTGGACAGATACAGGTACGGGCCGCGGTCCTTGGCCAGCAACGTGCGGCCATTGTGGAAGGCAAATAACGCCGCATCGAACAGGCCGCCGGCCAGCGGCTGGCCGTCGATCAGCACGTGCTTTTCGTCCAGGTGCCAACCACGCGGGCGCACGATCAGCACCGCACGTTCGGCCTCCGGGCGCAGGGCGTAATGCTTGCCGTTGGGCGCATCGAAGCTGAGATCGCCGCGCACCGCCGCAGCCAGGGTGCGCTGGCCGGCCAGCAGGTTGCGCCAGGTCGGCGCGGTGGAATCTTCGAAGTCGGCCATGAACACCTTGGCGCCGGAGTTCAGCGCGTTGATGACCATCTTCGGGTCGGTTGGGCCGGTGATTTCGACGCGACGGTCCTGCAGCGCCACCGGCAGAGGGGCCACGCGCCAGTCGCCGGTACGGATGGCCTGGGTGTCGGTACGGAAGTCTGGCAGCTGACCGGCGTCGAAGGCGGCCTGGCGCTGGCGCCGCTGGGCCAGACGCTGTTGGCGGCCGGGCTCGATCGCCCGGTGCAACGAGACCAGCAAGGCCAGCGCAGCGGCCGGCAGCAGTTCTGCCTGGCCGGCGATCTGGGTGGTCAGCGAAATGCCGGGCGTGGCGTGGTCGTTGGGGCGGGGAGCAAACGCGGTGGCAGCCATGTGGAGGTCCTTGTGCATCCGGACCTGCACCGTGCGCCCGATGCAACTATTTGACAAAGCAGTTTTATCAATGATGTAAATAAGTCTGGCTTATATTAAATCCACGCAGAGTAGTACCATGGCGCCAACCCCTCGATTTTCCTACAAATCCGATCGGCTCAAGCCGTTGCGCGCGTTCTGCCAGACGGTGCGGCTGGGCTCTGTCTCACGTGCGGCTGAGGCGCTCTATGTCAGCCAGCCGGCGGTGACCTTGCAGCTGCAGGCACTGGAGCGTGATCTGGGCGTGCCGTTATTCGAGCGCTCCGGGCGACGCATGGCGCCCAGCCGCGAGGGCCAGTTGCTGTACGACATGGCGCAGCCGCTGGTGGAAAGCCTGGATGGGCTGGAGGCGAGCTTTCGCGAGAAGGTGCGCGGGCTCGATGCCGGCGAACTCAATATCGCCGCCAACAGCTCCACCATCCTGTACCTGCTGCCGCGCATCGTGGCCAACTTCCGCGCGCGCCATCCGGACGTGCGGCTGACCCTGCACAACGCCATCAGCGCCGATGGCACCGACCTGCTGCGCGAAGATGCGGTGGATCTGGCGGTCGGCTCGATGCTGGACGTGCCGGCCGACCTCAACTACGCGCCGGTCTACCGTTTCGAACAATTGCTGATCACCCCGCCCGACCATCCGTTGGCTGGCAAGGCCGAGGTCTCGCTGCAGGATCTGTCGCCGTATCCATTGATCCTGCCGCCGCGCCGGCAGGTGACCTACCGCCTGGTCGATCTGATCTTCCAGCAGGCGCGCGTGCCCTACACCGTGGCGCTGGAGGTGGGCGGTTGGGAGGTGATCAAGCAATACGTGGCGATGGGCATGGGTATTTCCATCGTCACCGCCATCTGCCTCACCGAGGCCGACCGCGACAAGCTGGCCACGCGCTCGCTGAAGGATTTTTTCCCGACCCGCAGTTACGGCGTGGTGGTGCGCAAGGGCAAGTATCTGTCGCCGCAAGCACGCGCGTTTATCGAGCTGATCCAGCCGGATCTGTTCACCCCGCGTGGCTATGACGAGAGCGGCGATTCGGAGCGTTGAGCCGTTCGATATGGCCCAGCGTTATCGCCTGGCGATGCGAGCACGCAACCCAGCACGCGCATGCGCCGGAAGACGCTCGATGAAGCGCGCTAAGCGCGTGTGCCATCCAGCAATGCGAGCGAACGCGACAAGATGCCGGTGCGTGTATAGGGCCATCAGCATCTCACCTCAAGCGCATTGCCTGCGCGTGTCGATCACCAACGTGATCGCAGCGCGTCGTCACGCATAAACTAGCAGCCAGCGCATGCGGCGCATCGCTGTGCCGTCGGTCTGGGGGAACTGGCCGATGACCTGCAGGACGCGAGGGCCGAGCCGACTCAACCACTGGAATGCTGAGGCGATGAATCAAACCACGTTGTTGCTGGTGCAGTTGGCGGTGATCCTGGGCGCTGCGCGCCTGTGCGGTGCGTTGTTGCAACGCATTGGACAGCCGCCGGTCATCGGCGAAATGGCGGCCGGGCTGTTGCTCGGTCCGATCGCATTCGGTGCCTGGCTGCCCGACCTGCACACGGCGTTGTTCGCCGCCAAAACCCTGCCGCCGCTGTCCGGCCTGGCCACGATGGGCGTGGTGCTTTTCATGTTCGTGGTCGGCGTGGAATTGCGTGCGCCGGAAGGCACCAAGGCGCAAGTGCGTGCCTCGGTCCTGGTGGGCGTGGCCGGCATCGTGTTGCCGCTGCTGCTCGGTCTGGCTGTCGCGCCGTGGCTGTTCCCGCGCTTCGCACCGCAAGGCGTCAGCTTCTGGCCGTTCGCGCTGTTCATTGCCGCGGCGATGTCGGTGACGGCATTTCCGGTGCTGGCACGCATCCTCAAGGATCGCAACATGACGCGGACGCCGGCCGGCCGCCTGGCGCTGGGCGCGGCCGTGATCGACGATGCCACGGTATGGATCTTCCTGGCGATCGTGCTGACCCTGACCGGCAACAACGCGCATGGCGGTGTGGCGTTCACGGCCATCGGTGCGTTGGTCCTGATCGCCGGCGTGTTCGGTGTGCTCAAGCCTGCCTATGCGCGCCTGCTGCGCTCCCGCGCGCATGACGGCCGGTATGCACCGAGCGCGCTGGTATGGGTATTGATCGGGCTGCTGGCATGCGCCGCGCTGGCGGAGTGGATCGGGCTGCATGCGATCTTTGGCGCCTTCCTGTTCGGCATCTGCCTGCCGCGCGATGACCGCCTGCTGGAGCATCTGGCCGGGCGCATCGAGCCGCTGGCCATCACCTTGCTGATGCCGGTGCTGTTCGCCGTTGCCGGTCAAGCCACCAGCCCTGGCGCGTTCGCCGGCGCCGGCCTGAGCGGACTTGTGCTGGTGATCGGCGTGGCGGTGAGCGGCAAGTTGCTCGGCTGCACGCTGGGTGCGCGCCTGAGCGGCCATCGATGGCGCGACAGTCTCACCGTGGGCTCGCTGATGAACGCACGCGGGCTGATGGAGTTGGTGGTGATCAAGATCGGACTGGATAGCGGCGTGATCGGGCCGGATCTGTTTACGCTGTTGTTCGGCATGACGCTGGTGACCACGGTGATGGCGTCGCCGATGGTGGCCTGGTTCCAGGGCAGACGGCACGCAGCGGCCGATGCGCTGGCCGCAAGCAACTCGCCTCACTGATGAGGGCGCGATGGTGCTGCAGTGCCGCGTCAGGCCGGATACCGTGCATACAACTGCGCTGCGGCCGAGCGCATGGCGTTGGATCTCCGCGCGCTCGAGGTTGCGGCACTGCACATGCCCGCATCCGCGTCCCCGCAGGGTTCCGTCACGTCGAACCCAGCTGAGTCGTGTTATGCCCAAAGCGCGGCGCCGGCTGCGTTACGCGCGCGGCTACAGTGCAGTTGGCAATTTCGCCAGGGCGGTCGCGCGACGCAACCGGTGCTGGTGTTGCCCGATGGCAGCGTCGATCTGATCTGGGATGGCAGCGAAGTATTCGTCGCCGGCCCGGATCGCATGGCCAATCCTGCATCGGTGGCAGCAGGCACGACGTTGACCGGTGTCCGTCTGGCGGCGGGCGTGGCGGCCGGTCTGCTGCAGCTGCCGTTACACGCCATTGCCGACCAACGCGTCGCGCTGGAATCGTTATGGGGCGTGCAGGGCCGCATGTGGCAGCATCGCCTGGAAGACGGTGCTGATCCGTTACAGACCTTGCAGGCACTCTGCCAACAGCACGCCGCAGCGCGCGATCCGCAGATGGCTTGGCTGTTCGAACAACTGGCCGTCGGCACGCCGACACGGCTAAGCGCATTGACCGATGCGTTGGGGATCAGCGAGCGTTCGCTGCGCCGCCGCTGCCAGGACGCATTCGGCTATGGCAGCAAGACGCTGCAGCGCGTCCTGCGCCTGCAGCGCTTCCTGCGGATCGTGCGAGGGCACCGCAACTTGACCGACGCCGCGCTGCACGCCGGCTACGGCGATGCGCCGCACCTGGTGCGCGATGCACGTCAGCTCACCGGGCTGAGCCCGCGCGCACTGGTGCAGCAGCACGCACGCTGAGTTGGCCGTTTTCGCCAAGCCACCGGCGTGCGCCATCCGCATGCTGTGCACTTACTCAGGAGCACGCCATGACCGACGCCACGCAGCACCGCATCGATTATCTGGAATTTGCCGTGGACTCGATCGCCGTCGCCAAAGCCTTTTATGGGCAGGCCTTCGGCTGGACATTTCAGGACTACGGGCCCGACTACTGCGAATTCCGCGACGGCCGCCTGAGCGGCGGTTTCTTCCACGGCACGCCGCAACCGGGCGGCGCGCTGGTGGTGCTCGCCTCCGATGATCTGGCACGCAGCCAGACGCGCATCGAAGCGGCAGGTGGGCAGATCACCCAACCGGTGTTCGCGTTTCCGGGCGGGCGACGTTTTCACTTTGCCGACCCGCATGGCTATCCCTTGGCGGTGTGGTCGAAGGACTAAGAGAGCAGCCACCAAACGCCCGCGCGCACCGCCAGGCGGGCGCGGCCGGTGCCCGGAATCGGCGTGTACCACTCGTCCATTGCGCCTCTGAGTGCGCCGGCCGTGCCCACCCGACGACTGCTCGCTACGTTCGTTTGCCGCCCTAAGCGCGCAAGCGAGCGTGCCGACGCGCGCTCACTTGCGCGCGTACAACCCCAGGAACATCGCCACCGCCGATTCGGCCACCTGCGTCTGTTGCTGCGGCGACAGCGGCGGCTGGCCCAGGGTGATCTGCGGCCAGAACGCAAAGCCCTTCACCAGCGCCTGCAACTGCTGCGCGGCGAAGTCCGGCTCCACGCCTGCCAGCCGGCCGTCGGCCAGTGCGGCACGCAGCCAGGTGGTGGTGCCCTCTTCCTTGCTGCCCAGCTGCGACAGCAACTCGCGCGCCCGCGCCGGCGAGTGGATGCCTTCGGCGATGGCCACGCGCGACAGATCGATGAACGCCGGGTCGTCCAACAGCCGCAGCTTCTGTTGCAGCAGGGCGATCAACTGCAGGTGCAGCGGTTGATCGGGCCGATACGCCAGATTCACCGCCTCGGCGCTGCGTTGCCACAGCCCGCGCAAAATCTCGCCGAACAAGGCGTCCTTGCTGGGGAAGTGGTTATAGACCGTGCGTTTGGAAACGCCGGCGGTGGCGGCTACACGGTCCATGCTGGTCGCTTCGAAGCCGTGCTGCCGGAACTCGGCAATGGCGGCCTCGACGATGGCGTTGCGTTTGCGGTCGGTCAGGCGCTGGGGCTTGGCCGGAAGGGAGGGTGCGGTCGACATCTGGCGATTTTACACCTGGTAGTTTACTTTCACGAAAATAAAACTACACTGCCCAGTGTAATCTCTCCTGGCACTGGTGTGATCCGCCGTTGTCATCCCGCCGCAGTTGGTGTGTAGGAAGCTGGCTGTACGTCCCGTCCATGCCGATCCTTACGCCAGGTGCACCGAGTGCTTGCTGCATCGCCGTTGCCTGATCGCTCGTACTTCTTCTGCTCTCCCACGTCTTGCTCGGACTTCCCATGGCTCCCCCACGTCCTTCCCCCTACGCCGATTCGCCACAGTTTCGCGCTGGCCGCTTCCGTAATGCGATGCCGTTGCCGACCACCGTCATGACCCTGCGCGAGCAGCTCGGCCTGATGTGGGCCATGGTGTTCGGCAAGCCCCGCACCACGGTGCCCGCCGCGCCCTTGCCGGTGCAGCCGCTGACACGCGCGCACCTGCTGGCCGCGCCGGATCGCAGCCTGTACCGGCTGGGCCATTCCACGCTGCTGATGAAGCTGGCGGGCGGGCTGTGGCTGACCGACCCGGTGTTTTCCAAACGCGCCTCGCCGGTGCCATTCGCCGGGCCCAAGCGCTTCCACGCCCCGCCGATTGCACTGGATGCGCTGCCGCCGTTGGCCGGGGTGATCCTGTCGCATGACCACTACGACCATCTCGACCGCGCCACCATCCGCGCGCTGGCCGACCGTGTCGGCGTGTTTGTCGCCCCGTTGGGCGTGGGCGACCTGCTGGTGCGCTGGGGCGTGGACCCGGCCAAGGTACGGCAGTTGGATTGGTGGGACTCGATCAGCGTCGCCGGCCTGCAGCTCACCGCCACCCCGTCGCAACATTTTTCTGGCCGCGGGCTGTTCGACAACGGGCGCACGCTGTGGTGTTCCTGGGTGATCCAGGCAGGCGACCTGCGCCTGTTCTTCAGCGGCGATGGCGGCTATGGCCCGCACTTCAAGACCATCGGCGAGCGGCTCGGGCCGTTCGATGTTGCATTGATCGAAAACGGCGCCTACGACCACATGTGGCCGCACGTGCACATGCAGCCGGAGCAGAGCCTGCAGGCGTTCATCGACGTCGGCGGCCGTAGCCTGCTGCCGATCCACAACGGCACCTTCGATCTGGCCATGCACGCGTGGCAGGAACCGCTGGACCGGATCGTGGCGCTGGCCGACTGCGCTGGCGTCGCACTGATCACCCCGTGCATGGGCGAGCGCGTGGACTTGAATGCCCCCGGCAACCGCGTGCGTTGGTGGCCGCAGGACGCTGCGGCGAGCGCGTCGGATGGGTTGGTGGCAACGCCATAAGTGGCGGGCTGCGGGGTGGCTAGGCCATGGTGCCTGCCGGCGTCCTGGTGACTGCGTGCACAGCGTGACGCAAACATCGGCAACGTCAGGCTCTTCGACATCGCTAGTGCCACTGCCTCGCGTCTCGATCTGCGCGTCTCGCACTGCAGCGGCAGGCATGCGGATACGACCGGCAAGATGTGGCATGTACCCGCGCACGGTGCGTTGAAAAACTGAATGCTGATCCTGAAAGTGGCAACATCGTCATATAGCGCGTCACATGCGCACGAACAAAGACGGGATGGCCATGGCCATCCCGTCTTTGTTTGCCAATCGCACTGGCGAGGCATGCATGCCTACGCACGCACATCGCTCACTCGGTCAACCCGCGGTTTTCCAGCAGCGCCTTGACGCTGGGGTCCTTGCCGCGGAAATCGCGGTACAACGTGGCCAGATCGACAGTATTGCCGCGCGATAGGATCTTGGCGCGGAAGGTATCGCCGTTCTTGCGGGTCAGGCCACCGTTTTCCTTGAACCATTCGAACGCATCGTCGTCGAGCACTTCCGACCAGAAGTACGCGTAGTACCCGGCCGAATACCCGCCGCCCCAGATGTGATCGAAATAACTGCTGCGGTAGCGCGGCGGCACTTCGGCCAGATCCACCTTGAAGCGCTTCAAGGCATCGGCTTCGAACTTGCTCACGTCCTGCAGCGGCGCATCGGCCGGCTGGGTATGCCAGGCCAGATCCAGCAGCGCCGCCGACAGGTATTCGGTGGTGGCGTAGCCGCTGTTGAAGGTCTTGGCCTTCTTGATCTTTTCCACCAGCTCGGCCGGCATCGCTGCGCCGGTCTGGTAGTGCTTGGCGTAGTTGGCGAAGACCTTTGGATCGGACGCCCAGTGCTCGTTGAACTGCGAGGGGAATTCCACGAAGTCGCGCGAGGTGCTGGTGCCGGCAATCGAGGGGTACTTCACCTTGGAGAACATGCCATGCAGCGCATGGCCGAACTCATGGAACAAGGTGGTGACGTCGTCGAAGCTGAGCAGCGCCGGCTGGCCGGCGGCCGGCTTGGTGAAGTTGCACACGTTGTAGACCACCGGCTTGGCACCGGTCAGGCCGTCTTGCTCGACGAACACGTCCATCCACGCGCCACCGGACTTGCTGTCGCGCTTGAAGTAGTCGGTGTAGAACAACGCCATCGAGGTGCCGTCGGCATCGAACACCTCATACACCTTCATATCCGCGTGATAGGTCGGGATGTCGGTGCGCTGCTTGAATGTGATGCCGTACAGCTGCGTGGCGGCGTAGAACACGCCGTTGTTGAGCACGTTGTCCAGTTCGAAGTACGGCTTGATCTGGGATTCGTCCAGGTCGTACTTGGCCTTGCGCACCTGCTCGGCGTAGACGTCCCAATCGGAGGCGGCGAGTTTGAAGCCGCCTTTCTGCGCGTCGATGACCTTCTGCATCTCGGCCGCTTCGCGGCGTGCCTTGGCAGTGGCAGCCGGCACGGTGTCGGTCAGCAGCTTGAGCGCGGCATCCGGCGTCTTGGCCATCTGGTCGCCCAGGCTGTAGGCGGCGTAGTTGTCGAAGCCGAGCAACTTGGCCTTCTGCGCGCGCAGCTGCGCCAGCCGCTGGATGGTCTGGCGGGTGTCGTTGGCATCGCCCTTTTCCGCGCGCGTCTCAGAGGCCTTCAATACCTCGGCACGCAGCTCGCGATTTTTCAGCGACGCCAGCACCGGCTGCTGGGTGGTGTTCTGCAGAGTGAGCAGATACTTGCCATCGAGCTTGCGGGCCTTGGCGGCATCGGCCGCGGCGGCGATATCGCCTTCGCTCAGGCCATCGAGCTTGGCCTTGTCGTCCACCACCACCGCGCCGGCAGCCGAGGCGGCGACCAGGCGGGTATGGAACTGCGTGGAGAGGGTGGTTTCTTCCACGTTGAGCTTGCGCAGGCTGTCCTTGTCGGCATCGGACAACTGCGCGCCGGCGCGTACCAGCTCTTCGTAGTCGCGCTCGACCAGACGCTTCTGCTCCGGATCCAGATTCAGCGTGTCGCGCTGGTCGTAGATGGTTTTGACGCGGGCGAAGAGTTTGGGGTCGAGATTGATCTCGTCCTGATGCGCGGCCAGCTTGGGCGCGATCTCTTCCTGGATTTTCTGGCGTGCGTCGCTGGTATCGGCCTGCACCAGCCCGAAGAAGATGCGCGACACGCGCGTGAGCGTTTCGCCGCCGCGCTCCATCGCTTCGATGGTGTTGTCGAAGGTCGGCGCTTCTGGGTTATCGGCGATCTTGCGGATGTCGGCCAGATGCTGGCGCATGCCTTCTTCGAACGCCGGCAGATAATCGGCGTCCTGGATCTTGTCGAACGGCGGCGCCTGGAACGGCAGCGTGCTGGCGGTCAGCAAGGGGTTGGATGCAGCATCCGCGGCCGGAGCCGGGGCGGTTTTCTCGGGCACGGTGGTGGACTCCTGGCCAGACGACTCTTTTCCAGAACAAGCAGCCAGTGCCAGGGTGATGGCAGCGGCCAGAACGACGGTACGCGACATGGCGTGTGATTCCTGAGTGGGTAGTGCAGCCGGGCACGCTAGCGGGTTTCGCGACCGCTGGCATGTGCCGTTGGATTGGGTGGAAGGCCGCGGTTGGGGATGGCGGCGTTACAACGTCTCGTCCTTGAAAATCGCCACATGCGCGGTGCCGTCGGCGCCGATCCAGCCGCGGTACATGCCCTCGGTATTGAATGGAAACGCCAGGTTGCCCTGTGCATCCAGCGCGATGGCGCCGCCGTCCCCGCCGGCCTTCGGGATCTGCTGGTCGATCACGGTCTCGGCGGCCTGCTGCAGCGATTGCCCGGCGTATTTCATGCGCGCACAGATGTCGTAGGCAGCCACGGCGCGGATGTAGAACTCGCCCCAGCCGGTGCCGGACACCGCGCATTGGCTGTTGGCATAGGTGCCGGCCCCGATGATCGGTGCATCGCCGACCCGGCCATAGCGCTTGTTGGTCATGCCACCAGTGGAGGTACCGGCAGCCAGATGGCCGTCGCGGTCCAGCGCCAGCGCGCCGACGGTGCCGAAATGCTTGGCGGTCTCCAGATCCAGCTCGGCCTGCGCCTGGCGGTCGCCGGCCTCGGCCTTGAGCGCTTTCTGCAGTTGCTGCCAGCGCTTGTCGGTGCGGAAATAGCCCGGGTCCACCAGGGTGATGCCCTGCTCGCGCGCGAACGCTTCAGCGCCGTCGCCGACCAGCATCACGTGCTTGGAGCGGTCCATCACGCTGCGTGCCAGCAGGATCGGGTTCTTGACCGTGTGCACGCCGGCAATCGCACCGGCCTTGCCGCTGGCGCCATCCATGATGGCCGCGTCCAGTTCGTTCCTGCCGTCATGGGTAAACACCGCACCGCGGCCAGCGTTGAACTGCGGCGCATCCTCCAGCACGGTGATGGTGGCGGCCACTGCATCCACTGCACTGCCGCCACGTTGCAGCACCGCGTGCCCGGCACGCAGTGCGCGTTGCATCGCCTCGCGCGCCTGCGCCTGCTCGTCCTTGGAAAGGCTGGATTTCTCCACGCCCGCGCCACCATGGATGACCAGCATCGGCGTGGCTGCAAGCGCCGGGCCGGCGATGAGCAGCAGAAAGAGCGACAGGCATAACGCGCGTGCGGACTTAGCGATCATGAAGTTCCTCGATGGAGTGAATGTTTCACGTCAGGCGGACCGGATTCACCAAGCAACGCCGGCCATCCTTCAACCGCGCGCCACGCCACTCACAACGTATCGCGATGCTTGCCGCGCCATGGCCGGTACCAGGTGCGAATGGCGGCGATATCGGCGGCCATGTCGTTACCGGTCCAGAACGGCTCGCCGATGCCCACGGTCTTGCTGGGGTAGTCGAAATACACCGGCAGGATCGGCACCTTGGAATCGGAGGCGATCTTCCAGAAGCCGGCCTTCCAGTTCTCCACGCGCTTGCGTGTGCCTTCGGGCGTGATCACGTACCACATCTGCTCGGAGTTGCGGATCAATCGCACCGCCTGGCCGATGGTGCCCTGCGGCGAGCTGCGGTCCAGCGGGATGGCGCCAAGCCTGCGCAACAGCGGACCCAGCGGCCACCAGAACAACTGCGATTTGCCGAGCACGCGCACGTCGAAGCCGAGCGCGAACTTGGCCGCAAATCCCACAAACCCGTCCCAGTTGGACGAATGCGGGGCCACGATCATGACCAGCTTGGGCTCGTCGGGCAGCCGCCCGAGCAGGCGCCAGCCGGTCACGCGCAAGGCGGTACGGCCCAGCCAGCGGATGAAGCGGCCATGGGCGCGCGGCATCCGGGGCGGAGATGGCTGCAGCAGGATGTTGGCCTGTGTTACCGGTGGCAACGACGGGTCGGCTTGACTCACGCTTACTCCCAGTGGGACGCCGAGCGTCCACGCTTGATTTGGCTGCGTTCCCGCTTGGCATCCAGCCGCCGCAGCTTGGCACCATGACTCGGTTTGGTGGCGACCCGGCGCTTGGGCACCGACAGGCACGCACTGATGATTTCGACCAGTCGCTCGCGCGCATCGTCGCGGTTGCGGTCCTGGGTGCGGAAGCGTTGCGCGTCGATCACCAGCACGCCGTCGGCCGTCATGCGGCGGTCGCGCCGCGACAGCAACCGGGCCCGCAAGGGCTCGGGCAACGAGGGCGACCCCGCCACGTCGAAACGCAGCTCCACCGCAGTGGACACCTTGTTGACGTTCTGCCCGCCCGCGCCGCTGGCACGCACGAAGCGCTCGACGAGTTCGCTGAGCGGAATCGTCAGGCTGGGGGTGATCTGGATCGGGTCGCTGGCCATGTGCGCCGATTGTATCGGCAGCGGCGTGGACGCGCGCGCGAACGCCAGCTCCCGTATGCTGCGGCCGGTCCCCCGTTTGCAGGATGCTCCGATGACACCTACTTCTTCGCTCGCTGCCGCGCGCCGCCTTGCCCGCCGGCTGCTGCTGTCGGCCCTGCTGGCCGTGGCCGCCCCGGCCGTGTGGGCGCAAGCGCCCAGCGATGCCGACATCAACCGCCTGCTGGCCGCCTCGCGCGCGCAGACCATGCTGGACACGATGCTGCCGCAGATCGAAGCACTGCAGCAGCAGCAATTCGCCCAGCTCACCGCACAGCGCCAGCTCGACGCCGACCAACAGGCGCAGCTGCAACGCATCCAGGAACGCACCCGCCAGACCGTGCGCAAGGCGCTGTCGTGGTCGGAACTGCGGCCGATGTATGTGGATATCTACAAGCGCTCGTTCTCGCGCGAGGACGTGCTGGCCATGGCCGAGTTCTACGAGAGCTCGGCCGGCCAGAGCCTGCTCGACAAGACCCCCGCCCTGACCCAGAACCTGATGGGCGCCATCCAGCAAAGGATGCTGCCGCTGTTTGCCGACCTGCAGAAGGATCTGGAGAAGATCGTCAACGAACCTGCGCCGGCCAAGAAGCCCTGAGAGGCGGGATTGGAGAATCGAGATTGGGGAGTGGGCCGCGTGATCGCTGCGACGGGTGTGGGTGCGAGTATGGGTGTGGGATTGCGTTGTTGGTGACGGAGGTGCTTTACCTTTCGGTGACGGAAGAACACGGTGCCTCCTTCTCCCCGCGGGAGAGCGCCTGTTGCAAGCAGGCCCCCATCCGCCCTTCGGGCACCTTCCCCCGCAAGCGGGGGAAGCAAGCAGCACGGCAGGCGAGCATTGGGCGGCGCGCTCGAGCGCCTCTCCCGCCCCACGCACTTGAGCCCCTCTCCCGCTGGCGGGAGAGGGGTTGGGGTGAGGGGACGTTTGCGCAGATGTCTAGCAGACTGAGTAAACGTCTCGATCTGCGAACCAGGCACGCCACATCACGCCGTCTGCATGACTCCCAACCCCGCCATCTCCCACCCAAACAACGCGCAGGCCTTGGAAAATTCGACATCCAGCGGCGCGGTGACGCCGATGCGCCTGCCATCGGCCGGATGCGGAAATTCCAGGCGTTCGGCGTGCAGCAACATGCGGTGGATGCCGAGCATGCGGAAACTGCGGTTGTGGCGGCCGTCGCCGTGGCTGGTGTCGCCGATCATGTGATGCGACAGATGCTTCATATGCCGGCGAATCTGCCGGAAGCGGCCGGTTTGCGGCTGACAGCGCAGCAGTGCGTAGCGCGAGGTGGTGAACCCGGTGGAAGGAATCTCCAGCTCGCCGGTGGCCAGACGCTGGAAATGCGTCACTGCCGGCTTCTTGACCGGCTTGCCCGGACCGCCGTCCAGGTCATGGTCGACGATGAAGCGCTCCTCGGCCGGCCAGCCGCGACAGACGGTGAGGTAATGTTTCTCCACCTCGCCGGCCATCAAAGCCTTGCCCAGCGCACTGGCGCTGTCGCGATCGAAGGCCAACAGCAGGCAGCCGCTGGTGGCGCGGTCGAGCCGGTGCACCAAAAAGATCGGCTTGCCCAGCTGCTCGCGCAGGCGGTCGGCCAGGAAGTCGTCCTCTCCACGCGCCAGCTTGCTGTCATGGACCATCAGGCCGGCGGGTTTGTCGACGACGGCCAGGACATCGTCCTGGTAGAGAATCTGCAGATGTTTGGGGGATATGCTCACCGGCGGATTATCCGCATCGCCGACACCGCATGCCACTGCATCGCCGCGCTGCCGCAGCGAACAAACGACTGTGTCGTCGCCAGGCCACGCGCACGGCAACGGCTGCGGCCCGCACCGCTCGTACGGTGCGGTTGCTGCGCGCTACCACGCAGCTGATGCCTGCCCAATGCGCGGGTGGCTGCTTCGCATCTCACGCGACCGAACCACGCCAGCGTCAGAGCGGGCGATGCGCGTAGCGTGGCGTGGCGTGGCGTGTTGCATCATTCAAAGCCAACAGATGGACCACCACCCGCGCGCTCAGTAGGGCGTGCCGTCCTTGTGCCGGTACGCGCGCTGCCCATCCGCCATGGGGACCAGCATCAGGTCATCGTCCGGATAGGTCACGCAATCGCCGGGGCTGCGGTCACCCACTTCCAGGTACGTCACCACCGCCTGGCTGCGATTGATCAGGCAATGCGCATCGCCATCACCGGCGCGGAAGCCAACGCACATGCCCGGCTGCAGCAACTGCTCGCCGGCGTTGGTGATCAGGCTGGGCGCGCCGCTGACGATGTAGACGAATTCGTCCTGCTGCGAATGCCCGTGCCGCAGCGCCGAGCGCGCACCCGGCGCCAGCGTGGTCAGGTTGACGCCGAAGTTGCGCAGCCCGAACACCTCGCCCAGTGCGCGCTTCTGGCGGCCGCCCATCTGCGCGGCGAACACCGGCGGATAGCTGGAATGTTGCGTGCGCGGTGGCGCATCCAGCGCGGCAATCCCGGCAACCGGTGTGCTTGCGTCCAAGGCATCGGTTGCGTCGGACATGGTCGTCTCCTATCGCCGCAACCAGGCGACCAGCAGCGCGGCCGAACCGGCGCCGCCGCTGATCCAGCTCCACACCGGCACCGTGCCCAGATACCAGCCATCCGGATGTAGGCCGTACAGCACGGCCGCGACAACCAGTAACCCACTGCCGGTGATGGCGGTCACCACGCGGGTTTGCAGCTTGCGCAGGCTCAGGTCCAGGGCAAGCAGTTCGGGTGAGCGGATGGCGATCTGATGGCGGCCTTCCACCTGCTGCTTCAGCCAGCTGTGCACCAGCCGCGGCATGTCCGGCGCATGGGTCATGATCTCCGGCAGACGCTTGCTCAGTTCGCGCAGCACGCGGCGCGGGCTGTAACGCTCGCGCAGGATGCGTTCGAGCACCGGTCGCGCCACCGCCCAGATATCCAGCCTGGGATCCAGTTGCCGGCCCACGCCTTCGATATTGAGCAGCGTTTTCTGCAGCAGGATCAGCTGCGGCTGCAACGTCAACTCGTACCGCTGCGCCACGCGGAACAATTTGATCAGCACCTGCGCCAGCGAAATCTCCGACAGCGGGCGGGTGAAATACGGCTCGCACACCGAGCGCGCTGCCGCTTCCAGTTCGTCGATGCGCACGTTGCTGGGCATCCAGCCAGCCTCCACGTGCAACTCGGCCATGCGGCGGTAATCCTTATGGAAGATCGCCATGAAGTTCTCCGCCAGGTAGTACTGATCTTCCTGCGAGAGCTGGCCCATGATGCCGAAATCCAGCGCGATGAAGCGCGGATTGAGGCGGCGTTCCGGATCCGAATCGACCCAGATGTTGCCGGCGTGCGCATCGGCGTGGAAGAAGTTGTCGCGAAATACCTGGGTGTAGAACACGCGCACGCCTTTGGCCGCGAGCGCCTTGCGATCGATGCCGGCCGCGTCGAGCTTGGCGATGTCGTCGGACGGAATGCCGTACACGCGCTCCAGCGTGAGCGCGCGCTCGGCAGTGTGCGACCAGATCACTTCCGGCACATACAGATCGTCCGAGCCTTCCCAGAACCGGCGCAACACGCTGGCGTTGGCGCCTTCGCGCTGCAGATCCAGTTCGGCGGCCAGCGTGCCTTCGATCTCGGCCACCACTTCGCGCGGACGGATCTTGTCGGCACGCGGGTGGGTGCGCTCGACCAAGGTGGCCAGCGAGTGCAGCAACGCGATATCGGCATCGATCTGGCGCTCGATCTCCGGGCGCAGCACCTTGACCACCACTTCGCGGCGCACGCCGTTGGCATCGGGCGGCAACGTGGCTGCATGCACCTGCGCAATGGACGCCGAGGCCAGCGGCACGGTATCGAAGCTGGCAAACGCCACGCTCACCGGCAGGCCGAGTGCGGCTTCGACGATCAGGCGCGCGGCCTGGCCATCGAATGGCTTGACCCGGTCCTGCAGCAAGGTGAGTTCTTCGGCCACGTCGGCCGGAATCAGATCGCGCCGGGTGGACAGAATCTGCCCGAACTTGACGAAGATCGGCCCCAGCTCCTGCAGCGCCAGGCGCAGCCGCGCACCGCGCGATTGCGCGGCGATTTCGGCGCTGGCACGCGGCACGAAGGGTTTGGCCAAACGCAGCCAGCGCTCGGCCGGGGTGCCTTCCAGCAAGGCGTCCAGGCGATAGCGCAGGATCACCCGGCCGATGCGGCTGGCCCGCAGGATCGCCTTCATGCCGCGCCTCCGCTCGCACGCAGGCGGCTCACGCGCGCGGCCAGCCGTTCGACGTCATCGCGCAGTTCGTCCACGTCGTCGTAGAACGCCTCGAGCTCGGCGCGCGGCACCACATCGCGCGATTCTTCGGTGACGAATTCGGCCGCGCTCTGCGCCAGATCCACCGCACTGCGCCGTGCCTGCTGCAGCGCTGCGCGCACCGCGCCGGCGATCTGCACGCCCAGGATGTCGCCGAACACCGCAACGAACGGCAACTGCCAATCCGGGTCGAAGCGGCCGGCCAGTTGCTGCAGCTGGCGCGCCAGTTCGGCATCGCCGGAAACCTTAAGCCGACCGGCCGGCGCGCCGGTGCGACGTGCATTGGCCAGAAACGGCAGTTGCCCGAGCAAGCCGGCCAGGCTGCTGCGCACCGCTAGGTCGGGTTCCTGTGCCTGATCGACCGGGCCGACCAGCAACCGGCGCTCGTGCACGCGAATCTGCAGGGCCAGCGCAGGCGCCTCCAGGGTCAACGCGATGCGCTGGCCTTCCAGCGGCAGCAGGGCGTCGCGGGTATCCGGGTCCAGCGCCAGCGCACGGTTGAGCGCTGCCTGCAGGGCCTGGCCGGCGAGCGGCTTGAGGGAGTTGAAGAGTGATCCGGGCATGCCCGCATTCTACCGCCCCTGCATGTCGCAGCTGCTTGACGGCGGTGTGGCACGTGCAAGCCGGAGGCTGGGGTGGCGATCATGGCAGGGCGCCTTGTGGCCACGCCGCGTGCGTCGATCATGCAGGACTTCCTTCGGCACGCCTGCCGCGGGCATGCTGGCGACCTCATCACGCAGGTGGCAGGAGTAGACAATGCGCAAGATCCGGGTCGGCCTCATCTTCGGCGGCAAATCGGCCGAGCACGAGGTCTCGTTGCAATCGGCGCGCAATATCCTGGATGCGCTGGACCCGCAACGCTTCGAGCCGTTGCTGATCGGTATCGACAAGCAAGGCCAGTGGCACATCAACAACTCCGACAGCTTCCTGCTGCATGCCGACGACCCGGCGCGCATCGCGCTGCATCGCAGCGGTCGCGGCGTGGCGCTGCTGCCGGGCGCGCACCAGCAGCAGGTACGGCCGATCCAGCCGGAGCAGGCGCTGGCGCAGATCGATGTGGTATTTCCCATCGTGCACGGCACCCTGGGCGAAGACGGCTCGCTGCAGGGGTTGCTGCGCATGGCCAACCTGCCGTTCGTCGGTTCCGGCGTGCTCGGCTCGGCAGTCGCGATGGACAAGGACATGGCCAAGCGCGTGTTGCGCGATGCAGGGCTGGCGGTGGCGCCGTTCGCCTGCTTCAACCGCCACACCGCCGCAATGGCCGATGTGGATGCGTTGATCGCGCAGTTGGGCTTGCCGCTGTTCGTCAAACCGGCCAACCAGGGCTCGTCGGTCGGCGTCAGCCAGGTGCGCAGCGCCGACCAGTTCCCCGCTGCACTCGCCTTGGCATTGGCCTACGACCACAAGGTGCTGGTGGAAGCGGCCATTGCCGGGCGCGAAATCGAATGCGCCGTGTTGGGCAACGCCGCACCCCAGGCCAGCGTCTGCGGCGAGGTGGTGGTGCACGACGCGTTCTATTCGTATCAGACCAAATACATCAGCGAACACGGCGCAGAGATCGTGATCCCGGCCGACATCGATGCGCGGACCCAGCAGCGCATCCAGCAAATCGCAGTGCAGGCTTACCAAGCGCTGGACTGTGCAGGTATGGCGCGCGTGGATGTCTTTCTGTGCGCCGATGGACGCATCGTGATCAACGAGATCAACACGCTGCCGGGCTTTACCCGCATCAGCATGTATCCGAAATTGTGGCAAGCAAGCGGGCTGGACTATCGCGGCCTGATCACGCGGTTGATTGAGCTCGCTCTAGAACGGCATGCCGACGACCACTTGCTGCGCAGTGCGGTTCAACCGCATTGATGGCGCTGCCGCCGCTACATGCCATAAGCCGCACGACCACGACGCGGCGCTTGCACTCAACAACGCACATTCCAACGGACTGTCTTTGCTCGATGCCGATGGCCTCACTGCGTTGCTGGCAATGGCCTGGCATGCCCGCATCGCCGCGCCGGCTGACGGCTTGCTGCTCGCGCTGGACCAGGACGCGCCTCATGCCGCTGCGAATTTCGGGGGGGGGGGATGGCTGATCGCTTTGCACGCGTTGTGTATGTCGATCGCATCGTGATGGCGCGCATGCACGTCGGCGCGATCTGCTACGCAGCTGCATGACGAACTCATCCGTCAGCCACATGCAGTAAGACAGCGGCGGCTGGTGTGCGAGGTCAATCTGATGCTGGCCAACCCCGCCTTGATGGCGCTGCATCGGCCGCTGGAGTTTGCGCGATCGGCGATGCCGTGCTGGCCAATGGCAAGCATGTGCGGTGTCTGGAAAACAGCTGTCATCAGCCAAAACCCGGTCATATTCCGCCATAACGCACAGGGCCCGCGTCCTTGCGGACGCGAGCCCTGTGAGCGCCAACCGGCAGCGCCGCTGCCGTGACGTATCGCAGCGAAGCGTTATACCTTGCCGCGACGGAACATCGAGATCACTGCCAGGATCAGGAACACCACGAACAGGATCCAGGCGATGTTGGTCGCCGCACCGGCGATACCGCTAAAGCCCAGCACAGCAGCGATGATGGCGATGACGAAGAAGATGATGGCGTAATGCAGCATGGCAAGGTATCCAGAAGTTGTCGTGCCGAATCGGCGCAGACGTATCTTGTGGATATGCCGGTCTTTATCGGGTGATGGCGATGTCGTTGGATGATGAGGATCGCAGCCGTTGCAGGCCTTCTTCGATGCTGATGCGCGGTACATAGCCGAAGTCGCGACGTGCCGGCTCCATGCTGTACCAATGCGGCGTACACAGCTGTTCCACCAGAAAACGCGTCAACGGCACTTCGCCTGGCAGACGCAACAGTGGCCATAGCGTTTCGCACACCGCACCGATGCGGTAGGCGGTGTTGAACGACAGCGAGCGCGTGACCGCCGGCGCATCCACCGCAGCCAGCAATCGATTGAGCAACTCGCGCATCGGCAGCGGTTCGCCGTTGGAAATGAAGTACGCCTTGCCCGCGCAGGCAGCGCCCACGGCAAGGTGTTCGAACGCATCGAAATGCGCCTGCGCGGCGTTGTCGATGTACGTGCTGTCGACCAGATTGCCGCCATCGCCGACCATGCGCAGCCGCCCGGCACGCGCACGCGCTGCCAGGCGCGGCAACAAATGATTGTCGCCCGGCCCCCAGATCAGGCGCGGTCGCAGTGCCACTGTCGCCAACTGGGCATCGTTGGCGGCCAGCACTGCACGTTCGGCAATGGCCTTGGTCGCCGCGTAGGCGGCGCGCAGATCGTCGCCATACGGCACTTCATCGGCACCGAGTCCTTCCACCGGGTTGGTGGCGCGATGGGTGACGCTGGGCGTGGAGGTATAGATCAGCCGCGGCACGCCATTGGCGCGACAGGCCTCGATCACGTTCTGCGTACCCACCACATTGGCCTGGTGATAGCTGTCGTAACTGCCCCATGCGCCGGCCTTGGCGGCATTGTGGAACACCGCATCGATACCGGCGAAGGCATGCCGCACCGCCTGCGGGTCGGCCAGGTCGCCGCGAATCTGGCCCACGCCCAGGCGTTGCAGCACCGGGTAATCGCCGCGCTGGAAGCTCACCACCTCGTGCCCACGCGCGCGCAGGCCGCGGCACAACGCCTGGCCAAGAAAGCCGCCACCACCGGTCACCAATACCTTCATCGCACCACACCTCGCCTCTGAGGGACGACACCATAGCCGGCCACACCCGACTTGGCGATCTGCTCGTCGACGCGTAGCCATGCAGTCTGGACGTCGACGACCAGGAACGGCCAACACATGCCTGCGCTCACGTCAGTCGGGCGTGGACGTTGCCGGAATCGGCATGTACCGCTCACTGCCGTTCTGAGTGCCCCCTCCACGCCCGACTGACCACTGCGCGCTACCTGTTGTCAGCCGCGCTTATGCAGCTGCTGCGCAGCCCAGACCGCCAGCGTTTCGCGGCCGATCTTGGCGTTGTGGCGGATGTCGACCGGAAAGCCGGAATGGCGCAGGAAACGCGTGACGCCTGCGGTGTGCGGGTGGGCAGCGCCCAGCGCGCGCAGGTCGCTTTCCACCTGTGCGAACGCCGACGCAGACACCCCCGGCTGCAACTCCACGCACAGCACCGGTTGCTGTTGTCCGGGCGCACCTACGCCAACCAGCGCGGTGCGCCGCACCTGCCGATGCACGTTGAACACCGGCTCCACCTGTTCGGTGTACAGCGGGCCGCTGGCGGCTTCCACGCGGTGGGTCTTGCGCCCGCAGAACCACAAGCGCCCTTCGGCGTCGACATATCCGACATCGCCCATGCGGTGCACGACACGCTCGCTGCCATCGCTGCAGCATTCGCGGATCTTGGCGATGCGCGTGGCCGCATCACGGTTGAAATAGGTATCGGTGGCGGTGGGCCCGGCGACGGTGATCTCGCCGACCTCACCGGTCGCCAGCTCGCGCACGCCGCTCCAGTCGGCAATGGCCGCATCGTCGATGGCGATGATGCGCACCTGGTTGGGCGGCACGACATGGCCCACACAGGTGCCGGCACCAGCCTCGGTGGCGGCGCGCGTGGCGTCCAGGGTGCGCCCTTCGATCGCGGCCACCGGCAGGCACTCGGTGGCGCCGTACGGGGTCCAGAACTGCGCATCGGCCGGCAGCAGCGCGCGGATCTTCGCCACCACATCCGGTGGCACCGGCGCACCGGCGGAAGTCGCCAGGCGCACGTTGGGAAGCGGCTGCCCATAGTCGGCCAGCACGCGCATCAAGGCGGGCGAACCGAACAACTGCGTCACGCCGAAGCGGTTGATCGCATCGTGCAACTTACGCGGATCGGCGCTGCCCGGGCGCGTTGGGTCCATGTCCGGAATCACCGAGGTCAGCCCCAGCGCCGGATCGAACAAGGCGAACGGCGGAAACGTCGGCAGATCCACCCCGCCGGGCTGCATGCCGAATGCGTTGCGCAGCAATTCGATCTGGCCAACGAAATGCCGGTGGCGATACACCACCCCCTTGGGCACGCCGGTCGAGCCGCTGGTGAACAGGATCGCCGCCACATCGTCCGGCGCGGTGTCGGCCAGCTGGCTGCCTGCGCCGGCGCCATCGCGCTCCACCCGCGCCAGCGTGACTCCACCCCAGCCGTAACGTCCGCCGACGGTAACGATCTGCGTTGCCGAGCGCGCCCAGCGCAACAGGCGACGCGCCAGCTGCGCCAGCGCAATGCCGATAAATGCCTGCGGCTGCGCTTCGTCCAGACACTGCTTGAGCGCACGTTTGTCGATGCCGGGGTCCACCAGCACCGGTACCGCGCCAGCCTTGAACAAGGCGAACATCAGCAGGAAGAATTCCGGCGACGGCCGCACCATCACCACCGCACGCGCGCCGCGACCGATGCCGTGGCGTGCCAGGCCGGCGGCAATCGCATCGCTGCGCGCATCCAGCTCGGCATAGCTCAAGGTCACATCGTAGGCGGCAAACCCATTGGCGCCGCGACCGCCCGGGCAACGGATGGCGATCTGGTCGGGGCGCTCGCGCGCCAGTTGCGGAAGGGTGGCCGCGATATTGCAGAGGGTCGTCATCGGCGCATTATCACCCATGCGCCGATGGCGCCGGCCGCTTGCAGGCTGCCTGAAGGCAACGCGCGACGCGGGCGAAAGCGCGGCTCATCATCGTGCGGCGGCATGACGCATCGATGCGCGGCAGTGGCCGACCCAACCGCCGCAACGCGTTCGCAGCGCATGCCAGAGCGCTATGGCACCTGCGGAGCGCCGCGTACCCGGGCGTGGCGGAGCGCATCTGAATCGCTAACCGGTCACCGCAGCACGCTACTTGTATCGCGGCGCGGTTCGGTCAAAATGCCGCGCTTCCCACGCGATTTCGCCGCGCCAGGCCCGGCATTCCATGGCACACCCCTGCCTTACCTGCGGCGCCTGCTGCGCCTATTTCCGCGTCAGTTTCCATTGGAGCGAAGCCGATCCCGCATTGGGCGGCAGGGTGCCGATCGAGCTGACCGAGGCGCTACGCACGCATGAGCGGGCGATGCGCGGCACCTCGCAATCGCAGCCGCGTTGTATCGCGCTGGACGCAGACATCGGTCGCTACAGCCGCTGCAGCATCCACGACCGCCGCCCGTCGTCCTGCGCGGCCGTGCCGGCCTCGCTGGAATTCGGGCAGCGCAGTGCGCAATGCGATAAATCGCGCTTGGCGCATGGCCTGCACGCATTGACCGATGCCGATTGGGTCGGCGTGGACGACGCGCAACGCAACCCGCTGCCGCCGGTGTAACGCCGTAGCGCAGCACCTGTGTTGTGCTCGCAACAGCCTCGGCAGGCATCTGGCCGAGATGACCGGTGCGCTGCATCGGATGTCGATGCAGTCATTCCAGTCATTGCGTGCAGTGAGCTGACGCGTAGCCGCACGCTGCTGCCGGCGCAGTGCGCTACAGCCGATTGCGCTCCAGAAACGCGCGAATCGCCGGCACCAGCACCTCGTGCTTGTCTTCCAGCACATAGTGATTGGCATCGTCGAATGCGGTCACTTCGGCCTGTGGCAGCGCCTTGCGAAAGCCGGCCAGGAAATGTTTGTCGAAGCAAATGTCGCGCAGGCCCCAGGCAATGAAGGCCGGGCGATCGGCGAACGAAGGCAGCGCCTGCGCCGAGCGCTCCAGCAGCGACCAACCCTTGTCGGCCGGCGACAGCGGAATGTCCTGCATGAAGCGGATGGTGGAGATGCGATTGCGCCAGGTGTTGTACGGCGCCACATACGCACGGCGGACATCCGACGGCATCGGCCGCGACACGCCTAACCATGAAGCGCCGGACGAGAACGCATTGAACGTGCGGATGAACCACTCGCCCAGCCGCCAGTGCCGGCCCATCGCAATCTGCCATGGCATCGGCTTTTCCGCCGGCAGCGGGAACGCAGCCGTGTTGGTGATGACCAGCCGCTTGACCTGCGCGTGATGCGACAACGCCCAGCTGAAACCGATCATGCCGCCCCAATCGTGCACCGCCAGCGTCACCGGCCCGGTGATGCCCAGATGCCGCAACAAGGTGTCCAGATCGTCCACGCGCGATTGCAGCGTGTAGTCATAGCGCGGCTGCGCGTCGGGCGCATCGTCCGGCTTGTCGGACAGCCCCATGCCGATGTGATCGGGCACGATACAGCGGTAGCGATCGGACAGGCCGCTCACCAGATGCCGCCACAAATAGCTCCACGACGGATTGCCGTGCAGCATGACAACCACCTCGCCATCGCGCGGGCCTTCGTCCAGATACGACATCGCAACGCCGGGGCGCACCTCAAGGCGCTTGGGGGGAAAGGGATAGCCGGGGTAGTTCATGATCTCTCGATGTAAAGCAGGGACTGAAATGCGTCTGGCGATTCGTCTAAGACATCGCACCTCACCATCGCTGCAAGGTTGAACTGTTTGCAACAGTGGTGTGCGAGGAAATCGCTCACAGCGGTTGCGCGCCTTCGCTGAGGATGTCGAGATACGCCTGATAGGCAAAGATGCGATGCCGCTGCTGGCCTGTGAGTTCGTTGACGATGTCCAACTCTTGCAGCGTGCGTACCGCTGCGCGAATGGTCGGCACACTCAGCGACAGGTGCGGCGCAACCTGCGGTACCGCCAGCACCACACGCCGCGCGAATTGCTCAAACACCAAGCCCACATTGCCTGCTCGCTGGCCTAGCGCTGCGATGCGTGCACGATCGCGCGCCAACAGCGCCAGCAACCGCTGTGCAGTATCGACAGCTTGCTGGGCGGTTTCGGCCACGCCGTCCAGAAAGAAACCCAGCCACCCTTCCCAGTCGCCATTGAGCCGGACTGCGTTGAGGCGGTCATAGTAATCGGCGCGGCGCCGCTTGAAATACAGGCTGAGGTACAGGCTCGGCTCTCGCAGCACACCTTCGCTACACAGAATCAGGGTAATCAGGAGCCGTCCCAGCCTTCCGTTGCCATCGCTGAAAGGATGGATGGTCTCGAACTGCACGTGCGCAAGGGCAGCTTTCACCAACGAGGGCATCTGGCCCTGCGACGCATGCAGAAACTGTTCGAGTGCCGCTAGCGTATCGGGCAGTGCATCTGGCGGTGGCGGAACGAAATGGGCGAGTGCGGGCGATGCCCCTCCTACCCATACCTGACTGCGACGGAACTCGCCGGGCTGCTTGCTGGCGCCGCGGCCACCCTGCAGCAGCAACGCATGCATTTCGCGGATCAACCGCAGCGATAGCGGAAAATCGTCCTCTCGCAGGCGACGCAGACCATGATTGAGGGCAGCAACGTAGTTGGAGACTTCCTCAACATCGTCGATGGGGACGCCCGGTGCCGCGTCCATTTCGAACAACAGCAAATCCGAAAGTGACGATTGCGTCCCCTCGATCTGGGATGACAGCAAGGCTTCCTTGCGCACGTACTGATAGAGGAAAAGCTCCGGGTCCGGCAGCATCAGCGTGATGCCATCCAATCGCCCCAATGCCTGATCGGCAAGCTCCTTGCGCGCAACCAACGCAACCAGGGAGAAGTCCAATGCCGGCTCCGGCGGCAGTGGGCTGGGCACGAACGCTTGATAGCGGCTGCCGGCAAGGGCTCCGGCAACATAATGCCCAGTCGTGCGATGCGGCATCTTCTTTCCTTACAGGCAGCAATGGTTCTTGCAAGGAAACTTAGATAGCACTTTTTTTCTTAAGCGGCGAGGTTGCACGGCATGCAGCAAGGCATGCCGTGCAACCACGCATCACCAAACCACTTCCGCCATCGAGCAATTCAAGCCCGAGCCGATGCCCAGCAGCGCGATGCGGTCGCCCTTCTTCAGGCGGCCCAGCTCCTTGAGCTTGCTCAACACGATCGGCACCGAGGCCGGACCGATGTTTCCGTGCTCGCCGAAGATGGTCATGACCTTGGCCGGGTCGATGCCGAACGACTTCACGAAGGCGGCGGTGTGGGGGCGGCTGACCTGATGGATGACGAACTGGTCCAGCTCGTCCACCGCCCAACCCAGCACCTGGCGCGCGGCCATGAAGGTCTTCTGGGCCAACTTGATGCCTTCGATCAACAGCAAGCGGGTATCGGTGACCATGCGGTCCAGGTTGCCCCGGCATAGCTTGTTCCACTCGGTGGCCGAGCGGGTCACGCCGCCCTTGTAGCGCGGGGCGTCGGGCACCAGCTCGGTACGCGCCATGACCATGGCTGCTGCACCGCACCCCAGGGTCAGCGCGGCAAGTTCGTTGCGGAACTCCTCCTCGGTGACGTCCGGCGAGGTCATGCGCTCGAGGGTCTTTTCGTACACCAGGTTGGCAGTTTCGCCATCCACGACCAAGGCATAGTCGATCTCGCCGCGCTCGAGCATGCGCGCGGCGATGTCCATGCCATTGATGAAGGCGAGGCAGGCGTTGGCCACGTCGAAGGTAACGCAGTGGTCGCCCACGCCCAGGTTGCCGGACACGATGGACGCCGTGGACGGCTCCAGGTAGTCGCGACTCACCGAGGTGTTGACCAGCAGGCCGATCTTCTCGATGCCGATACCGGCGTCGATCAGCGCCTTGCGCGCGGCCTGGGTGGCGGCGTCCGAGGCCTGGACATCCTGGTCCCACAAGCGCCGTGCATGGATACCGGCAACGTCGCCCAACACGTCGGTCTTGATCCCGAGGCGGTCGTAGGTCGGTTGCAGGCGTTCGTTGATTTCCTTGGAAGTCAGCGTGTGCGGCGCATCAACATGCGCCAGTCCCGCGATGGAGACATTCTGGAAGAGCATCGAAGTAGCGCCATGGCGTCAGGCGAGGGGGCGCTAGTCTAGCCGCTGGCTGGTTTTACCGCATCTTTACATTTGAAACGCCTGCGCCCCAGCCCAACGGTTCAGCGCGGCGGGCAGCGGAAGGCGTTGAAACGCTGGCTGCCGTCGGCCGGCTGGCCTTGCGCCTGCACCGCATTGGCGTTGGCGCCGGGGGCCTCGTTGCGCGCCAGCGTTTCCAGCTCTTCCTGCACGCGCAGCGGGTTGCGGTTGTAGAAGCCGACCTTGCTCTTGACCGTCACCACCACTTCGCCCTGCTGCTGACACCCCGCTGGCACAGGGCCTGCGGGCAGCACCCGCACGCTTTTGCCGCTTTGTTCGATCGGCACCCAGGTGCACGCCGCAGTGGAGGTGGCAACCAGAACAGACAGCATCAGCACGCGCATAAGTCATCACACCTGTGGGGAAAGCCGGATTGTGCCGCAGTTGCCTGCTGGCGATCCGGTGCGCGGTAGCACACGCAATCCACCCATTCAGCGCGCCGAACCGCCTTGCCTTGAGCGCGGGTACCCGTTCGAGCGCGATGTCCGCCGCCGTGCAACGCGTCCGGGTGTCCGGACGCGGACACCTCTACCCGTCTGAAAACCCTTCAAAAACAATGATCTTTAGTTGGCACACCGTTTGCTCTGCTTTATTTCGCAACCACGGGCCGCACCTGGAACTGACTTTTCGCTGAACAAAATCAAAAGTCATGCAAAAGTCCTTGTGCATACCGAAACGGTGTACTACCTTACTACCACACCACTGCCTAACAACACCAAGAGACCTCGCCATGAAGACCCAGACCCTGCGCATCGCCCTCTCCACCGCCCTGTTCGCTGGCGCCACCTTGGCCGGCTTTGCCCAGGCCACCAACCTGACCACCGTGGAGACCGTGCAGGTTCGCCCGGCCGCCGACCAGCTCGCCCAGCAGACACTGGAACGCGACAGCGGCATCCACACCCTGGCCGCCGTGCAGGTGCGCCCCTCGGCCGAGCAATTGGCCGCCCTGGCCTCCGAACAGGCCGGCCCGCGCATCGTCACCTTGGCGGCGGTGCAGGTGCGCCCTTCGGCCGAGCAGCGTGCCGACCTGGTGGTACGCAGCGCCGCCGCCAGCGCGCAGAGCGCCTCCAGCCAGGCAGCTGGCGCCATCGGTGCACTGATGGGGCAGGTCATCGTGAACCTGCCGACGCCGCAACTGCAGCCCTCGCCGGCCGAACTGGAAGCGCTGGTCAACGCCGCCATCAGCCTTTAAGCGCACGCGCAGCTACACTTGCGCGCATGTCAGCACCTGTCCTCGATGTCATCCTGTTTCAGCCCGAAATTCCGCCCAATACGGGCAATGTGATTCGCTTGTGCGCCAATACCGGCGCGCGCCTGCACCTGATCGAGCCGCTCGGCTTCGACCTCAGCGACAAGCAGCTCAAGCGCGCCGGCCTGGACTACCACGAATACGCACCATTGCAGGTGCACGCCGACCTGCCCAGCGCACTGGCCGCGATCGCGCCCAAGCGCGTATTCGCACTGAGCACCCGCAGTACGGTGCGCTACGACACACCGCAGTTCGCCGATGGCGATGCGTTTTTGTTCGGTCCGGAAACCCGCGGCCTACCGGCCGAGGTGCTGGAGTCGATTCCGCCGCAGCACCGGCTACGTCTGCCGATGCGCCCGGACAACCGCAGCCTCAATCTGTCCAACACCGTTGCGGTGATGGTGTTCGAAGCCTGGCGGCAATGGAATTTCGCTGGCGGCCAGTAGCACGCAATAGCCGGAACTGTGCGCAACGACATGCGCCTACCTGCCCGCTGCCAGGCCGCATTGCCACATGCGCGGTGAGATCCTGGCTGTCGCACCTGATATCTCGCCAAGACGCCTCATCGGTGTCGGCTGTCATCGTTCGACGGCGATAGACACTGCATCGATCCGGATTAACGAAGCGATGCTGCGCGCCGCGTCATCTGCGCGTATGCCGGGCCTCCTGGCCGACAGGACACGCCCCGGATCAGATCGCACTTGCTCACCCTCGCCGGCGCAGTGCGGTCGATACCGCGCAAGCCGCAACGGCCAGCGATCGGTAGCCACCTTCGTGCGCGCACTGCGCATCGGTCACAGCATTGTCTCGGCCTGCACGGAGGCCCCTGCCTGCAACATGCCGCGACAGCCGGCCCACAAGGCCACCGCCAGCAGCGCGATCGCACCCAAGGTCAGAAACGCGATGCGATAACCGAAGGCATGCGCCAACCAGCCACCGAACGCCGGACTCAGTGCCGCACCGACGCCCTGCACCGTCATCACCGCGCCCTGGCCGACATTGACGCGCCCGGTGCCTTGCAACAAGCGTGCGACCAGCGCCGGCACCACCACGCTTTGCAGGCCGGCGCCGAGCCCATCGAGGATCTGCACCGGAAACACGCCCCAGCCATGGATCACCGATGCCGCCACCAAGGCACGCAACGGCAGGGCCATGAACGCCACCAGCAGCACCCACCAGTGCCCGTGCACACGGATCCAGCGCATCGCCAGCAGCGCGACCACCACCATCGTGGCCTGTGCCACCACGATGGTGGTGGCCGTCAACGCACTCGGGTCGCCGGCATGCGCCGCCACGATCGCCATGCCGTACAGCGGCAGCATCGCCGCATTGCCCAGATGGAACAGCCCCAGCGTCACCGCCAGCAGCGCCAACGGGCGGCACGTCAGCAGCACGCGCCACCCACTCAGCGCATCGCCACCGTCGTTGCTCGCAAGACCGCGTGCTGCGCGGTGGTCGATGGCCGCAGCCGGAATCGCCAGCACGGCCACCAGCGCCAGGGCGCCGAAAAATGCGGTCAGCAGGAACACTGCGGCAAAGCCATAACGCCATCCCAACCAGCCAGCCAGCACCGCGGCCAGCACGTTGCCGGCATGGTTGGCCACCTGGTTGCGCGCCAGTTGATGGTCGAAACCGCGCGCGTGCACCAGCCCCAGGGTAATGCCCGTCAATGCCGGGCCGATGCCGGCCGCCGCCAACGCCGAGGCGATCTGTGCGGCGACCACGCCGGAAGAGGTGGGCTGCAGCCAGATCAAGGCGGTGGCCAGCAGGATCGCCAGGCAACCGATCACCACCACGGCGCGTTTGCGCCGGGTGGCATCGACCAGCGCACCGGCCGGTGTGGTGGCGAGCATGCCGGCGATGCCGCCCACGCTCATCACCGTGCCGATCGCCGCCACCGACCAGCCTTTGGATTGCAGGAACACGCTGAGGAACGGCCCCAGCCCGTCCTGCACATCGGCCACGCTGAAATGCAGTGCTTCCAGCGCGCGCGTGCCACGGGGCCTGGTCCTGGTCATCGGCATGGCAATGCTCCACTGCGAGCGCGCACGAAGGCGCACGTGGCAGACCAGGGGGCAAGCATCTCAGTGGCGCGCGGTGGCCGCATGTCCGGCTCCTAGTGTTTGGGCTTGGGCTTGGGTTTGTGCGCGGGCCCGTGCGGCGGATGCTCGATCTGCTTCAGCGTCGCCGCCTTGCCACCCAAGGCATGGGCATGGATCAGTACACCGTGCGGCGTGGCCTTGGTCTCGCCTTCGGCCACCAGTGGCTTGCCGACCACCAGCTGTTTGGCGAAGTCGCCACCGGCATGCGGCGGAAACCGCACCGTGACCGCATCGTCCAGCAGCACGCCATGCACCTGCCCGTGCGGACCATGCAGCAACCGGGTGATGGTGCCGCTGTGCTGGGCCACTTCCGGCTTGGGCGGTTTGCCGGGTGGCTTGGGCTTGGGCTTGGGCTTGGCATGCGGCCCATGCGGGCCTTCATCGAGGATGCGCTTGCCACCTTCCGGATCGATTGCCAACGCCACCAACATCTCCACGTCGCGCGGCTTGAGGCCACGCACGGTGAGCGCGCTGCCCGGCTTGAGCGCCTTCAGCAGCGCCTCGGACAGATGCGGCGGGGTGTGCACTTCGGTGCCATCGGTGAGCAGCAGGCCGTCGATATCGGCCTTGGGGTTGAGCAGGAAACGCGCCAGGGTGCCGCGGGTGGCGGGGAGGAAATCAGGGTCGACCCAATGCATGGTGTTACTCCGAAAAAGGACCGGCATTGCCGGTCAAGCCGCTGGCCACGCGGCTGCGTGACCAGCGGAGGAAACCAACGAACAAGACAGGGGTGGTACGACTCAACGGCCGGCCGGCGGGACTGGAGTGCCCGGCGGGGGCGGCGGCAGCGGGCCGTCCGGACGCGGCGCGGTGAACAGCGCGCGCAGCGAGGAGCGATCACGCCCCAACTGGGTCGCCTCGATCGCACGGCCGTCCGGGGTGGCCACACCCAGGCCGCTGGCGCTCAGCGGTGCCCCCGCGCGCAGCAGGTCGGCAAACTGCAGCGCCAGATGCGGCGGCATCCGCACCACCGTGCCATCGCTGACCAGCGCACCATTGATCTCGCCGGCAGGCCCATAGACCAGGCGCTGGATCGTGCCATCGGACTGCAACGGGGTCAGCTGGCCGGGGGTCGGCGGCGGTGGCGGGGCCGCGCCGAAGGTCGGCGGGCGGTCGACCACCTCGCGGCCGCTACGGCCGGAGCGGATCGAACTGACCTGCAGCACTGGCAGATTGCCCAGGCGGAAGCCCTTCACGACGACACTGTCGCCGGCACGGACGGCCGCCTTCACCTCGCTGGACAGATGCGGCGGAAACCCGACCTGGGTGCCGTCGCGCAGCCACAGTCCGTCGACGTCGCCATTGGGATTGAGCAGGAAGCGCTCGACGGTACCGCTCACGCTCACCGGTGTGGCGGCGACCGGGGTCGGCGGGGCCGGCGGACCGCCGATCGGGCCATTGGGAGCCGGCGGCGGCGGCGGGGCGGCCACTTGTGCGGCGGCGGCGCCGATGGTGCAGGCCAGGGCAATTGCAAGAACAGTCTGACGCATCATGGGGATGTCTCCTGCGCGGCGGGAAGGGGCCGCGTACCAGAGGCAAAGCAGCAATCGTGCCAATTGATAAGTAATTGTTTTTAAATGACTTTCATTGGCCGACAGCCGAAGAGAGACGTCTGTATTTCATCCACCCTGTCCGGTTTGGGGACAGCTGTCGCGCAATCTGCATTCGACGCGTGCGCGCGTGTCACAAGCCGTATTCCTCCAGCTTGCGATAGAGCAATTGCCGGTGGATCCCCAACCGGCGCGCGGCCTCTGCCCGATTGCCCTGGCTCTGTTCCAGCGCCGACTGGATCATCCGTTTTTCCAGCTGCGCCACCGCTTCGGGCAGGGTGCCGGTCAACGCCGATGCACCATTTGGCGGCGCCTCGCCAGCCTCGCCCAGCGCTTCCTCCAGATCCGCCGCATCGATGCTGGCGCCACGCACCAACACCTGGCTGCGCTGCATGACGTTGCGCAATTCGCGCACATTGCCAGGCCAGCGGTGCGCGAGCAGGCGCTCCTGCGCGGCCGGCGACAGGCTCTGCGCACGCGCTGCATTGGCGCTCAGGAAGTGCTGCGCCAGCAACAGGATGTCCTGGCCACGCTCGCGCAATGGCGGCAGTTCGATCGGCACCACATTGAGGCGGTAACGCAGATCGCTACGAAAGCGCCCGTCGGCCACGCAGGCCGCCAGGTCGCGATGGGTGGCGGCCAGCACCCGCACATCCACCTTCTGCGGGCCGCTGCCACCCAATGGCGTCACCTCGCCTTCCTGCAGGAAACGCAGCAGCTTGGCCTGCATCGGCAATGGCATGTCGCCGATTTCGTCCAGAAACAACGTGCCGCCATCGGCTTCGCGAATCAGCCCGCGTCGGTCGCTGCTGGCGCCGGAAAACGCACCCTTGCGATGGCCGAACAGCTCGCTCTCCATCAACTCCAGCGGAATGGCCGCGCAGTTGACTGCAACGAATGGCGCACTGGCGCGCGGGCTGGCGCGATGCAGCGCGCGTGCCGCCAATTCTTTGCCGGTGCCGGTTTCCCCGGTGATCAGCACCGGCAGATCAGAGGCGGCCGCCAAGCCGATGCGCTTGTGCACGGTGCGCATCGCCGGGCTGTGGCCAACCAGTGCATCGTCGTCCTCGACCGGCGCAGACAACGCGTCTGTCGCTGCAGCCTGCGCATCGGCGCGACTGAGCAGTGCGCGCTCCACCACCTCCACGATGTCGGCACGACCAACCGGCTTGACCAGATGATCGAAGGCGCCCAGCGTCATCGCCTCGATCGTGTTGCCGCTGGACACATGGGCGGTCAGCATCACCAGCGGCACCTGACG
This sequence comes from Xanthomonas sp. DAR33341, assembly GCF_003992815.1. Lineage (NCBI taxonomy): Bacteria > Pseudomonadati > Pseudomonadota > Gammaproteobacteria > Lysobacterales > Lysobacteraceae > Xanthomonas > Xanthomonas sp. DAR33341. Next base: position 65,995 of record NZ_QEYV01000010.1, on the reverse strand, counting down.
CGCCTGCGCATCGTCCAGGCGCGCGCGCAGCACCGCGATGCCATCCATGCCCGGCATGCGGAAATCCACAAACGCCATGTCGATGCCGCCTTCGCTCAACCGGGCCAGCCCGTCCGGCCCATTCTCGGCGGCGACCGCCGTATGCCCGAGCGAGCGCAAGGTGGCCTGCAAGGTGGTGCGAAACGCCGCATCGTCGTCGATGATCAGGATGCGCGCCATGGCAACTCCAGAATGAAATGGGTCAGCCCGTCGGCATGTGCGTAGCGCGCGTGTCCGCCATGCGCGCGCGCGATCTCGCGCACCAGCGCCAGCCCCAGGCCATTGCCGTCGGCGCGGCCACTGACGAACGGTTCGAACAAGTGTGCAGCGATCGGTTCTGCGATCGGCGCGCCACGGTTGCAGACCTGAAGTTGCAACATGCCCTCCACTGCTGCCGCTTGCAGCGTAACCTCGCTGCCTGGATCGGCGTGCTGCGCGGCATTGCGCAGCAGGTTGTGCACCGCGCGCCCCAGTTGCTGCGGATCCAGGGCCCAGCGCAACGGCGCAGCCGGCAGCAGCACGCGGGGCGGCGGCGTGCCGGGCGGTAACGGACCGTGCTCCAGCAGCGTCGCCAGCCAGTCCTGCACCACCACCGTCTCCAGCTGCAGACGGATCGGCTGCACCATGCCGAGCAGGCTCTCGACCACACCATCCAGGCGACGAATCTGCCCCAGCATCAACTCGCCATGCGCAGCATCGTCCGGCGTCGCATCGCCGCGCGCGATCTCGTTTTCCAGCGCCAACCGCATCGTGGCAATCGGGTTGCGGATTTCATGCGCCACAGTGGCCGTCATACGCCCGAGTGCGGCAAGCCGTTCGTGCCGCGACAGCTCGTCGGCCAGCCGGCGTGTCTGCGCCAGCGCCTGCGCGTTGCGCTGCGCATAGTCGTTGACCGCCGCGCCCAGCCGGTCCAGTTCCGGCGTCCCGGTCGGCGGAATGTGCGGCGTCTCGGTGTCGGCGGCCAGCGCTTGCTGGATACGCTGCAGGCGCTGGCTCCAGCGCCGCACCAGCACGCCCAGCGCAATGGCCGATATCGCCACCATTGCGAAGATCAGCAGCATGCCGACGACCAGGGGCCGCCACGCGTCGGCCTTGCTGGCCGGCACCCGCGTCATCGTCCATGCCGCGCTGCCGGATGCCAACGGACAGGCGCTGATCAGCAGTACCTCGCGGCGACCGTCGCGACGGTATTGCGCCGCTTGCTTTGTCGTCACGCTCTGCTGCGCCGCGTTGACGATGTTGGCCCACTCAGCGGCGGGAATATCGGTCTTGTGGTCGCTGCCGTCGTAGGTCGGGTACGCGTAGGCAACAAAGCCCTTGTGCAGGTCCCAGACACCGCCTTCGACACCTGGTGCATCGGCCAGCACCAGCTGCACCACCACCGCTGCCAGGCCCGCGCCATCGTCGCCGCGACGCGCTGCCTCGCTTGCCCCGGCATAGCGTTGCACGATGCGCGCGCATTGCCCGCCCAATTGCTGGCGCGCCTCCTCCAGCCGCACTCCCTCGGTCTGCCGATACAGGCCGTACAACATCGTGGCCACGCCCACACAGGCGGCCACGATCACCATCCAGATCAGCAACAGTTGCCGGAGCAGCGAACGGGGCATGGACGAAGCGGCCTGAAGAGGACAGCCAGTGTGCGTGAGTGCAACTGAATTAACGCAGGTTGGTCTTTACCAACGCGATGACCTCATCGCCACGCCCGCTCATCACTGCCTTGAGCAGATACAGGCCCATCCCCTTGGCCTGTTCGAGCTTGATCGCCGGCGGCACCGCCAGCTCCTGCGTGGCGACCCGCACATCCACCAGCGCCGGACCCGAATGCGCGAAGGCTTGGCGCAATGCACGCTCCAGTTGCGACGACTCATCGACACGAATGCCCAGGATGCCCATCGCGTTGCTCATCGCCGCGAAATCCGGATTGCGCAGCTCGGTACCGGTATCCAGATAACCGGCGGCCTTCATCTCCATCGCCACGAATCCCAGCGAGGCGTTGTTGAACACCACCACCTTCACCGGCAGATGCAATTGCGCCAGCGAAATGAAATCGCCCATCAGCATCGCAAAACCGCCATCGCCCGATAGCGAAATGACTTGCCGACCAGGAAATGCTGCTTGTGCGCCAAGCGCCTGCGGCATCGCGTTGGCCATCGAGCCGTGATTGAACGACCCCAGCAAGCGGCGCTTGCCGTTCATGCGCAGGTAGCGGGCGGCCCACACCGTGGGCGTGCCGACATCGCAGGTGAACACTGCATCCTGATCGGCAATCTGGCTGATCAGCCGGGTCACGAACTGCGGGTGCAGTGGCTGCCCGGGATCTGCCGGCACCGCCAGATCGTCCAGCCCTTCGCGCGCCTTGCGGTAGTGCGCAAGCGACTTTTCCAGGAAGCCACGTTCTTCGCGGCGCTGCAGCTGCGGCAGCAACGCTGCGATGGTTTCGCCCACATCGGCGGCAATGCCCAGCTGCAACGGCGTGCGCCGACCGAGCGCGCTCGGGTCGCGATCCACCTGCACGATGGTCGCGTCCTTTGGGTAGAACTGCCGGTACGGAAAATCCGTGCCGAGCATGAGCAAGGTGTCGCAATTGAGCATCGCGTGATAACCGGAACTGAAACCGATCAGGCCGGTCATGCCGACATCGAACGGGTTGTCCCACTCCACGTATTCCTTGCCGCGCAGCGCATGCACCACCGGCGCACCCAACGTGTCGGCCAACGCCACGACTGCGTCATGCGCGCCGGCGCAGCCACTGCCGCACAACAGCGTCACCGCCTTGCTCTGCTGCAGCAGCTCGGCCAATTGCCGCACATCCTCGGCGGCAGGCAGCACCCGCGGCTGACGCAGCGCCGGCCACGCACTGGAGACATGTTTGTCGACCTCCAGCAACGCGATATCGCCGGGAATCACCACCACCGCCACGCCTTGCTGCAGGATGGCCGTGCGCATCGCCCGATGCAGCACTTCCGGCAGCTGCGCCGGGTTGGTCACCATCTCCACGAAGTGACTGCACTCGCGAAACAGCTCTTGCGGGTGGGTCTCCTGAAAGTAGCTGAGCCCGATCTCGGACGATGGGATATGCGCGGCAATCGCAAGTACCGGCTGGCGGCTGCGATGGCAATCGAACAGCCCGTTGATCAGGTGCAGATTGCCCGGCCCGCAACTGCCCGCACACACCGCCAGCTGGCCGGTCACCGCCGCCTCGGCACCTGCGGCGAATGCGGCCACCTCTTCGTGCCGCACATGCATCCACTCGATGGTCTGCATCTCGCGCAAGGCATCGGTCAAGCCGTTGAGGCTGTCGCCGGTGACGCCCCAGATCCGCTCGACCCCGGCGCTCTGCAGCGTCTCGGCCAGAAAGCGCGCCAACGTTCTCTTCTTCGCCACGATGCAGCTCCACGCCAACATTGATTGCGTAGCTTGACAGCGTGGATGTATGTCCAGTGTCTAGTAACTGCAGGCGAACGGTTCCGGACTGTATGTCGCGGACAACTCCTTCGCATACCGGCCGGTCTACAGCCCCTGGCCGACGGTCAGGATCGATGCCCTAACCCAGACACGCAGTGCCAGCCACCCAGGACACGCTCGGGGCGGTTGCTACAGAAAGTCGCCTCTCTGGAAACATCTCTCGTTCAGTTGCGTGCGCAGGATGCCGAGCCCTTGCGAATGCAACTGGGAGACTCTTCCCTTGGTCACGCCTAGCTCACCTGCGATCTGAACGAACGGTTTGTGCAGGTAGTAGTGGGATATGAAGATCTCCCGCGTCCGTGGTGCCAGCTGCAACATCGCCTGCGCAAGAATACCGCGCGCCTGTTCCTCTGCCAGATGCCGCCCAGGCCATGCATCAGTGGCATGTTCGACCAGATGCTGGGTGGCGATCTCCAGAATCGAGCCGATGAAGCTCTCCAATCCACCGATGTCGTCGGCAACGACATCGATGGCGTCCTCGACCGGACTGGAACGCTTTTGTTGGCGGACGCCATTGAATACAGCACCCCGCACACGGCGTTTTGCGTACAAAGTGAACGGGATCGCACGTGATGGGTCATACCTGGTCATCGCCTCCAGCATCCCGACATGCGCATTCTGCAGGTGATCGGCCCAATCCAGGTCGCCGCGACCAATACGCCGATAAACATCCGCGGCAACCAACTTGGCCCAGGGCGAATACTCCGTCACCAGAAAATCCCTGGCCTGCAGATCGTGGTCAGCCTTGAATCGTCTCCAAAGCTCGGCGACAAGTGCCTCCCCGTCCATCGCAGCTCAGGACCAGATGCTGCCCAGCAGCGTCCTGGACACGAGCACCCATCCGTCGATCAAAATGAACAGCAAGAGCTTGAGCGGCAGGCTGACGGTTGCCGGGGGCAGCATGATGATGCCGAGCGCCATCAGCACCGCCGAGACCACCAGGTCGATCATCAGAAACGGAAGGAAGATCACGAACCCCATCTGAAACGCAGTCTTCAGTTCGCTCAAGATGAAAGCGGCCGCCAGATGGGTGAAGCGGATGTCCTCTACCGTCCTGGGTGGCGCTGCGCGTGCCATTTCGGTAACCGCCAACAGATCGGACTCGCGCGTCTGGCGGACCATGAAGTCGCGTAGCGCCGGCGTTGCCCGCGATACCGCCTCTGTCGCAGTGATCTGGTTCGCCAGATAAGGTGAAACCGCATCGCGCTGAACCTTGTCCAGCACAGGTCCCATCGAAAACAGGGTGAGGAGCATCGCCAAGGTGATCAGCACGCTATTGGGCGGCGTCTGTGGGATGCCCAGCGCATGTCGCAGCAAGGCCAGGACAACGATGATGCGGGTGAAGCATGTCATCCCGATCACGATGACCGGGATGAACGAGAGCATCGTCATCAGCACGAAGACGCGCAACGTGGACGAAAACTCCTGCTTGCCTGCAGCGTTCATCAGCTCACCCAGCGGATCTGCGCAAGCAGTGGTGGCGACGACCAACAAGCCCACTGCGGCAAGTCCAGCCAGCAAACGGCGACCGGCGTGCAGGCGCGTCACGTGGAGGCTCCTGCCGTCGGACCCAGGCGTTGCAGACTGATCTGGCCCCTGGATTCGGCAACCACGATCCTTTCGCCCTCGATTTCCAGCAAATGCACGACCGTGTGGCGGCTTACTCGGTATTCCGAGCGTTTTACGATGGCGCCAGCCGCAACGGCTCCCTGCGCCCCACCTTGCCAACGCGCGATCACGCCTTTCTTCTTGAGCCACACCAACACGGCGATCAATACCGCCAGCAAGACGGTCGTCCAGATGAGAACAGGGCTGAGCGATGCTGCGCTCAGTACCGTATCGCTGCGGTAGGGAATGGCAGACGGCATGTTCGTGCTCAGAGCAGTTCCTGGATGCGCACGCCCAACTTGTCGCCGACCGCCATCAGTTCCCCTCTGGCGACCGCCTTGCCGTTGAGCATGAGAGTGACCAGCGCCTCGCAGGACTCTTCCAGCGAAACGACGTCGCTCTGCTTGAGTGCCATGATCTGGTCGACGCTCATCTCCACCTGTCCGACATGCGCTACGAGCTTCGCCTTGACGTGAGCGAAAATCGAAAGGTCGCGCGTCACGGTGGTCGTTTCCATTTTCATCTTCATCTCCTCGATCTGATTCGTTGGTCAATGCACTTCAAGCGCGCGCTGGCCGTCCGCGACCACCAGCCGTGCAGCAGCCAGAACATGGGTGCCGCTCATGAGCTGGACTGGGGCATGGGCATCGGTTTCGACGACCAGGACCTCTCCCACGCGCAACGTGGAAAACTCGCCAAGTTCCACTTCGCCCAGGATCAATTGAGCATGTAGCGCCACGGATTGACTGCGCAACGCCTCACTGCGTGCCGTCAGCACAGGCGGCTGCAGTGGCTCGACGCTCTCATCCTGCGCTGCACACCACACCGCATCGGCCATCAATTCGACCTGGAAGTCGCCCCACTGCACGCGGGCACAAAGCGCGCCGTGTCTCGAAAGGAATCGGAGTGGATCGACAGGATGCGTCGGCGTGGAAGCCTCTACTGGGCTCTTTTCGGCCAGCGTAGTCAACAGCGCATGCAATGCCTGCTCACCCACATTTCCGCACAAACTTACGTCGGCGGCGCCAGCAAGACCCATCATCACCGCACCGAGTGCTGACGCCGTTCCCCTGCACAGACGAAGCCCGAATAGACCGCCAGCGCGCGTCGTCACCATCTGGTAGTGCACGACATCCGGAACATCTTCGGTCACGGCGAGTTCAACCCGAGCACCAACCTCGACCTGCCCATCCGAAGCCGACCATTCTCCAAGCCATGCACCGAAGCGCACCTGCAACATGCCGCACAGCGCCTGTGCGCTGGCAGGACGTATCCAACCAAGGCGTCTCATCGATCAGCCGCCCCGTGTGCTGTTGTAGAGCTGTTCGATCATCTCGTTGCTGACCGTCATCACACGCGAGCTGGCCTGATACCCGCGTTGGATGATTAGCATGTCTGCAAATTCCTGGGTAAGATCGATATTGGACATTTCCAGGCTGCCGCCCTGGATGCTTCCAAACACGCTGGATCCGGCACGCCCGAGCTCGCTGCGCTGGCTGTCCACGTCCGACAGCATGCGCCCGCTGGACAGTTCCAGGGTGCTCTCGCTCTGGAACGCCGCCAACGCCAGTTGCGCGCCCTGGCGTTTCTCCGTCGAGCTGTAGGTGACCTGCAGCACGCCCTTGCTGTCGAACGCCAGCGCATTGATGCCTAGCACCGGGCTCCCGTCTTCCACCGTGGCGGTCAGGCTATCGGTCAGACCGGACAGGCTGGTGGTTCCGGTAAACGTACCTGGCGTACCGAAGCCAAGTGCGACCTTCTGGGTGCTGGAACCCACCGAGAGGGTGACCTCGAGATTGCCCGAGCCCGTTTCCAGCATCCCGCTGGTACTGAAACGCAAATCGCCGCTACCGACCTGTGCGCCAGATTCATCGGTCACGGTGACACGGTAGGTACGACCGGATCCAACCGATGCCACCGGCGCGCTGGTGGTGACCTTGAGGGTATGGACCGAGCCCGCCGCGTCATAGACCTTGATATCGGCTGCCGAACTGCCGGTGGACGTGGGCGACAGGTTGCCGCTCAATCGCACACTTGTCGTGGGTTTTGCATCCAGTGTGCGCAGGCCGTCCAGGTTCAGCTGCGATAGTTGTCCATTGCTGCTGATCGACATCACGTCATAGCGACTGACGCTGTCCACCAGGACGCCACGGTCATCGATAATGAATTGGCCCGCGCGCGTGTAATGCAGTCCGCCACTGGAGTCGCGCAGGACGAAATAGCCGGCACCGTCGACCGCGACGTCCGTCGCATTGCCGGTCTGCCGCAGATCCCCTGCTGTGGTGCGCAAGCCGGAGCCGACGATGCGTGTGCCATGTTCGCCAGCCAGATTCTCGAAGAACGCGTCGCTTCCCCGAAAGCCGGGGGTGTTCATGTTTGCAACGTTGTTACTCACCGTATCCAGGCTCTTGGAAAAGCTGAAAAGTCCGGAGAGCGAGTTGTAGAGTGCCTGAAACATGCGTCGCCTCCTTACTGCTGGACCAGTGTGATCTGTGGAAGACGGATGCCCGTGAGAACGCCCGCACTGGTTTCGACCGTCAATAGCGGACCGGAGGCGCTGAACTCGATCGCCTTGACCACACCCGTTGCGGTGTTGCCACTTGCCTGGGTGACTTCAATCCTGCGGCTCAGCAGACTGAGTCCCTGGCTGGTGGCATTCATGCTCAGCGCCCCTTCGGAATTGAGGCTGAGCTGGCGCGATTGCTCCAGATTGCTGAACTGTGCAAGCTGCGCCAGGAACTCGCGGTTATCCACCGGTTCCAATGGATCCTGAAACTGTAGCTGCGACAGGAATAGCTTGATGAAGCCGTCCTGGTCGATGGTGTTGTTCGATTGCGCACTTGAACTGCCGTTGTTCACGATCGCACCGATCGAATCAATCGCCATTGTTGACTCCTTGAGTATTGGAAGAGCGCTGCCAAACGAGCGCACCATTGAGCATGATCCGGTCAGGCTGACCTTGCCCGGAGTGCAAGAGCGCAATGAGCAGGGCAGGAATCTGAGTGGCAGAAAGTCGGTAGTCGCGTATCCACCAGGTGGCGCGCCCCTGCGCATCGGAGATCTGTCTCATCGCGCGCGTCATCCACTCTGCCAACGCACCGATACTGCTCGCCGAGGACGCACGTGACGACGCGTTGGCATCTGCTGCGGTATATGCGGTCGAGGTAACCGGCAAGCCTGCGCCGGCTATCTGCGACCCCAACGCAAATGACGCCGGATGAGTGGACTGTTGCAGGTTCGGTGCTTGCAGGCCCGACCCGGCCAGTACCGACGGCCACGCGTTGACATCGAGTGTAGCAACGCTTGGCGCCACCGCATCCTGACCATGACTGCGATGATCTACATACGACATCAGATACGTCGCCGTTGACATCCACTCGAACACGATCGAATCCAGTATCAGGCTCTGGTCGACGGTGTTTGACGCGCGCGTGGTCGACACGGTTCTGGCATGCACCATCTGCTCGGAACTTGCGTTAGACGAACTGCCTGCTTCGCGCTCGGATGAGAGCCAACGTTCGAACGCCACGGCGTCATTCGATGGGCCCTGCTCGCGCAGCTCGCCGTGGGGCCGCGGCGGAACCGCAGCAGGTGGGGGCGTTGCAGACTCAATGGCCATGGCACGCCCTCCTTGCAAGCCAGAGTTCAGCAGAGGTGTCGGATTCGGCGCGTTCCCGCTCGTGCAGTGTCTGCTCGGACAGGCGTCGATGGCGTTCGTCGACAGCCCGCTCCTGTGCCGAGGCACCACGATGAGCGGCTCGGTCGATGTCCACACTGGCGTCGCAGACATCCGCCTCTAACGAGGCCTGGATATGTTCTGCATGCACGGCAGCCTCGACCTGCAGCGCGACCTGATAAGTATCCAGCTGCAGTAGGCCATTGGCTGCTCGCTGCTTCCAGTCAGTGACCGCGTGAACGCGCTGTTGGCTGGCTTGCTCAAGCGCATGCGCTCTGCGGCTTTCGCGCAGCGTGCCCTGCAGCACCAGCGACGCCTTGCGCGTCTGCAAATCGCGTACACGCGCAAGCACGGCAAGTCGTTGCAGTTGTCGACGCGCGTCATCGTCAGCCATGCGCTTCCTCCAGCGGTAGCGCGCGCTGCAAGGTCTGCAGGGTTTGCACCCGCGTCATTGGGGGGAGCCCGGCCTGCTTGAGAACCGCCTCTACCTGCGGCCAGGCTTCCAATGCCTGGTCCAGCGCGGGATTCGCTCCGGATTGATAAGCGCCCAGTTCCACCAGATCGCGGGAATCCTCAAGAATGGCCAGCACGCGCCGTACGCGCGCCGCCACGTCCACATCGCCGCGCGTGGCAAGTTGGGTAAGCAGGCGACTGACGCTGGCAAGTACATTGATGGCCGGATACTGCCCTTTGGACGCCAGCCTGCGATCCAGCACGATATGCCCGTCCAGAATGGCGCGCATATGATCGGTGATGGGCTCGTTGAGGTCGTCGCCTTCCACCAGCACGCTATAGATCGCAGTGATTGCGCCACCCTGGAAGTTCCCGCAGCGCTCGGCAATCCGTGGCAACCATGCAAACACCGACGGCGTATAGCCACGGAAGGTTGGGGGCTCGCCGCTGGCCAGACCAATCTCGCGCTGCGCCATGGCGAACCGGGTCATCGAATCCACCACCAGCAACACCGATTTACCCTGGTCCCTGAAGAACTCTGCAACCGCGTGCGCTGCGTGCACTGCATGGGTGCGTACCAATGCCGGCTGGTCTGCAGTGGCGGCCATCACCACGCAGCGCTTCATCGTCTCCGACCCGAGCGTATGGCGAACAAAATCGCCAACCTCGCGACCACGCTCGCCGACCAGTGCAAGCACGATCACGTCGGCTTTCACATGCCTCACGAACATTCCCAGCAAGGTGCTCTTGCCCACACCGCTGCCTGCAAAAATGCCAACGCGCTGCCCCTTGCCCAAGGTCAGTAAGCCATCCACCGCATGGACGCCGGTTTCGAGAATCTCGGTGATGTCACGCCGCTCCAGTGGATTGGGCGGCGCTGCATGCAGCGGGTAGCGTCGATCGAGAACGCACGCCCCCAGTGCGTCGAGCGGGCGACTGAATGCATCGACGACTCGCCCGAGCAAGGCATGGCCGACCGGTACGTCCAGTGACCGTGTCGTGGTCTCCACTCTTGCCCCTGGCGCGAGACCGGCGATCTCGCCGTACGGCATGAGCAGCAACTTGCCGTCCCGAAGTCCCACCACCTGCGCATCCACGCGCCGGTCGTCTGCCGCCATAACAACTTCACAGAGATCCCCGACGCGCGCGTCAGGTCCATCGGCTTCGATCACCAGCCCATTGAACGCACAGACGCGCCCGTAGCGACGCACGTAGCGCGCTGTCTGGATGGCTGTGGTCAGATGCTGGCTCAGGCTCATCAGTCCGGCACTGCGGTATAGGTGGACAAGCCGTCCAGCAAGGCGGCCTGCAGCGCCGTCAGGCGCACATCCAGCCCGAACTCGGTTCTGCCCGCGCGCGTTTCCAGGATGCACTGCCCGGGCCGCAGCGCCAGATCGCAGTGGACCGGCAGGGCGGCCAGATTGGCGCAGAGCGAGAGGTCCTGCTCCGATACATGCAGCGCCACCGCTTCATGACCGGCATCCCGCACTGCCCGATGGCACAACTCCGTCAGCAGCGACCCCTTTGCGTACGCGGCCCCAACAACGTGGGTGACGGCGTGAAACGCCACCTCCACGGCAACCTCGCGACTGCGTTGTGCCTGCTGCTCGATGACCTGCGCCAATCCGGCAATCAGGGTTTGCATCTGCACGCGTACGCGCTCGGTCGCCTCGTGCGCGGCGTGGGCCTGGGCCTGCAAGGAGGCCGTCACCTTTTCCAACTCGCGTTGCGCCAGCGTTGCGGCCTCCTCGTGCGCGCGCGCCAGACCTTCCTGATATCCCTTTGCACGTGCGTCTTCCAGCACCAAGTGCTCTTGCGCGACGGCGGACGCCATATCGTCCGATGCAGGCTCTGCAGGCGCATACCAGGGACGGCAGTCCGACGTGACGGCAAGACGCTTCATGGCACTGCCCGCATGGATGGATGTGCAGCTGTGACCTGGCCGTGTGCCGCGTTGCGCACGGCAGCCGCTAGCGCTGGCGGCAGTGGCCGGGCCGTCGCAAGCTCGGCGCGAACGTCCCTGGCCGTCGCAGGCGCTAGCGCGGCAAGGATGAAAGACGGGTCCGCCGATGTCGCTGCCATGACCACGCGACTCAAGGTGGCCGCACCCAATGTGCCGGACAGCTGCACGATCTGCTCCAGACCCACCTCGGTGTCGGAGTGCGCGATCGACAACCTCGACACCTGCAGCGCCGACTCCACCAGCGCTAGATCGTCCCAGCCATGACGACGGACGACTGCGATCTGCTCACGCAACTGTGCCGCCATGGCTGCCGGCAACGATGCCAGCAACCGCCGACGCTCGCCGGAGCGCATGACGCTGGCAAGCAGCGCAGACTTGCGCATGCACTCAGCCTCGCTCATGCGCAGGCCCCAGCAGCCAGGTTCGAATCTGTTGCGCTGCCTGTTCGCTCTGCTCCCTGCTCAGGCGCTTGTTGCGCGCACGCGTCACTGCCCTGCCTATCGATAGACCGGTGATCAGGCCAAGCGCTAGGGCGACCAGCAACCAGATCAACAGGCTTGCTGGCCGGGTCGACACGATGCCATCACCAGCAACCGGGCGATCGGGAGTGGGTGCAGCCACGGCCGGTTGCACCGTCTGTCGGCTGGGTAACGCAGCGGCTCCCACGCCGATCTCGACAACATCGCCGCGCGCGGCATCGCCACCGATTGCCGCCATTACCAGACGCTGCAGATGCTGCCGTTCCACCTCGGTCAACGGCTGGCGTAATGCAATCGCAACGCTGATCCGCTCGACGCGTCCGGTAGCACGCGTGATCTCCTGCTTCTCGGTGCCGTGTGCGTACTCGACCTGCTCGTTCAAGACCGCCCCGCTGCCGGCGTCGGTCGCGCGATCCGAGCTGGAGCTGCGACGCACCAGCGTCCCGTGATCCTGGCCTGGCGCCACCAGCGTGCGCTCGCTGGTGGTGCGTACCTTGTCGAAGTTCAGTGCGACATTGACCGAAATCGATGCGCCCGCAGTGGACGGCTGCGCCTCAAGAATCTTGCGGATATCACGTTCGTAACCGGCTCCCAGATCGCGTGCCAGATCGCCCTGTACTCCGCCGGCGGCCTCGTTGGCGCCTGCCGCCAGTTGCATGCCGCTCGGCCCCACCACCACCACGGCCTCAGGCGCCAGTCCGTCCACGGCCGAGGCAACCAGATCGCGAATTCCGCTGACCTGCTTTGCTGTCAGCGCGGCACCGGGCACAAGTGACACGGCCACCGATGCCTTTGACTGGCTGTCTTCGGCCAGAAACACCCCGGGGCGGCGAATCGAAAGGTGTACGCGCACCGATTCGACACCGGGAATCGTAGCGATGGTGCGCTCGATTTCACCCTGTAGCGCACGTTGATAATTGATGCGCTGGGCGAACTCGGTGACACCGAACTCGTTGGTATCGAACAGCTCGAATCCGACATGCCCCCCTTTCGGAACACCGGCAGACACCAGGCGCATCCGCAATGGATGCACCTGCGCCTGTTCCACCAGGATGCCGCTGCCGTCTGCGGTATAGCTGTGGGGAACCTTCCATTCATCCAGCGCTGCAGAAACCTCGGCAGCATCGGCTTGCTTCAATTCACCGAAGAGCAGCGCCTGGCGCGGCGCCAGCGCCCACCAGATCGTGGCTGCCGTCAGCAGCAGCAAGATGCCAACGGCAGCCAGCAGTCCAACCCTGCGGGCAGGGGTCAATGCCGAGTAAGTCGTTTTGAGAGAGGAAAGCACGTCAGTGTCCTTACAGTTGCATCCGCGAGAGTTCCTGATACCCCTCGACCAGCTTGTTACGGACCTCGGACAGCAACGTCAGGTGCATGCGCGCCTCTTCCAGCGAGATCATCAGATCGTGCGGCGCCACTTCTTGGCCTGCGGCCATTGCACGCATCTGCTGATCCGCCGTCTGGATGGCGCTGTCTGCACCGGAGATGCCACGTGCGACCACATCCGCGAAGTTCACGCCTTCGGTGGCGGCAGCCGGTGCGCCGAGTGTTTCCACCTGCGCAGGCCCAATCGCTCCAATTGCTTCGATCGCCATCACTTGGCTCCAATCTCAAACGCACGCAACACCATGCTGCGCAGTACGTTGAACGAGCGCACATTCGCCTCGTAGCCACGACTGGCTGTCATCAGGCTGGTCATCTCGCTCACCATGTCCACTGCCGGGTAGTGCACCTGCCCGTGCGCGTCGGCCATCGGGTTCTTCGGATCCAGAACCGTGCGCGTTCCAAGACTGCGCGCCGCGTCCATGCCATCGCCCAGGCCCACCGTCTCGGCGAACGAAGCGGTAGCCGGGACAGCCAGCTGGCGGGGATCGATCGGCTGATTGGCGACCGCAATATGCCGCCCGGCCAGGCCCATGCGTAGCCGCTCGTTCTGCATGCCTGCCCGGCTTGCGTCCAGAATCGCATCGATGCTCATGCGCCGCTCCGTCCGGTCACCGCCAGGCGCATCAGACCGAAATGTCGGCTCAGCGACTCGGTCAATGCCTGGTAATTGAGACCAGCAGACACCGACTCGGCGACCAAGTCGTCCAGGCTGGCGCGCTCGCGGTCGTAACGTTGGTCCACAATCGCCAGCGTGGGCGAATCCGGGTTGCCCAGCAATGCGGCAACATCGTCAGGGCTGGCGCCGGCAGCGGCATTGAGAACACGATCGGTACGGCTGTGGTCGATCACGAACACCGGCGCGTCGGGACTCGATGCATTGGCGATATTCCAGCTGGTGACTTCGGCCTTGAGCTTGTTGAGGCTAAGAGCCATGCGCACGGCGTCGACGGTGAGATCTTGTGACATGGGTGACCTACTGAATGATCAGGTCGCCATCCAGGGCGCCTGCGGATTTGACGGATTGCAGGACCGCGATGACATCGCGGGTGGTCAGCTTGGCGGTACGCAACGCGGAAATGAGGTCAGCCACAGTGGCACCTTCTGCGACCGACACAAGCGGTGCGATCGGCTCCTCGGTGCTGATGGTGCTCTCCGGGACCAGCACGCTGCGCACCCCGGCGCCCGGACGCACCAACAGCCCATCCGGTTGCGAGACGCTGTACCGCGTGGAGATCTCCACGCGAAGGTCGCCATGGGAAATGCTTACCTGCCCCAGGCGGATATTGCTTCCGGCCACGACCGTGCCGGTGCGTTCGTTGATGATCACTCGTGCCGGCCGCTCACGCGCCACCCGTACATTTTCGATCTGCGAGATGCGCGCCACCCGGCTAGGATTGTCTCGGTAATGAACGACGACCTTGCCGGCATGCTCGGCCTCTGCGGTGACGCCCGGCAAGCTGGCACTCACTGCCTGCGCGATGCGATTGGCGGTGGTGAAGTCCGCTTCGTCCAGCAGGATGCTCAAGGTCCCCGGCTCACCGGCGACATCCAGCGCGGCTGCACGCTCGACGGTGGCGCCGGAAGGAATCCAACCGACCGTGGGATGATTTTTCTGCACCGATGCGGTGATCGCCTCGAACTGATAACCGCCGACCGAGATCGCCCCCTGTGCGATGGCGTAGACCTTGCCATCGGGCCCGCTCAAGGGTGCCAGCATCAAGGTCCCGCCGGTGAGGCTGCGAGCATCGCCCGCGGAGGCAACCTGCACATCGAGCGGCTGGCCAGGCTCGGCGAACGCCGGCAGTTTGGCCGTGACCAGCACGGCTGCGACATTGCGACTGGACAGGTCGCCCAGTTCGACGCTGACACCGAAGTTGCGCAGCGTATTGCCGACTGATTGTACGGTCGCGCGATTGCGCGCCGAGTCACCGGTCCCGGAAAGACCGAACACCAACCCATAGCCGGTCAGCGGATTCTCGCGCACACCCGCGATGCGTGCGATGTCCTTGATTCTGACATCGGAGACCGGGGCGGCATGCGCAGATGCAGCCGACAGCGTAAGCAGGAGCACCAGCAAACGCAGGTTCATAGCACCCTCAGCCACTTGAGCAGCCGGTAGGCCACGCTTTGACGTTGCGACTCGGCAACCACACCCTTGCCGTTGAACTCCACACGCGCATTGGCGAGCCGATGCGACCACACGGTGTTATCGGCGAGGATGTCGTCCGGCCGCACGATGCCGCTCAGCGTGATGCGCTGATCTTCCTTGTTGATCAACAGCGACTGCTCGCCTTCGACCACCAGCGATCCATCATTCAGCACCTCCTTGACCTGTACGGACAATTGCGTACGCAACTCACCCACCCGCGACGTTTCCGCGCTGCCCTTGGTGGCACCGGACAGACCGGCGTCGAAGCTGCCGCGATAGGCATTGTTGCCTGCGGTGCCACTCAGGCGAACATCGGAACCGGCATCGGTGGCCGCACCGGAGCGCGCTCTGGCCGCTTCCAATACGTTCACCGTCAACACATCGCCCACGCGGTAAGCGCGTCGGTCGGCAGCGATGCCGCGATACGTGTTCGGGTTGATGAGGCTTTCCTGTGCCAAGGCGCATTGGCTTGACGTCGCCGACAGCAGCGCAGCGAGCATGAGCGTGTCTCTAGTGTTCAATGGACACCTCACCACTGGCGACCACACGTGCCTGTACAGGCGTGCGTGCGCCCTGGGGCAGGACGGCAATCGCCTCACCGGGTTGTCCATCGGCCGCCGCGATCGCCGGCAACTGCAGTTCGACCGCACCACGGCGAATGCGCAGGGTCACCGGATCGCGTCGCGCGATCGCAGGGGCGGCAGCGAAATCGTGCGTCTGCACCAGATCGCCTGCCCGCACCGCGTGCTTCAAGCGGGCCGCCGCTGGCGCCTTGCCTGGCGCCGCCAGCTCGTCGACGGCAAGTACACCGGCCACGTCCATGCGCTTAGTCACGACGACCACCTGCTCGCCCGGTGTGCCATTGGCAAATGCATGTGCATAGGTCGGCCGCTCCAGCCACCATTGCACGGTAAACCAGACCATCCTGGTCTGTGTCGGCACGCCATCGAGCAGAATCTGGACGGGTACGCCCACACGCTTGCGGGGCCAGGTTCCATCGATCGGCCCGGCCTGCAGCGTCAACCGTGCGGTGACCGTTTCCGTGTCCAATTGCGAGGCCGGCAGCGCGGACGCGGTCAGAATCACCTCGCCCGGCAACGTACTGGACAACGCCTCAAGCGAGGCGCGCGCTGTCGCGATCAGTCGATCGGGCGAGACGTTGTTCGCCTGCGCGCTGGCACAGGCCATCAACAACCACAAGGCAAGCACCCTAGTCATCAGCGGCGCAGGTTGTTGATGGTTTCGAGGATCTGGTCGGAGGCTTGCAGCACCCGCGCGTTGAGCTGATACGCCCGTTGTGCCAGCACCAGTCCGGTCATCTCATCGATCATGTCGACGTTGGCCGCTTCCAGATAGCCCTGCTGCACTTTCCCTGACCCACTGCTGCCTGCGGCCAACGGAATCGCTTCGCCGGAACGGGCCGCCGCCTGAAACACGTTCTCTCCGCGCGACTCCAGGCCCTCGGTAGACACGAAGCTGACCAGATCGATGCTGCCCAGAACCGAACGCTCTTCGCTGCCATCGAGCTTGGCGCTCACTTCGCCAGCCGAAGAGATCAGCACATCCGCAGAACCCTGCGGCATCTGGATTCCTGCCGACAGACGCATGCCGTTGGAGATGGCCAGGTAACCTTCGGCATCGACATGAAAACGACCCGAGCGTGTGTAGAACCGATCGCCATTGGCATTCTCGATCTCAAAGAAACCATCGCCATCGATGGCCAGATCCAACGGGTTACGCGTGGGCTGCAGTGCGCCGGCACCGAACTCCAGCGAGGTGGAGCTCACACGAATGCCACCGCCATGCACGTTGCCGGCCTGTCCGATACCCTGGCCGGGCAGAGGCGCATTGGCGATCTCGGCAAAGTTGACGCGTCCGCGCTTGAAGCCCGGCGTCTGCATGTTGGCGACGTTGTTGGAGATCACGTCGATCTGCTGCTGCTGACCGCGCAGGCCGGTGGATGAGATGTAAAGAGCGTCGATCATCAGGGCAGTCCTATCAGTTGTCGCCAATACGGTTGATACCCGTATCCATCGCTCGGTCGTAGAGGGAAATCACGCGCTGTACCGATTCGGCGTGGCGCGAGAGTTCGATGAGCTGCAGTGTTTCGGCCGCCGCATCGACGTTGGATTGTTCGACGCTGCCCTGTTGGACGGTGCCGTTCCATGGTGCGGTCACGCCGTCATAGCGGTAGCCGCCGTCGCTGGGAATCAGGCGGCCCGGCTCGGCCACATCGACGATGCGCAGATGCGCCAGCAGCGCTTCGCCATCCCAGATGCCGCCCTGTTCGTCGACACGTATGTCGGACTGCGGCAGGGTCAGCATGCCGGCATCGGTCAGTACCGCGGCTCCTTCGCGGGTCTGCAAGCTGCCATCGGCGCCCCGCACGAAACTGCCCATGCGCAGCAACCGCTGCTGGCCGTCCTGCTGCGTCACGAAGAAGCCATTGCCGCGCAGCGCAAGATCCAGCCCGCGCCCGGTTTCACGCAAGGCGCCATCGCCCCGCTGCACGCTCATCGCCGTCGTCCCGCTGGCTGCGGAAAAATCACCACGGGCGCGTACGCTCTGGTAACCGGGCGTGTTGAGGTTGGCCACGTTCTGGCTGACCGCGGTCAAGGCGTCGATATCCGCATTCAAACTTCGGCTGATTGCCTGGATGGTGTCGCTCATGCTGCAACCTGCAAGGGTGTGCCCACTGCCGCGAACGAGCGGACCGGAGCAGTGGAAGGGATCTCATTGAGCGCCAGCACGGCAACATGCGGCAGTGAGCGTTGAATCAAGGCACGTAGCGGCCTGCGCAGCGGCGAAGGGCACAACAGCACCGGCAGGCGGTTCTGTCCCATCATCGCTTCTGCCTGTTTGGCAAGTTGGCGAATGAAACCATCGAGTTGCGCCATGTCGGTGAATAACGCGCTGCGGCCCTCGCCGCTGCGCTGCTGGCCCATCAACGTCCGTTCGATTCCCGGCTCCAGCGTCAACACATGCAGCTCGCCGCGTGCATCCTGGAAGCGCTGGCAAATGGTCGCACCCAGGCGCTCACGTACCCGCTCGGCCAGCTCGTCGGGCTGCTTCTGGTTGCGCCCGGCATCGAGCAGTACTTCGACGATGGCTTCCAGGTTGCGGATGCTCACCTGCTCGCGCAACAACAGCTGCAGCGTCTTCTGCACGTCGGAATACGTCAGCACATTGGGAACCAACTCGGCCACCAGCGGCGCGCGATGCTCGTCCAGGCGCGACAGCAGGCGTTCGGTCTCGCTGCGACTGAGCAGGTCCGGGCCATGCCGCTTGACCAACTCGTTGAGATGCGTAACCAGCACCGTGTCGGGCTCGACCAGCGTGTAGCCGCCTGCACGAGCCGCCTGACGCGCCTCCGGTGCGATCCACTGCGCAGGCAGACCGTATGCGGGATCGCGTGTTTCCAACCCTTCCAACTTGACGCGCGTGCCGCCTGGATTGATCGCCAGCAAGCGATCCGGATAAATCTCCCCCTGGCCGACACGGTTACCCTCCACCAGCAGCTCGTACTGGTTGCGCTCCAGTTCCGCACGCAAGGTGCTTTGTACCTTCGGGATCACAAATCCAAGCTCGCCGGCGACCTGCTTGCGCAGATTCACAATGCGTAGCGCGAAGTCGCCAGCCGGACCAAGCAGCAGATCATGCAATGCGGCACCCATGCGTATTTCGATAGGTTCCACCCGCATGGCCTGCTGCAGTTCTTCCTGCGCAGTCGGACCTTGCGATGCATCTTCAACACCCACGTCATCGTCGGGATAGCGTTTGATCAGGCTGTAGCGGATCAAGACCGCGACCCCAATCAACGCGGCGATCACCGGCAGCTTGGGAAAGCCGGGCAACGTCAGCATCAGCAAGAGCGCGGCCGCAACCACTGCAAGCGCACGTGGATTGGACAGAATCTGGCGCGGAATCTCCGCGCCCAGGCGCGCATCCGCTGCAGCGCGGGTAATGATGATGCCGGTCGCCACAGCGATCACCAACGATGGAATCTGGGTCACGATGCCGTCGCCGACGGTCAGCAACGTAAAACGTTGCACCGCCTCGGTCCACGGCATGCCCATCTGCGCGATGCCGATCGCCAGACCACCGATGATGTTGATCAACACGATGACGATGCCGGCGATCGCATCGCCCTTGACGAACTTGGTGGCACCGTCCATCGCACCGTAGAAGTTGGCTTCCTTCTCGATCTGCTTGCGCCGCCGACGTGCCTCGTGCTCGTCGATCAACCCCATGTTCATGTCGGCATCGATACTCATCTGCTTGCCGGGCATGCTGTCCAGCGTGAAACGCGCAGCCACTTCGGCCACACGTTGCGCGCCGGTGGTAACGACCACGTACTGCACCACCACCAGAATCAGGAATACCACGATACCGACCACGTAATTGCCGCGAATCACAAACGTACCGATCGCACCGATCACCCGGCCTGCATCGGCGCCATCCAGGATCAGGCGGGTTGCCGACACGTTCAACGCCAGCCGAAACATCGTCGCGATCAGCAACAGGGTCGGAAAGGTCGAAAAGTTCAGCGGCGATTCGGTAAAGAACGTCACCAGCAGTATCAGCAGCGCCAGGCTGATATTGATGATCAGCAGCAGATCCAGCAGCGCCGATGGCACCGGTACGAACAGCACCATCAAGATGCCGACGACCAGCCCTACCAAGGCCAGGTCGCGCTTGTCCTGCAGGAATGCCGCAAGAATCCCTTTCATGCGGCGAACCCGGCAGGTCGACTGGCGTAGAGCGTGCGATAGACCGGTGCCAAGGCGTCGAACAGATCTTCCGGCACCGGTGCGTCGATCGCGCAGTCGCGATACAGCGCACGCGCCAACGCCGGCATACGGACCACCGGCACGCCGGCACGCTGCGCGGCACGTCGCACGCGAGCCGCCAGCAAACCGCGCCCCTTGCTCAGCACGATCGGCGCACGCATGCTGCGCGGCCGGTACTGCACGGCCACGGCATAGTGGGTGGGATTGGTCAGGATGACATCGGCATCGGCCACACGCGGCAGCGAGCGCACCGTCTTGAGCAACTCACGGATCTGACGGCGCTGCTTGGATTTCACTTCCGGGTCGCCATCGCGCCGCTTGGCGTCGTCGCGGACTTCGCGCCGGCTCATGCGCATCTTCTTGCCATGGTCCTTGCGCATGAATGCCAGGTCCGCCACCGCAACCACCAGCAGCGCCAGCAAGACATAGACCGATGTCGTCCAGAAGCCCGAACGTAGTTGCTCGATCAGCAGCGCCGGTGGCGACAGCGCGATCTTGCCGACGAAATCCGCTGCGCGGCCTGCCGCGCTGTAGGCAAGTAGCCCTAGCAGGCACAGTTTGAGGATCAACTTGCCCAGCTCCCAAAGACCGCGCATCGACAGCAGCCGCTTGATCGCATTCATGGGATGCATGCGTTGCAGGCTTGGTGCAAGCGCATGCGTGCTGAAGATCGGCCCGGTCTGGCCGAGGTTGGCCAGCACCGCAACCACCAGCAACGCCAGGATCAGCGGGGTCATCGCCTGCAGCAGGCCGCTGTAGGTCTCGATCAACCAGGCCACCAGATCCGTGCCGATGCGTGGTTGCACTCCTGCCAGCTGCATGGTGTTGCGCGTGGCGTCGGCAAGCGCCACCGCAATGTCGCGCCCGGTCAACATAGTGACCACCACAAAAATCCCCAGCATCAGGACGGCGGTCAGGTCCGGACTCTTGGCGACTTCGCCTTTGCGGCGCGCTTCTTCCAACCGGGATTGGGTCGGCTGCTCGGTCTTGTCCTGGTCGGCGTCGGCCATCAGGGTGCTCCCAACATCTGCGGTGCCTGATTCAACGCAGTGCCGAACAGCCGGCCGATCAGGCCCGGCGCATAGGCCAACGTCAATGCCAGCAGGCCCAGCGCAACGGCAACCTTGAGTGGCAGCGCCAGAAAGTACACGTTGGCCTGCGGCATCGAACGCGACGCATAGCCCACCGCGACATCGACGAAGAACAGTCCCAGGACCACCGGCATCACCACCATCAGCGCGCCGACAAAGCTGCCTCCAAGCAATGCGAAGAACGCCTCCGCATCGATCGGCCGGCTCATACGTCCGAGCGGCAGCACTGTGGTGCTCGCAACCAGACCCTTGAACAGCAGCACGTGCAGATCCAGCGAGAAGAACAGCACGGTGGCCGCCAGCATCAGCCCGTGGCCCAGCAGCGATTCCTGCGTGTCGGCGCTTGCCGGGTTGAGCAGGGCGCCAGCGCCCAGACCTGCCTGCATGTCCAACAGCCAGCCGCTGGTGTGCAACGCGGCATTGGGAAGCATGAAGGCCAGACCGAAGATTCCGCCGATCATCAGCTCGCCAAGCGCGGCCACCAGCAGCGCCATCGGTTGCCCGATCGTCGGAGAGACGTAGCCATCGGGCAGCGACAGCAGCGTCAACCATGCGAACGCCAGCATCTTGGCGATGCGCACCAACATCGGCGCCCATGCCAGCGGCGACAGCCCGGGCAACACCATCACCGGCAGGTAGCGCAGCGATGCGTAGCCAAACAACAGAGCCAGACCGGTCAGTGCCTCCATCGTCAAAGCCCGGCCGCAAAGTCGAACATGCGCTTGGCCAGCTCCACGGCGGTCAAGAGCATCCAGCTTCCCAGCACCATGATCACCGCGCCCACTGCGATCAGCTTGGGGATGAAGGTCAGCGTCATTTCCTGGATCTGGGTGACGACCTGCAGCACCGAGATCACCAGCCCGACCACCAAGGTGATCAGCAGGATCGGTGCCGAGATCTTGGCCGAGGCGAGCAAGGTCTCTGCCAGCAGATGCATGGCGGTATCGGCGTCCACAAGCGGGCCTTCAATGCGCTGCTGCGGTGTTGGACGACAGCCGCGCACGCAGGCGTCGCGCCATCTCCGCCGGCGTGTGCGTGCCAAGCGCATGCGCACCCGCAAGTGCGCCCTCGCGCATCAAGGCTGCAAAGACAGCTTCCGACTGCGCCTGCTCGCCGTGGTCGGCAAGCGACAGCGACTGTGCGTAGCGACCACTGATACTGTTGGGATCGAGCTTCAGTGCACGCCGCAGATGCGCCTCGCCTTCTTCGCGCTGCCCATCCAGCAAGGCCACCACTGCCAGGCCACCGTGCGATTCGGCGAAGTTGCGATCCAGCGCGTAAGCGCGCCGGTAGCAGGCATCGGCAGCCAACCGCTCGCCATCGAGCAGATGCAGCCAACCCAATGCATGCCAGGTGCCGATGTGGTCCGGCATGGCCTGCGTTGCCTGCGTCAGCAATACCTTGGCCGGTGCCAAGGCGCCCTGCAGCATCTGCGCCTGCCCCAGACCGGACAGCGCACGGCCGGACATCGGAAAGCGCTCCAGCGCCCGCTCAAAATGCATCGCAGCCGCTGCGCCGTCTTGCGCGTATAGCGCCAGCGCACCGGCGGTCAGCAACGCTTCGTGCTGATCCGGAAACAGCGCAAGGCAGCGATGTGCCTGCTCTACGGCGCGTGTTGTATCGCCTACATCCAGCGCACACAGCGCACTCAACCCCAATGCGGTTGGATGCTGGGGCGTAAACGCCAGTGCCGCCGCCAGTGCCTCGTCGGCGGCTGCGTAATCGGTACGCATCAGGGCGATACGTGCGGACAGCAAAGCGAACTCCGCGCTGTCGCCATGGCGCGCACGTGCCTTTTCCAACGTGGCGGCAGCACCGTCCAGATTCTGCTGGCACAGCTGCGCAAAGGCGATGTCATGGTCCAGGGCAGGCGCGGCATGGCGTTCGGCCAGCGGCTGCAGGCGTGCTTGGGCCTCCGCATAGCGGCCAGCCAGCAGATCCAGTCGCGCAGCACGGAACTGCACGCCTGCAAGCAGCACCGTTTCGGTCGGCAACGCAGCGATTACCGCCTCTGCGCGCGCGGACTGACCGGTTTCGATCAGGGCATCGATCAGCTGGCAGGCGAGTTCCGGATTGGCGGGATCTTGCGTCCAATAGGCATCAAGTTTATCGACAGACGGCATCGCCACATCCATGAGACGCAAACCACCATGCCAGGCCAGGTGGCCTAGAGAACGATGGGTGAAACCTTGGTACGTTCTGGACCCGTCGGTGCAGCGCTCGTGCGTGGCTATCGATCCTGATAGTCACTATCCCCCGAAGCGAGCTCGCCGCATCCCCCTGTGATGACGGTGTGAACTTTACGGCCTCCCCCGGGAGGCATGTCAAGCGATGCCACACGTGTCCGCGAAAGATTTTTCCGAGGCTACTGCGACATTTCTAAAGGCTAGACCTATTGTTCAGGTCGCTTCCGGCTGATGTGGAACAGCGCAATGGGCCCCTACCTCACTGGCATTGAACGGCTTGAACGTCGTGGCGTCGTTGGTATTGGCCTTGACGTCGGGCACGTTCAACGTCGCACCGGCCACCAGGCCGCTGTCGTCGTCGATGGCGTTGGCTTCGGCCAGCACGTACCACAGGTTGCTGTTGCCGTAGAGGCGCTGCGCCAGCCCGCGCAGCGTGTCGCCGGCCTGCACCGTCACCTTGTAGGTACCGACGTCGGTACTGGCATAGGCGTTCATCTGCCCCAGCACTTCGGTCTTGCCGTCGAAACGGCCGGCGGCCACGTATTGCCCGTTGGCAAACGCATATGCTCGGTGCGCAGGCGCGCGGCATCGTCCTGCTCGAACACCCCGTTCTTGAAGGTGCCCTCGGTGCGGCGCAGGATGTTGCCCTCCGCGTCCATCGTGAAATACCGCAGCCGGTCGTCGACCTTGCCACCCGGCGTGTTCTCGCGCACCGACAGCAGCTTGCCCCAGGCATCGAAGGTGCTGGTGCTGTTGCTGGTCTTGAAGTCCTTGTGCGTGCTGGTGCCCACCACCTGTTGGGTGAGGTAGGTCTCGGCGCCCTGGTAGGTGTAGCGGTAGGTGTGGGTGTAGCCCTCCGGCGTGGTCATGCCACTGCCTTGCTCGTTGCGCACCAGTGAGTAGCGGTAGCCGCGCAGGCGGCCGGCCGCGTCGTAACCGGTGGCGGCGGTGCCGTCCTGGTAGTTGACCACGCTGAGCAGCTGCAGCCCTTCCAGCCCGTCGTCGGGCATCGGCAGCGGGTTGCCTTCTTCGTCCACCGGCTGATACACCCCGCCCATCGGGATGCCGTAGGCGGTCTGGCTGATCAGCCGGCCATCGGCGTCGTAGCTGCTGACATCGATGCGCTTGGCCGCGCCGTCGTCGGCGTACTGGCGACGCTCCAGCAGACGCCCGGCGCCGTCGTAGCGGCTGGTCTCCAGCAGGCGGGTGACGCCATCGGGCAAGGTCTGCACGATGCGCACCACACGGCCCTGGTCGTCGTAGAACAACTGCTGGCGCTTGAGCACCCCGTTGTCGTAGGACTGGCGCAAGGCGACGTTGCCATCCTTGTCGTAGCTCTGCAGCGAGCTGGTGTCGTCGTTGGCGATGACGATCTTGCCGGCCTGCAGCACGCCATTGCTGACCGTGGCGCGGTTTTCCTTGTCGTAGTCGAACCAGTACGCCTTGTCGACTGGCAGCTCCTTGATGCCCGGTTCGACCGGGGTATAGGTCCACTGGAAGTCGTCCACCCACAACGGATCGCCGCCGGCGCGCTTGAGCGCGCTGGCGCCGATGGTCATGAAGGCCGCACCCGGCGGGACCGTGGCGGTGACCGAGGATTTGTGCCAGGCACCGCCGGAGCCGCTGTCCACCACATTGCCCGACGACCACGACGAACCCAGGCCACCGGGCAGCATGTTGCCGTCGGCGTCGTACCACACGATCAGCACCTGCGCGGAAGCATCGCCGGCGCTGGAGGCACCCTGCTGCACCATCACGCTGGCCGTGACGCTCTTGCCCGGCACAACCGGCACGCGCTCCTGGTTGGTGATGCTCTTGGGGCCGCTGTTGGAACCGTTGAACTGGGCGCTGAAGGTGCCGGTGTAGGCATCGCCGTTCGGGCCTTCCCGACCGATCGTCCAGCCTTCGCCCAGGTCCCAATTGGTGCTGCCCTGCTCCATGCCGGCATTGAGCGGTGCCGGGTTGGGGGCCGGGCCGATTGTCCATTGGAAGTCGTCCATCCACAGCGAGTTGGAATTGACGCGCTTGTTGGCGCTGCCGCCAATGGACATGGAGACTGCACCCGGTGGCACGGTCGTGGTCAGCTCGGACTTGCCCCAGTTGCCATCACTCCCGCTGGTGACTAGGTTGCCGCCACTCCACGACTTACCCTCACCGCCTGGCAGCATATTGCCCGCAGCGTCGTACCAGATCACCAGCACGCGCGCCGACGCAGCACCCGCAGCGGAGGCGCCCTGCTGGACCATCGCGCTGGCGGTCATGGTCTGACCCGGAACGACGGAAACCCGCTTGTTGTTGGTGATGCTCTGCGGCCCCTTGTTGGAGCCCTTGAACTCGGCACCCCAGGTACCGGTGTTCGCAGCGCCGCCAGCGCCGCGCTGACTGATGACCCAGCCTTCGCCCGACGTCCAGCCGCGGTTGCCGTCCTCGAAGCTCGCATTGGACGGCTGCTCGCCTGCGGGATTGAACGCACTCCCCATCTCCACCAGCCGGCGATTGCCCACCGCATCGTAGGAATAGCGCACATCCAGCAGACGGCGCTGCGCCACCAGGTCGTCCTGGGTCACCCGCTCGATGCGGTTGTGCGCGTCGTAGCTGGTGCGCGTGGAGATGTGCAACAACTGGTTGTTGGCGTCGTAGCTGGTGGTTTCTTCCAGCGTGCGGTTGCCGTTGGCGTCGTATTCGTAGCGGGTGGTGTTGGTCCGCGGCGCCCAGGTCGACGGATCACGCGAAGCGCTCGGCTCTTCGATCCGCGTGACCAAACCGTCGGCGTTGTAGTAATAATTCCGCTGACTTTCGACATAGCTTGGCGCTGGTGGCTCTGCATCGCCGGGATCACCCGGCTCGCCGGGCTCTTGCTTCATCTGCGTAGCGCTTTCTGGTGCCCTGAAGAAATCTCCTCCTGACCGATCGCTGATGGAGACAGAGAGCAGCTGGCCCGAGTTCCCGCCATAGGTGTAGTCGTAATCCAGACCACTCAGGTCGTTGTGGTCGATGACCCGGTTGAAGGCGTCGTAGGCCCAGGTCTTTTCGTCGAAGAAGACCTGCTGGCCATCGCGATCGATCTTCCAGTCGCGCCCTTCCACTGCAGTGGCGTGGCGCGCACCCGCCAAGGCATTGCGCTCCAGGATCTTGTTGCCGCGTAAGTCATAGGCGTATTCCATGACCACGCCGGCGGCACTCTCCGAACGGATCATCCGACCCTGGCTGTCGTAGGAGGCCTTGGTCACTTTGCCATTGCTGTCGATGCTGACCAGGCGATTGCCGTCCTGGTCCAGCACATAGCGCTCCACTTCCTGCCAGCTGCGACTGCCATCGGCTTTATTGCCATTGTCGGCCCACACCGAGACCACGCGTCCCGCCGCATCTACCTGCTTGAAGGTCATGGTGCCGTCCGCGTCGGACGAGAGCGTCTGACGACCAAGCGCGTCGTAGCGGTAGCGCTTGATGCCACCGGTGGCGTCTTCCTCGCTCGTCATCCGGCCGCGGATGTCATAGGTGTAACGGCGGCCATTGCCGTTTGCATCGCGCGTTCCAACAAGCTGCCCCATGGCGTCGTAGAACCAGCGCAGCACTGGCCGCTCATAGGTCGTGACACCGGCTGCCGAGACCACTTTGACTTGTGGTGCCGTCTGGGAGATCAGCTGGTTGGCATCGTTGTAGGCGAACTCGGTTTCATTGCCCCTGGCATCGCTTACCCAGGTCTGGTTGCCCCAGCGGTCGTACGCGTGCTGCGTCACCGCATCAGCAGCATTGCCCTCCTGGCCGGACGCCATACGCGTGCGCCTGACCACTCGGCCAAGAAGATCGAGCTCAAGCGAATTCTGTACATACCAGCCATTCCAGGACTCACCGTTGGAGCCACCAACCTGATGCGACTCGGAGATCTGACGGTTGCCAGCGTCGTACGTAAAGCGTCGCTCCACGCCGTCGGCATTGGTCCAAACGACATTCCCACGATCGTCATACTGATAGCGGATCGTCTGGTCCACTTCCGCACCGGCGGTATGCATGTCCTTGACAGCAATCTCGCCGAACGCGTTGTACTCCACGCGCTCACTGGCCTCGACGACCTCGCCCAAACTCTGGTTACTGGCGAAGCTCTCGCGGAACGACTGCTTGCCGAGCTGGCGCCCGATGTTGTCGTAGCTATAACGCGTACTGAGCCACGCCCAGTCGCCCAACTCGGCCGCCGCTTTCCAGGTGTAATTGAACCTGCCGCTCTCAGATTGCGAGAACGTCGCATAGCTGACCTTGCGCCGTTCTTCCAACACACGGTCGGCGGCATCGAACGTTCGCGTCAACTCATTGCCCAGCACATCGCGCTGCCAGACATTGCGTCCCTGCCAGTCGTAACGGAACGTCTGGGTGACCCAACCCGCGCCCTCGGCACCATTGGATTGCTCGACCAGGTTGCCGAATGCGTCGTAGCGCATCGTCGTGGTCGGAAGCACGTCCTGGTACAGCTTCGTATCGTCGATTCCGGAAACTCCCCCGCCCGCCAGCAATCCGGGCGCAGCGGCACTGACAGCGCCGCGCGTCGCCTCCCGCGTCAACACCATTCGACCTAGCGCGTCGTAGGCCATATTGACGATCTGGTCCTTGATGCGCGACTGCGTGAGGCGACCCTCGCTGTCGTAGGCATAGGTATTGACCAGAGGGCCAACACTTTCGTTACCGAATTTGTCCTGGGCACGACGGGTCACTGTTTCCGATATCTTGCGTCCCAAGGCGTCGTACGCATACGTGGTGCTGCGGTCGCGTTCGGATGGGGGAATACCAGGCAAATTTTCCGCGTCACCTTCGAGGAGCGGGTTAGCATATTCAGTCTGTTTGGAAAGTTGGCCGGTGGCTGTGTATTCGTAGGTGGTGACATAGCCCTCCGGATCGGTCCGCCGGATTTCGCGACCATTGGCGTCGTACGCGTGGTACGTCATCGCGTACGTGCCGTATCCGAGATCGGTATAGGTTTCCCAATGATCCCGGTCAAGCAGAACCGCTTCTTTCCTCACATTTCCAAAGGCATCGTAGTAGAACGTCGTGCGCGAGGTCGCGTTCCAGTCCAGGTCCTGCTCGACTGGCTCCTGGCCCCAGTATGTGGCTTGCATCTCGTCGGACGCTCTTGCCAACGTTGGCACCGTCAGAGGCGGCATCGTACCGACACTCGACTTGCGGCCCGCACGATCATAGAACGTATAAACCGTTCGATCTTCAGTCGAGTCCATCCACTGCAGGTAGCGATCGATCGTTTCCGGATTCTCAGCGGGGCCATCGGTGGAGATATCCGCCTTGTAGACGTGTCGCGTCAGCCGGGACTGTTCGCCGAACGCGTTATACCCGTAACTAGTCACATAACCTTCGGCGTCCACGTCATAGGCCAGCCTTCCTTCAGGGTCGTAGGCCTTGTAGCTGTACCTGCCGCGCACATCTTTCTGCATGACCGCATTACCGAACGCGTCATAGGTGACTTCGATGGTCGCGCGCTCACCAGATGCGACCAGCTGACCCGCGGCATCCAGACGACCGGCATCGGGAAAGATGGTACGGATCTGATTACCACGGCTGTCGTATTCGTAGTTGGTGACACGAGGACGGCCACCGTCGGCATCCTCGATCATCGAGGTGACATTGCCCTGCCCGTCGTAGGTGTAGCGCGTGACGATGCTACGCTGCGTGCTGGTCACAACGCCCGAGGCATCGGCCGCTGCGACCGTAACGGCTGGGCTGAACTGCGCGGTTTTATTCCCTGCAGCGTCGTAAGTGTAATTCCAGACTGCACCATTGCGGTCCTGGTGACGAATCACACGTCCCGCACCGTCGTAACCAAAGAACTCGACCTTGCCCAAACGATCTGTCTGGGAGATCACACGGCCAGCGCCATCGTAGCGGAACAAGCCGCCCTGGTAATTCGTGTCGGTGGAGGCCCCGGCCTCGACCTCGGCCAGGGTAGCCGGTAAGTTGGTCAGCAGCGTGCCGTAGCTGCGTTTGTCGACAACCCGGCCCATCGCATCGTACTTCTGCTCTGTAACTGCCCCGCTCGCGTCGATCGCGAAGCGCTGCCGGCCCGCCGCGTCGTAGTAATAGTTACGCGTACGGATCAGGCTTTGCCTGCTTTCGTTCTGGCCGAGCTCAGCCAACTCGCTCTCCAGCCGCTGCCCGACATCGATCCATGAATTCCCGAGAATCGGCTTGCCGCCATCGCCCGGCACTCGGATGCCCAGCCCATACATCGTTTCTGACGACAGCTCGCCTGCTGCCGTGTACACATATCGCTTCACCGATAGCTTGCCGCTATCCCGATAACCGAGGCGATACTCGTTGATTGTTTGCAGCTCGTAGATGACCCGGCCTGCACTATCGCGGATGTAGCCGACTTCGCGATAATCATAATCCTGGTCATTCGCCAGACCGAGCGTCGACTCCGTATATTCACCACTTGTATCGTCCGCCTCATACTCACCGCGGTCGAGCCGGTCGCGTACGATTTGATCGATACCTTGGCTCGCGTACTGATCGAGATCTATTCTCTGGGAGTAGTCTCTACGACCCGAGAGTAGTCCGGATCGATTATAGAAAAATTCCGTGACCGCACCGGAACCATCCACAGTCGCTGCGATGGCCCCACTGGCATAGTACGCTTTCCACTCGATTGCATCGCGAACGTCAAGCTCCAACTCGACGCTGCCCATACTTGAATCACCGCGCTCGAAGGCCAGTCTCTTGGTGTTATCGAGTGCAATTGGCCATATATGCCGCGTCGTCTTGACTTGGCGCCCCTTGGCATCGTAAGCGTAGGACACCGTCGCACCCGTGCCGTCGATCGTGCGCGCCACCTGGCCGTCGGCATTGAAAACAACGTACTGTTGCTGGTCGCGCGCATCATTACGTATGACCAAGGCCTGCACTTGTACGCTTGTTGCCTGAAGCGCGGTGTTGCTTAGCGCGACTGGCTCAACGTACGTTCTCGTCGCCACGACGCGGCCCGCCGCATCGTAATGATGTTCGGTGACAGCGCCGATTCCGTCGATCTGGAACCTTAGACGATTGGCATCGTCATAGATGTAACGCGTCAGACTGCCGCTGGCATCCTGACGCGCAACCAGATTGCTATTGGCATCGTAGGTATAGGTTGTCGTCAACGCGAGCTTGGTCGGGTCAACGACCTCTCTGACACGCCTGCCGGCGGTGTCGTAGGTGTAAAGGGTGGTCCGCGCGGCGGTCGTGCCTGCGGCCTCGACGACGGAGATCTGCCGGCCGAGTTCGTCCCAGGCGTAGGTGGTCTTGATTGCAAGCCCGCCCGGATCGACGATCGATTCCAGCAGCTGGCCTGACAGGTCGTAGCGGAAGTCGGTAATCGTCCCTCTCGCATCCACCACGCGAAGCTGGCGCCCGAGCGCATCATATGTGTAACGGGTGGAAGGGCTGCTCGGCAGAATTTCGACAGAACCCGTGTCCGGGTTGTAGCCCCAGTTCGGCTCGATGCTCGCGATCTGCCTTCCAGCGTCGTCGTACGTATAGACAAAGCGCGGGCCCGTTTCATCGGTAGAAGCGAGCCTGCCGGCATCGTCATACTCACGATTCTTGCTGATTGCTCCATCCTTCCAGGACACCAGCCTCCCGTTCGCGTCATAGTCGTAATTCGCCGGCTTGGTACCCTCCACCTGCCGCAGTTCGCCAAACTTGGTGTAATGCGATCGGGTGACCACACCCAATGCGGATGTCATCTTTACTTCCAGCGCTGCATCGTCGTAGCTGAAGCGTACGGTGTTGCCGGTTGCGTCGGTAATTTCCAATGCACGCGCAAACGCGTCATAGCGTGTGGTCGTAGTTTCATCGCGCCCCTCTACCTGACGCGATGTCCGGATGAGTCTGCCGTTACTGTCGTATGCGAAGCTACTGATGCCACCACGTGCGTCGGTCTGGCTGACGGCGCGTCCAAAGGCGTCGTAGCGAACGCTTTGCGTCAAGTTGAGCCGTCGCGTCCCAGCGTCCTGCACAGTCTGCAGCTGCAGACCGCGACGATCATAGCTATAGGTCGTGACAATGCCACGTGGTGTGCCGGCTGCGCGCTCAATCCGCTCCAGTTGACCAAACACGTTGTAAGTCTGCAGCGTGCGTACACCGAGTGTGTCGGTCGCCGTGATGACCTGACCGTTTGCGTTGTAAGTAAACTGTTGACGCGCGTCGTTTGCAGCTGTGAAAGATAAGGTAGTGAGTGCATCCAGGAGGCTCTGGCGGCTGTCCGGCACCGCCAGCTGCAGACGACCGACGTAACGAATCTGCTCGGTCTGGTCGCCAAAGGCGTTGTAACGCCATTCGGTGACTTCGGCTTGTGCGTTCTTGACGCCTTCCGCACTGGACATGCCCTGCGCGGTGTAGCGCAGGCGCCCTTCGGCATCATGGACAAACCATGTGGCGACCCCGCTTGGATTGGTGCTACGGATCATGCGACCCAGCGCATCGTACTGATAATGCGTTGCGTAACGGGCGATCAGCTCCTGACGCTCCTGATCCGACTGCGCCTGGAGTAATTTTTCCGAGCCGACACCATCCAGCTCGGCGACAAGCTCGCCGAAAGCGTTGTAGAAACGGTTAGCTTCCCGCGTGTTGACCGCTTCCCAGCCCCACTGGTCTAGATGCCGGTCTTCACTGATAGTGTGTGCCAGACGGCCCGCCGCGTCATACGCGTAACGCGTCACCAGGCCACTTGTGGAAATCTCGGTTTCCAGCTGACCCAGTCCATTGAACTGACGGCGTTGCTGCCGATAGGCACTTTCATCGGTCACCGCAGCAAGCTGCTGGCGAATGCTCGCCCAGTCGCCTTCGCGCGCCGATGCAGCAACTTGCTTGTAGTACGACAGGGTGGCACGGCTGTTGTCATCCTCGTCGAACACGTATTCGGTGACGTAGCCTTCCGGATCGAGCTGGCCGACCAGATTGCCACGCCGGTCGTAGAACAGACGGGTGGTCTGGTCCCCGTCTGCGGCGGCTGGACGTAGTTGCTGCAGCGTGCCGGCGGCCCGCAGGGTGGACGTGGTTGCGGTGGCGTAGGCCGTGGTACGGATCAGCCGCCCGGCCTTGTCGTAGCCTCGCTCGACGAGAAAGCCTTCTGCATCCAACGTCGCCGTCAGCAAGCCCGAAGCATCGTAGAAATTGCGCGTGACCCGCGCGGTGGCCCCCGTCCCGATACTGGCGGTAACCAGGCGTCCCGCGCCATCGTGGGTGTAGCGGGTGACCAAACCCACTGCACTGGTTTCGGTGAGCACGCGGCCAGCGTCGTCGTAGCTGCGCCGGGTAACGCGGTCGTTGGCGCTATCAAGCTGCAAACCAATCTGAGAGACCAGCGTCGGGACCACCTGGCCGTCGACGAGCCAACTGGAGGTCGTGACGCGATTGGCGTACGTCGTGGTGGCGACCACCCGGTCTGCGCCATCGTAGCTGTAGCCGATGACGGTACCCGTGGCATCGACCTGCGCCGCCAGCCGGCCCTTTTCGTCGTAGAACTGATAGACGCGCCCGCCCAGGGCATCTTCGGATGCGCGCAACAAGCCGGCGGCGTCATAGATGTAGCGTTGCGTACGCGCGGCGCCGATGGCAGACGGATCTTCCAACGCTGTCGTCGTCGTTCGTCCTGCGCTGTCGCGCACCTGGATCTGCGTCGCCCCTGCCGTCTGTGCGATTGCGATGCGTCCCACGCTGTCCAGGTACTGATACGTGGTCGTGCGCATTGGCGGCGGAGTAACCGGGTCGACGGGCGGCTCTGTCGGATCCGTTGGATCAACAGGCACTACCGGGGCAGTAGATCCAATGCCAGTCCCGGGACTGTGCACGATACCCAGCAGGCGACCCATGCCATCGTAGGAGTAATCCACGATCTCGCTCAGCACCGGCGCGTCGACGGTGCCGCGCACGGTGGCCTTGCGCAGCAATAAGCCTTGGCCGTCATAGGTCGACAGTGTGGTGAGCGTGGCTTGATCGCGTACACCCGCACCGTTGGCGTCCACTTGCGCATAGGCAACCGTCAGTGCCAGACGCCCATTCGGGTCGTAGCTGTATTCGACCAGCGAGGTGTCTGCCAGCAACGGCGCAGCCCAGGCCTGCAAGGCTGCTTCGGTGTAGGTCGTGCCGGCGTAGCTTGCAGCGGCAAAACTACGCGTGCTTGCCAGCTGGCCGATGCCTGTGCCGCTGCTCGCGTACTCCAATGCGCTCACGCGACCTTCGGCATCGACGACATAGCGCAGTCGATCCTGGCTGTCGTAGACGTAACGCGTGCGTAGCGCACCTGCGACCGGGGGCTCTGCGGTACTGAAGTTGGTGGTACCGGCAAGATAGCGGGTTTCGGAAAGCAGCTGGTTCTGCGCCGAGTAGGCGCGAACGGTGACCTCGCCGGCCTTGTTTGTCTCGCGCAGCAGGTTGCCGCTGGCATCGTAGATGTAAGTGACCTGAGTGAGCACGGCACTGCCGCGTGCCTGCCTGGTTGAGAGCAGGTTGCCTGCCGCGTCATAGGTGTAGCTGGTGACGTCGCGCTGGCCGCTCACCGGCGGGGCGAGGACTTCCAGCAGTTGGCCGGAAACGTCGAAGCGATAGCTCCAGGTACGCCCGGCGGCATCGGTGATATCGGTCTGACGCTGATCGCTGGCATACGCCAGGGTGTACGCCTGCGCTTGCGCGCCTTCGCCATAGGCGACGCTGGCCAAACGGCCATCGCCTTGGTAGGTGTAACGGGTAACTACGCCATCGCTCTGGCGTACCGATGCAATCCTGAGGCTGGTCGCATCGACATAGCTGTACTCGGTACGGAACAGGTGGCCATCGTTGGACGCGCGGTCGTCTGTGTTCCAGAGGTTGTCGCTATCGTCCTGCGGCGTCAGATCCGTTACCACGGCGGTCAGACGGCCCTGGGCGTCGTACTCGTAGGCGATCTGGTGCTCGATCACGCCCGTCTGGCGCGTGCCCACCGATGCAAGACGGCCCTGTGCATCGTAAGAGAAGACGAGTGCATCGCTGCCGCTGGTTCCATCGGCCTGCACAACCGCGCCGATGCGGCCATCCACGTCGTACACCACATCGAAGGCTGCGGAGGCGCCTCCATCGGTGGTTCCGGCGATGATGCGCAGCAGCCGCCCCTGCGCGAGCGCATCGGCATGATCGGCGAAGATTTCCTGGCGGCGCGTACTGCCCTCGGTCAGCGTCCAGCTCTTGGACTCGGCATCCCAGGAGAGCGTGTCGTGCGCGCCGGCGCCGGCGGTAGACATGTATTTGCGTGTGGTCGTGTCGTACTGGAACTCGGTGCTGCTGCCGTCGCCTTGTTGCAGGCGTGCGCGCGAACCGGAGGTATTGAGCGTGCCGACCAGACTGACCTTGCGCTCGAATCCGGTCAGCCAGCCGTCTGCACCGACGTCGGAGAGCTGCCCCAGGCTGTTGTAGGTGCGGTTTAATCCGACCGACAGACCACGGAAGTTCAAGTGCTCGTCGACGGCCTGCAACACCAGATTGCCTTGAGCCACGTTGACATATTGCCGGTCACGTCCTTGACCCAGCGAGGCGGTACCACCGGTCGTCGCCCCGAGGGCAGCCAGGGAGCTATCGAACAGTCCCAGTCCATTGCCCGTAAACACTGCCACCATGCCCCTGCTCCTCTGGATTGTCGTGGTCGGCGTTTTGCCGCCGTTACCTCCCTACAATCCCGGGTCGCAGAAATTAGTTTAGGCCTGGCGTTACGCGCTCCTGCCGCCGTACGAGGCTGTGCCGGCAGGCGCCGCCCAACGCTCGAAGGACGCCACGACCGCGTCGAACGAAACCGCGGCCATCCCGTCGGCTTCTACGCACAAGCTATTGTCCCAGTAGGGGCCGGCCTCGCTGAGCCGGGTGCGTCCGTGCAACCCAATGACTGGGATGTTCATCGCATCGCAGAAGTACAGCGGAGCGCTATCCACCGTCACCACCAGACTGGCGCGCCGCAATAGCGCCGGCCAGTTTTCCGGCGTATCCATGCCCACCAGGTTGAGATGCGTATCGCAGGCGACGTACTCGGCCAGCGCCTGAGACTGTGGCGGGCCGACCATCGCGACCAGAAATCCTCTATCAGCCGCATGCTGTGCAAATGCATGCCAGCGATCGGGCTCCCACCGCTTTGGAGCAAAGTCGGCCCAGGGGCTCAATACGACCCATGGCCCTCCCGGCAACAGGTGCGATACCCATGGTCCGTCGTCGGTCGGGATGTCCATCCTGACCGCCCGCGCATCCTGCAGGCTTTGCAGCCAGACATCGATGGGATGCATGTTTGCGCGCCAGTGCGGCCGGAGCACACGCCCACCCTCGATGTGGAAGCGGAAGTGGATCGGCAGTCGTCGTAGCGAGCGGTAATAGTTCGGCCGCAGACCTACTACCGCCACCGGGCCGTGCTGGAGCGCAGCGCCAATCGCCGGAAGCGCCATCACCAGATCGCCGGTATGCGCGCCTTCCATCGGAAACACGACGCCATCCGGCGACCAGGCAGAGGGGATCAGGCTGGAAACTGCATTCTTGCCCACGTTTCGCTACGCCTTGCGCTGCAGTGAACGCACCAAGCCGGCGAAGGCATGCCCCTCAGGATCGGTCGCATCGAGCTGCGCCTCAATCCGCCGCATGATCGATGTCCACTCGGAATGCTCACGGAATGCCTGGCCGAACTCCCAAAGCAGCACTTGTCGAATCAACAGCGGCCGAGCGCGGCGCACTGCAGGCAAATCGTCACTGGGCAACTCGCGAACGAGCTCCATCAACTGACGTTCCAGCTGTGCAGTCGACTTTGCCTGTTTGACCACTGACGCCGCTTCGGCCTTGCGGTTGGTCGATGACGCTGGCGCGACTTGACCCCGGCCTCGCACTGTCTCGCCACGGATCGCCGCGATCAAGGCAGCAGTCGGAGAGAGCCGGCCCAATTCCATACTCAGTTGTAACGGCTGTAGTTCGACAGCAGCATCGATGCACCGGGCAATGTGTCGGCAGCGTCGGGCTGTCTTGTCTGTGCTGTCGCTTCACCGTCTGACAGCGTGCGCACGAGCCGCTGCATATCTGCCTGCAGTGCGGCGACGGGCTGCGCCTGCGCCAACCCCATCTGCAGCTGCGAAATGGCAAGCTCGGTGTGATCGTTTGCGATCGAGATCAAGGCACTGGCGTAAACACTGATCGCTCCATCGATTGATTCGGACAATGGCGTCAACATCTGAATCGCGTCGTTATTGCGTGCGGTGACCAGGAGCAACTGGCCGAGCTGGAAGCGCGCCATGACAAACCCCGGTGACAACTGCAATGCCGTTCTGAATTCCTGCTCGGCAACACCAAGCGCTCCAAGCTGCGCCTGCTGTGCGGCCAGTAGATAGTGAGCTTGTGCGCACTTGGGATCTTGCTCAAGCAGCGTGCCAAGTAGCGCAAGCGACTCTGCGTCGTTCGCATCCAGCATGGCCTGCGTTGCACTCGCAAGAAGTTCGTCTGTGCTCTGTGTCATGTGGTCTCACAATCGGAATGTGGG
The DNA here is from genome assembly GCF_003992815.1 of Xanthomonas sp. DAR33341. Lineage (NCBI taxonomy): Bacteria > Pseudomonadati > Pseudomonadota > Gammaproteobacteria > Lysobacterales > Lysobacteraceae > Xanthomonas > Xanthomonas sp. DAR33341. The sequence continues at coordinate 29,200 of NZ_QEYV01000010.1, read as the reverse complement.
CATCTCATCTGTCTATCCCCTCCCAGCGCAAATAGTTTAGCGACCGGTCGCACAATCGCCAGGGATAACGGCGATCACAGTTCGGGGTCACCCGAGGCGTATCGCGCTAATCCGCAAAAAGCGCAGCTGAACCGGGCGCGATGATTCATCAACTGGTCAGTCCAAAATTCATGTCGCGTTCCATCGAATAACGGAGAATTTACATCTCGGCAGCGAACGGCATTCGCCTCAGCGCCGGTCCAATCAAATAAGTACAGGTATCCCGATCATGAAGACTTCTTTGCTGGCCCTCGGCCTTCTCGCAGCTCTGCCGTTTGCGGCTTCGGCTGCTGAAAACCTCTCCTACAACTTCGTCGAAGGCGATTACGTGCGCACGCCGACCGAAGGTCGCGATGCGGATGGCTGGGGCGTGAAGGCCTCTTACGCCATCGCTCCGAACTTCCACGTGTTCGGCGATTACTCCAAGCAGAACGCTGACGACAACAACAACGTGTTCGAGAACACCGACTCGGACTTCCAGCAGTGGGGGGTCGGCGTGGGCTTCAACCACGAAATCGCCACGAGCACCGACTTCGTTGCGCGCGTTGCCTACCGCAAGCTGGACCTGGACACCCCGAACATCAACTTCGACGGCTACAGCGTTGAAGCCGGTCTGCGTAACGCCTTCGGCGAGCACTTCGAAGTCTATGCACTGGCTGGCTACGAAGACTTCTCCAAGAAGCGTGGCATCGACATCGGCGACAACTTCTACGGCCGTCTTGGCGCCCAGGTGAAGTTGAACCAGAACTGGGGCATCAACGGCGACATCCGTATGGATGGCGACGGCAACAAGGAATGGTCGGTCGGCCCGCGCTTCAGCTGGTAAGCCGCACGTTTGACTGCAACGCGATCTCTCTCCCGCGTTGCACTGGAAGCCCGGTCCCCCGACCGGGCTTCTTTATTTTGGCGGTTTGCACACGCACGTCGCGATACGCATCGCTTCGCACAGGGAAACTCGCCAACGATGCGCCTGCGCCACGAGGGTTGGCCATGCGCGCGTTGGGCGCCCCTACATACCTGACGTCTGATCCGCCAAAGCCCTGCTTGCGCCGCGGCACGCGGCCAAACAAAAACGCCCGGTCGTGCCGGGCGTTGTGTTGTGCATCTTCGCAATAGACGCCGAAACGCTACCGGTCTTGGAGCGGCGAACAAAACGTAGCGAGCGATCATCCAGTGGGTGTGGACGGTGCGCGCGGAACCACAACGAAAGAGTGGTACGCGAGATTCCGAGCACCGGCCACGCAGGCCTGGTGGTGAGCGCAGCGTTTTGTCAGCTGTTCTCAGGTGAACAAGGTCTGCGGGTACTCTGGCTTGCGCTCGCGTGCCAGCAATTCCTTCAAGCCTGCTTCCGGGGTGATTTCGCCGTGCAATACCGCACGCACGGCATTGGAGATCGGCAGTTCGATGCCGTGGTGTTCGGCCTGACGCATGACCTCATCGGCCGTCTGCACCGATTCGACCACCTGACCGATCTCGCGGATCGCCTCGTCCAAGCTCTGCCCGCGCCCCAAGGCCAGACCCAGGCGACGGTTGCGCGACAGATCGCCGGTGCAGGTGAGCACCAGATCGCCCAACCCGGCCAGGCCCATCAAGGTCTCCGGACGAGCGCCGATCACCGCCGCCAGACGCAGCATCTCGTTCAAGCCACGTGTGATCAAACCGGCACGTGCATTGAGACCAAGCTGCATGCCATCGGCCACGCCGGTGGCCACCGCCAGCACGTTTTTCATCGCCCCGCCGAGCTCGGCGCCCACCATGTCGTCGCCGGTGTAGGCGCGGAAAGTGGGGCCATGCATCGCATCGGCCACCACTTGCGCAAACGCCGCATCGTCGCCGTGCACGGTGATGGCGGTCGGCAGGCCGAGCGTGACTTCCTTGGCGAAGGAAGGTCCGGTCACCACGGCCAGCGGAACGCTGGGGCCGAGGATGTCACGCGCCACTTCATGCAGAAACCGCCCGGAACCGGGTTCGAAGCCTTTGGTCGCCCACGCAACGCCGGCACCGGGCGGGCGCAGCGGTGCGATCAGCCGGATCGTCTCGGTGAACGCATGCGAGGGCACCACCACCAGGATCCAGGTGGCGTCAGCGACCGCCGCCTGCAGGTCGGTGGTGGCACGCAGGCTGTCGGGCAGTGCAATGCCCGGCAGATAGCGCGCGTTCTCGTGGGTGCGGTCGATGGTATCCACCATCGCCGCGTCGCGCCCCCAGAGCACGGTCGGGTGACCATGCCTGGCGAGCAGCGCGGCCAGGGCCGTGCCCCAGGAACCGGCGCCGAGAACGGCGATCTTGTGGGTCAAATCGCTCATCGGCGCAATCAACGCTCAGGCGTTGCCAGCCGGCTCGGAATCGGCCAGCGAGGTCCCTTCGTTCTGACGCTGACGCAGGGTTTCCGCATACAGGGCTTCGAAATTGATCGGCTGCAGGTAGAACGGCGGGAAGCCGCCGGCCTGGATCAGGTCGCTGACCAGGGTGCGCACGTACGGGAACAGGATGTTCGGGCACTGGGTGCCGAGCAGCACGTCGATCGCCTGCGGGTCCAGGCCGACCAGGCCGAACACGCCGGCTTGCTGCACTTCGGCCACATAGGCCGTCTTGCCACCGGCGGTGCAGGTCAGGGTCACGGCCAACACCACTTCGAAGGCATTGTCGTTGAGGCGCTGAACCTTCTGGTTGAGGTTCAGCTGCAGCTCGGGCTGGTTGGCGTCATTGAAGACGGCCGGTGCGTTCGGAGATTCGAAGGACACGTCCTTGACGTAAATCTTTTCGATGGTGAAGGCGGGACCAGCAGCGGCGTCGGCCGGCGCAGCGGCGCCGTTGAGGATTTCGTCGGACATTCCTAACTCCAGAAACGGTTCGGTGGATGCAGCGTTGAGTGATGCGAACGTGAAAGCGCGAGTCTCTCACGCCAGCAATGGGGGCGTGCCGGGTGCCGCACAAGGCCGATCAGCGGCCCTTGATCAGTGGCAGCTCGGCAATCTGCCAGACGGCCACGCCGCCTTCGAGCCAGTACACCTGTTCGAAACCGGCTTTCTTCAGCGTCTTGGCTGCACCGGCGGAGGCGGTGCCACTGCGGCAGACCACCACCACCGGCGAGGCCTTGGCGTTGGCCAATAGCTTGCCGGCTGGGTCGAACTTGGCCAGCGCCACGTTCCGGCTGCCGGCGATGTGGCCTTTTTCGAAGTCGGCAGTGGGCGACAGGTCGATCACCAGCGCGTTTTCGCTGTTGATCAGACGGGTCAGCTCGGCCGGCTTGAGCGCGCGATAGCCGCGGAACAGGCGCGCGACCTCGGTGACGATCAGGGCGATGGTCAGGCCCACCAGGGCCAGCGACAACATGGGGTTGCGGCCGACAAAGGCCTGCAGCTCTTCGAAATTCACGGGGTCAGGGTCAGTCGAGCGGGCGGGAATTGTCGCACAGCTGGCGCACGCGACGCCCGGCGCGCAAGGGCAGGCTACTGGCCCTTCCACAGGTCGGGCAGGCCGCTGGCCAGCCACCAGCGCTTCTGCTCGGGATTCCAGCGCCAGATCTCGATGCTGCGCACCAGCCGTTCGGCCTGGGTATTGCGGTTGATCACCCGCAACTCGACCTCGCGCCGCAGGTCGCCGTTGGGGTCTTGGCCCACGCGCACTTCGCGGTAGCCGGAAATCTGCACCTGCTCGTAGCGCGAACGTTCCAGGTCGCTGAGCGGATGCGCCTGGGCATAGGCCGGCTCGACGAAGCCCAGCGCGGCGTCGAAATCGTTCCAGCGCACGGCGGCCGTGTAGGCGGCCTGGGTGGTTTCCAGCGCACGCGCCTGGGCACGGCTGCCGGCATTGGCCACCCCGCTCAGCAGTGCCAGCCCAAGCAGCACGATCGTTGTAATGACTGCACGCATGCGTATTCCCCCGGATCCAGCCGGCATCCTACCGTTTTGGAAACGCCACGAAGCGCCCGCTCAACGTGGCCGCGGCGGCACCGGAGCCCAGCGCGATCTGCGCGCGCATGCCGATGCGCGCCTTGCCGCGCTGCCGGAACGTCGCCAGAAAGGCCTCCCAGCTCCCCAGCTCGGACGGCTCGGCATTGGCGACCAGGTCTTCGTACACCGGCGCGACATAGCGCAGCTGGCTGTCGGCGACGTAGACATCGGCGTGGTGCCCGGCCAATTGCAGCTGCAGGGTCAGCCACCCCCAGCTGGCCAGCGTCATCAGCGAGGCCAGGCTGCCGCCGAATGCATTGGCCTTGTCGTTGACGTTGGCCTGCAGCGGTGCCCGCAGGCGCAACGCACCATCGTGCAAGCCGTCGACAGCGATGCCCATCGACAGGACCGGCGGCATGGCGATGAACTGCTGCTGCAGCGACTGCAGGGCGGATGCGAGCGTGCACGAAGGAGTCATCGGCAAAGACTGGAAGACGGCGAAGGGCGGCATCATGCCGCAATGTTCTGCGAGCGTCTTGTGCACCTGCATGACATGCGGCACCGCATGGTGAATGCAGTCATCGCCACGTGCGATGTGCAGGCCGGCATCGCTCTGGTTGCGTGAAACAAACGTATCGACACCTTGGTGCAACCCGGATCGCGCGCTCGGTCAGCAAGCGATGTCCGCCACGATGCCTGCCGGTGGCGTTGCAGATAGCGCGCCATGCATAAAACCGCCAGCCAACGACCGCGCAACCGCCAGGCAGAACCGACGCCTGCGCGCGCCGGTTTGTTTGCCGCGCTATGGCGCAAAGACCACCTTGCGATAGCCCTGCGCCACTCGCAACAGCGCGGTGGCCCTGGCTTTCCAATGCGTACTGCGCTGCTTCTGTGCGTGCGTCGGCGGCGCATCGATCGTGCTGGTGAATACGATGTTTTCCGCAGCTGCATGGAAGAACTTGTCCTGGATGCACGCAGCCGGCGAGAGTTGATAGGTGGACAGCTGGTGCGCCACTGGCGACTCGCTCCACCCGAACAAAAAAATATCGGCCATGGTGTGCCAGCGCGCCTTTGCAGCCAGCAGCAATCGCGCCGCATCCCTGCTGATGATCAGCGCGCCGGCGCACACCGGCCAACAATGCTGATACCTCGATGGCCGCACCAGGCGCAGATGGCGCCCGGCGACATCCGCCACTTTGGCATCGAGCTTGATGCGGTTGTAGGACGGCTCCAGCCGCACGATGCTGTTGCCGCCGGGCAGCCAATCGGTGCTGCGCAATAGCGCCGGCAGCGCATCGGACAGATGCATGTCGTCTTCGAAAATCGCCGTGTAGGCGTCGTCGGAATCGGCCGCAATGCGCCACGCTGCCTGATGACTGAGAAAGCAGCCGATGTTGGACGCTGTCCACTTGCGTGGGCCGGTGCTGAAGGCATCGCCCGACCCTTCCAGTGGACGCTCGCGTACGAAGTCGGCGATCTGCTCGTCCGTCAACGTGGCGCCATCGACGGCAGCAATGCGCTCGAACGGCAGGCCCAGCGCATCCAAGCGCGCCGACATGGCCTGCAGCCGGTCGCCGCTGCGCTGCATATTGATAAGGTAGGACTTGATCACTTCGCCGCTCCAGCACGGTTGTTGGCCAGGATCGTGACCGGATTCCCAGCGGTTGCAAGAGGTTCTGGATCGAGTCGAAGGGCGCCAGTCAGGGTGCCAAAAACATCGCTCCGGCGGCCGGCACTTCGTCATCGATGCGCACTGGCACCCCTGGATGCGGCGACATCGCGCCGCAGGTGACCGGCGCTCTCGCATAATCACGCCATGACCGGCCTTGCCCATTCCGATGCTGCCTGGACCCTGATCTCGCTGCGCCCCAGCGGTGAACATGCGCCGCTACGGCGCGCAGTTGCGCGGCATGGCGGACGGGTACTTGCGCTGTCGCCATGGCGCTTGCAGACCCATGACACCGCACAAGCGCGAGACGCGCTGCGGCAGGCGCTGGCAGCACCGATTGCGATTTTCACCAGCCCGGCGGCAGTGCAGGCGGCGCATCGTCTGGCGCCGCTGCAGCGCCCGGCGCAGGCGCACTGGGTCAGCGTGGGCGACGGCACTGCGCGCGCATTGCACGCCTGCGGCATCGACACCGTGGTGCGGCCGGCGCGCATGGACAGCGAAGGCCTGCTTGCGCTGCCGTTGCTGCAGGCGCCGCTACAGGCCGTCGGGCTGATCACCGCCCCCGGCGGACGCGGCATGCTGGCGCCAACGCTGCAGCAGCGCGGTGCGCGCATCGTGCGTGCCGATGTCTATCAACGCGTCCCGCTGCGCTTGCGCGCCTCGGCCATCCAGGCGTTGTCGCTTGCACTGCCGCGCAGCGTGCTGGCGCTCAGTAGCGCCGAAGCGCTGACGCTGGTTCTGCAACAGCTGCCTGCCGAACTGGTCGCTGCGTGGCAACAGCGTCCGGTCGTGGCATCCAGCGATCGTATGCTCGGAGCCGCACATGCCGCCGGCTTCGCGCATGGCATGCGCGCAGAAGGCCCGTTGCCGCTGCAGCTCGCCGCTGCTGCTGAGGCGGCGATCATGACACCACCGCGACCTTGCTGAACTGCGAACTCAAGCACAGCTTGCCGCCGTCCGGCGCTGCACGCCATGCTGTGTGCGATGACTGCGGCGCCTGCGCCGGTCGTGACTGCCCGAGGATGTCCGAATGACCGAAATGCCCGCTCCTGCGCGACGCTTTCCCCTGGCATGGCTGCTGCTTGTCGTGGCCGTGGCGGCCGTCGGTGTGGCGCTGCTGCTGGGCTGGCGCGCGTGGCAGAACTATCAGGCAACGCAGCTGCAGGCCGCGCAGGCGCAGCAGCAACGCTGGGACGGCACCCAGCAAATGCTGGAAACGCTGCGCCGCGATCAGCGCCTGGCCAACGAGCGTCTGCAGGACGCGGCGGCCACCAACCGCGTCCTGCGCGACGAGATGCTGGGCCTGAGTCAGCGCAGCGCATTGCTCGAAGACACCGTGCAAAAGCTGGCCGACCCCAACCGTCATGGCGCACAGGCGCTGCGCCTGGATGAAGTGGAGCTGCTGCTGCGGCTTGGCCAGCAGCGCCTGAGCATCGCCGGCGATGCCGATGGCGCGCGGCGCGCCTATGCGCTGGCCAACGGCGCACTCAGCGGCATCGACGACCCCGGTTATCTCAATCTGCGTCAGGCATTGGTGCAGGAACGCGGTGCGCTGGAGCGTCTCGGGGCCGGCCCGCAGGCGGAGGCCGGCAAGAATCTGGACGCCTTGGCCGCCGAGTTGCAGCGCCTGCCGGAACAGACCGCGCAGGCCAGCGACGCGGCGCAACCGTGGTGGCAAAAGGCGCTGGCGCCGCTCGTGGACATCCGTCCCAGCCGCGGCGACGCCTTGCTTACCGGCGGCGACCGGCATGCTGCGCGCGATGCAGTGCAGATCGAAATCAGCCTGGCCCGCGCGGCCGCGGAACGTGGCGATGCCGCCGGTTTTGCGCGATCGCTGCGCCGCGTGGAGACCTGGACTACCCGGCTCTGGCCGGATTCGCCGCAACGTCGTCAGCTGCGTGCGCGCTTGCGCAGCCTGCAACAAGCGCCACTGCGTCCGCGCCTGCCGGAACTGGGCACCACCCTGCTGCAACTGCAGGCCATGCGTGAAGGGAGATCCACCCAATGAAAGTGTTGCGTACCGTCTTGATTCTGCTGGTTGCCGTGGCGCTGGGCGTGCTCGGCGCACAGTGGCTATCGCACCAGAACAGTTACGACCTTGGCAACGTCGTTGTCAGTGTGGGAGGTAACGACTATCACGCCGCCATGCCGCAGGCGCTGCTGATCCTGCTGATCGCCTTGCTGGTGCTGTGGTTGCTATGGACGTTGATCAGCCTGCCGTTCCGCGTGTGGGGCAAGTACCGCCGCAACAAGGGCCGTGCGCGTTTGATCGAAGGTCTGCGCGCTGCCGATCATGGCCAATGGCAACGCGCCGAGCGGCTGCTGGTCAGTGCCAGCGAAGACGACGAGGTGAGCGGCATTGCCCTGGCCAGCGCAGTGCGCGTGGCCGATGCGCGCGCCGACGATGCGGCGGCCACGGCACTTGCAAAGCAACTGGCCGAGCGCGACCCGACAGGATATGCGCTGTTGCAGGGCGAGCGGCACCTGGCGCGCCAGCGCCCCGTCGACGCAATCAATGCACTGGATAGCGCCAACGCGCAGCCGTTGCCGGCACGCGGCCTGCTGTTGCGCACCCACGCCCTGGCGCAGATCGGTCGCGCCGACGAAGCCTATGGCCAGCTCGGTGCGCTGCGTCAGCAGGCGGTCTTGGCGCCCGATGCCTACAGCACGCTGGAAGCGACGCTGGCCGAGCAGACCCTGTTGCAGGCCAGCGACGCCAATGCACTGGCCGAGCGCTGGGAAGCATTGCCCAAAGCATTACGCACCACGCCGGCAGTGGTGGGCGCCTACGCGCAACGTGCGGCCGTGCTGCATTGGGACGATGCCGCCGTGCACAGCCTGGAGCAGGCGCTGGACGCGCAATGGGACGAATCGCTGGTGCGCCTGTACGGCGTGCTGCCGCTGGAAAAATACGATTCGCGCCGCGCCAGCGCGCAGCGCTGGCTGACCCAATATCCCGACAGCCCAGGGCTGTTGCTGACACTGGCGCGGCTCGCGCGTCACCAGCAGCAGTGGTCGCAGGCCGAGGAATTCCTGCATCGCGCCATCGCAGGCGGCGCCGGCAGCGAGGCCTGGGAAGAACTGGGACACGGTTTTGCCGCCTCCGGCGACCTGCTGTCGGCACAGCATTGCTATGCCAATGCCTTGCGCGCCGCACGTGGCGAACCGGTGCAGGACGTCATGCCACAGCAGTCGTTGCGCGAGCCGGTCATCACCACGTACGACCCCGCGCCAATCGATCCGCACGCAGCGGACGATCGCATCCTGTAGTGGAGACAGCGGCGGTATGCGATGTGCGTACCGCCGCATTGCACCTCAAGAACAAGGCGAATGCTCGCCAAGTGGGCATCTACTCCATCGAAGAAGTTGACGTTGAGTTGTTGCCACGCGCAGCGATGGAATGAAGGAGAGGATTCGCAAAGGCGGCGACTGCGCCTGCGAATCCCGGATCACCCATGCCCAATCCCATACCGCGCAGTGGCATCAGCGCTCGACGATGGCCACCACGCCCATGCCGCCGGCGGTGCAGATCGAAATCAACGCGCGGCCGCCGCCGCGCTCTTCCAACTGCTTGGCAGCGGTGGCCACCACGCGTGCGCCAGTGGCGGCGAATGGATGGCCGGTGGCCAGCGACGAGCCCAGCGGATTGATCTTGTCCGGGTCGATGCGGCCCAGCGGCGCGTCCAGGCCCAGCCGGTTGCGGCAGTAGTCCTCGCTCTCCCACGCGCGCAGCGTGCACAGCACCTGCGCGGCGAAGGCCTCGTGGATTTCGTAGATATCGAAGTCCTGCAGGGTCAGGCCCTGGCGCGCCAGCATCTGCGGCACCGCAATGGTGGGCGCCATCAGCAGGCCTTCGCCATGCACGAAGTCGACTGCCGCCACCTGTGCATCGCGCAGGTAGGCCATCGGCGTGTGGCCATGCGCCAACGCCCAGGCTTCGCTGGAGAGCAGCACCGCGGCGGCGCCATCGGTGAGCGGGGTGGAATTGGCAGCGGTCAACGTGCCACGGCCGGAGGTCTTGTCGAAGGCCGGGCGCAAGGTCGCGAGTTTTTCCAGCGAGGTGTCGGCGCGCAGGATGTTGTCGCGCGAGACGCCGCGGAACGGCGCGATCAGCGCGTCGAAGAAACCGCGCTCATAGGCAGCGGCCAGCTTGTGGTGCGAGGCCACCGCCCATTCGTCCTGCGAATCGCGCGAGATGTTCCATTCCTTGGCCATGTCCTCGCAATGGTCGCCCATGCTCTTGCCGGTGCGCGGCTCGGCCACGCCGGGGAATTCGGGCTTGAGCTCGGCCAGCTTGAAGCCGCGCAGCAGCGCCCTGAGCTTGTCGCCGGTGGCCTTGGCGCGGTTGGCGGCCAGCAGCCGTGCGCGCAACTTCTTGCCGTACACGATCGGCACTTCGGAGGTGGTGTCGGAGCCGCCGCCGATGCCCGAGTCGATCTGCCCCAGCGCGATCTTGTTGGCGATGGTGATGACCGAATCCAGGCTGGTGCCGCAGGCGCGCTGCAGGGTGATGCCCGGCGTCAGCGGCGACAGACCCGACGACAGCGCCGCCTCGCGCGCCAGGTTCCAGTCCGCGGAGTGCTTGATCACCGCGCCCATCGCCACTTCGCCCAATTGCTGCCCATGCAACCCGAAGCGCTCGACCAACGCGCCCAGCGTGCGCACCGACATGCCCAGGTTGCCCACGTCCGCGTACGCGGTGTTCTGACGACAGAACGGGATACGAACGCCGCCCAGAATGGCGACGGGACGGGCTGCGGGCATCGGTTGACCTGGCATGGGGGACTCGGGGACATGGCCTGCACAGGGCCGGCAGGCATAATGGCCGCAGTGTAGCTTCGACCCCGTGATGGGCCAACCGCGAATCATGAGCAAGACCGAACACGGCGTAACCGCCATGGGTGTGCTGGCGCTGGAATTGACCGGCGGAAGCGCCCCCGAGCGCGGCGCCTTGGCGCCGGCGCAGGCCGGCATGCTGGCCGAACGCATCGGCCGCGACCTGGCGCAGTGGATCCCGGAAGTCCGCGATCTGGAACTGAGCGTGGCATTGGCGCATTTCGATCCGTCGGAAGTGTTGCGGCCCGGCTGGCCGCTGCATCGGCGCCTGGAAGAGCTGCAGGCGCGTGCACCCGGGCGCGACCAGGGCCCGCGGGTGCTGGCCTTCGGTGCCGACGCGCAAGGCGAGATTCCGCTGCCGTTCCAGGCCGATGCGCAACTGGTCGGCGGTGGGTTGCGCGTGCTGCCGTTCCTGCTGTCCGGCGACCCGCAGACGGTTGCCACCGTGGCCGATGCAATGGAAGAAATCTTGCTTGCTCAGGGCATGGCGCAGGCCGACACCGCCTTGCTGGCGCAGGAAAGCTTCGGCGCCCGCATCGAGCATGCGCGATATCTCACCGCCAACGATCTGGCGGCGATGATGTCGATGCAGTACGACAATCAGGGCCTGGCGCCGCTGTGGCCCCTCATCGAAGCCGCACTGCTGGCACCGCATACCGAAGAGTGGCTGGAGCAGCCCCCCGAACCGGTGTTGCGCTACATCGACGGCGAAGTGCGCATCGCCTTGTTCGACCCGGCAGGCTGGTGCGATTACTACGCGCACGACCGCGAGGACTGCGAACGCCTGCGCGGCGTATATGAGCACTATCTGGCGCGCCAGCGGCAGATGGCCGCCGTGCTGGAAGCGCATGGGCTGCCGGTGCTGTACGTGCATATCGAGCCGGGCCAGGATCCGCGGCAGGCGCTGGCGGCGTGAGCCAGACGCCGGCGGCCTTGCCCCCAGCGCTGCAGGGCGTGCTGGAAACCGGCGTGTATGTTGCGGACCTGGAGCGGGCATGCGCCTTCTACGCCCGCGTGCTGGGGCTGCAACCGATGCATCGCGATACGCGCATGGCCGCCTACGCCATCGCGCCTGCGCAGGTCCTGCTGCTGTTCCTGCAAGGCAGCACCTCGGCGACGGTTACGCTGCCCGGCGGCACGATTCCGCCGCATGACGGCAACGGGAGCCAGCATTTCGCACTGGCCATCGCAACCGATGCCCTGCCCGGCTGGGAAAATCACCTGCATGCCTGCGGGGTCCCCATCGAAGGCCGCACGCAATGGCCGGGCGGCGGGCAAAGCATTTACTTCCGCGATCCCGATGCGCATCTGCTGGAATTGGCGACACCGGGCTTGTGGGCGAATTATTGAGTGATCGCTGCCGGGTGAGCCGCATGCAGTGATCGATCAACAACGCGCGATTGGCGGGCTGGAGGCCACCGGTTCGATCTCCTTGAACGCCATGCACTGCCTCCAGGCGAACCGTCCGCTTGCTCGCCTGGCTCTGGCCGGACCGGCCTTGGACAACAGATAACTGCGTCTGGGGAAGCACAATGACCGCCCGCAAGCGAGTGCTGGGTGATCGCCAGGGGCAGTGGAAGGCGGCGTTCGCGGCGATCGTTCAACAATCGCTGCGCTGGATGCGCACGGGTTGCGCTTACTGCATCGGCAAGCCGCCGCATCCAGACGCATGCATCCGCACGCGCGCCATAGCGTGGTCGGACCGAAGCTTCGACGCTGCACCACGCGCCTAAGCAAACGCCAACGCCGCGACGATATCGCCACGGCGTTGGTGTGTGCGCTCCCGCGCTGCCTGCGCATCCATCGGCACGTCGGCCGACATCGTCCACAGCGTTCGTCGTTATTCAACCGTTGCCGTGCATCGACAACGGTCGCAGAGCACTTACTTGGCCGGCGCCTGCGCGTTATCGGTGGTGATCACGCCGCAGGCCAGGCGGCCGCCCGCGTTGCCGGTGGGCTGGGTTTTGTAGTCGTCTGCATCGGCATGCACGATCACCGCGTGGCCGGCGATATCGAACTGGTCGGCCTTGCCGAGGTTGACGTTGCTGGAGACCGGGCCGTCGATGCTGGCGTTACCCTGCGCGTCGGCGGTGATGTTGGGTATGTCGCCACCGTGATGCGGGTCGGCGCTGATGTTGCCGTGATCGGACTGGGACGGGTTGAAGTGACCGCCGGCGCTGCTGCCGTCCGGTGCGCTGCAATCGCCCTTTTCGTGGATGTGGAAGCCGTGCTCGGTATTGGGCTTGAGGCCGCTGAGCTGGCCGGTGACACGCAGCGCACCGTCCACGGTCTTGAACGTCACCGTGCCTTTGACGTCATTACCCTTGGTCGGCTTGAGCTCGGCGGTTGCGGTGGTGGTGGCTGCCGCTTCGGTGACCATGGAAGCGGCGTGTTCGCCACCGTGCGCCGCTTCGGCCGGCGTGCTGGCCTGCGGTGCAGGTGCCGGCTCGGCCGGCGCCGGTTCGTCGCGCTTGCACGCGGTCAGCACCAGGGCGGTGGCCAGAAACAAGGTGGTCGGAACAATACGCATGGAGAACTCCTGAAGAAAGGCCGCAACTGCAGCCGTTGATGCCCCGACTCAGGGCTGCGAAGGGGGCGTGCCCCATTGGGTGACGCGAATGACGCCGCAGGCCAGGCGCGCACCGGCATTGCCGCTGGGCTGGCTGCGATAGTCGTCGGGGTCGGCATGCACGATCAGCGATTTGCCGATCACATCCGTCGGAGCGCCGTCGCCCAGACTGATGCCGGACAGAATCATGTCCAGATGCACCACGCCTTCGGCGTCTGCACGCAGATTGTCCATATCGCCCAGATGATGCGCGCCGCCGCCGGCACGCCCGTGCGGCGCACCACCCGGGTTGAAATGCGCGCCGGCGCTGCTGGCATCGGCCGCGCTGCAATCGCCGCGTTCGTGCACATGGAATCCGGACACACCGCCCGGCCGCAAGCCGCCGATGGTGCCAGTGAGGCGGATACCCTGTAGCGCCGGCACCAGCACCACCCGACCGCTGACCAGGCTGCCCGAGGCAGATGCCAGCGCAGCCTCGGCTTGCTGCACCGGGCGCGCAGGCACCACCCGCGCCGCTGGCGGCGGAGGCGCCTTGGGCGGCGGCGGCGTGCTGCTGCAGGCGGCCAGCGCCAGCGCGGTGAGGGCAACGATCGTAGGCGACCGGTAACGCATCGAGCAGTTCTCCTGATCAGGCTGGAAACCTATGCGGGCGCATGTTCACGTGTCATGAAATGCACCCGCTGGCAGCGCAGGAGTTTACGGGGTTGGTGTGCTGAGTCGGATTGCCAGATGGTGTGCGCGGCGCCAGGCACGGTGCGAACTGCCTGGACGACGGCGTCGGCACGGCAGGCTGCGGTGGCGTTATCGACAGCCACCGGATGCGGCGGCGTGCCACGCATCGACGCTTGCCGGGGGCAATGTCGGGCAGGCTCGGCTCGATCAAGGCCTCGTTGGATCGGTGCGCGTGCAGTCGCGCTTGCATCGGCACAGGCACCCTCACCCCTCTCTTATGGGAGAGGGGCGTTAGACCCAAATCAGCGACGTTTGCGCCCCGGGCCGAGTTTGCGGGTGACCGTGTTGCGGCCCAGGCCCAGGCGGGCGGCAGCTTCGGCGCGGCGGCCCTGGGTGAGTTGCAAGGCCGCTTCGAGCAAGGTCCTGTCCAGGCGCTCGCGCGCTTCGGCGTGCAGGCCCTGGGCACCTTCGCTCAGGCGTTGCGCGGCCCAGCTGGAAAGCATGTCGTCCCACTGCCCATCGCTGCGACCGCTGCGGTGACGACGGCCGCCGCGCGCCAGTGCGGCGTCCACGTCGACCACGTCGATGATGTCCGAGGTCGCCAGCGCCGCCAGGCGCCAGCACACGTTTTCCAGTTCGCGCACGTTGCCGGGCCAGTCGTACTGGCGCAGGTCTTCCAGCGCGGCCGACGACAGCCGCTTGGGCAGCATGTCGAGTTTGCGCCCGGCCATGGCCAGGAAATTTTCGGCCAGTTGCGCGATGTCGCCGCGCCGTTCGCGCAGCGGCGGCAATTGCAGGCGCACCACATCCAGGCGGTGCAGCAGATCGGCGCGGAAGCGGCCTTGTTCGACCAGCGCCTCCAGGTCCTGGTGGGTGGCGGCGATCACGCGCACATCGACGCGGATCAATTCGCGCCCACCAACGCGGAAGAATTCGTTCTCTGCCAACACGCGCAGCAGGCGGGTCTGCAGCGGCAACGGCATGTCGCCGATTTCGTCCAGAAACAGCGTGCCGCCATCGGCCTGTTCGAAGCGGCCGATATGCCGTTTGGTCGCCCCGGTGAACGCGCCGGTTTCGTGGCCGAACAACTCGCTTTCCAGCAATTCGGCCGGGATGGCGGCGGTGTTGAGCGCGACGAAGGGTTTGCGCGCGCGCGGGGATTCGTTGTGCAACGCGCGCGCGACCAACTCCTTGCCGGTACCGGTTTCGCCATTGATCAGCACCGACAGCGGCGCCTGCGCCAGGCGTCCGATCGCGCGGAACAAGGCCTGCATCGCGGGCGTGTCGCCGATCAACGAGGCCGAGCCCTCGGCCAGCCGCGCGGCGACGATTTCTTCGACGCCGGCATCGGCGTCCGGCAGCGCGCGCGCAGCCAGTGCCACCGCGTCGTCCAGGTCGAACGGCTTGGACAGGAACTCGTGCGCGCCGCCGCGGAAGGCGCCGGCGGTGCTGGCAACGTCGGTATAGGCCGACATCACGATCACCGGCAAGTGCGGGTGTTTGGATTTGAGTTTGTCGAGCAGGGTGAGGCCGTCTTCGCCGGGCATGCGCACGTCGGTGAACAGCAAATCCGGCGTGGGCCGCATGCCGAGCGCCTGCAGCGCGGCAGCGGCGCTGTCGAAGCCGTCCACGGCGTAGCCGGCATCGCGCAAGGCGGTGGACAGCACGAAACGAACCGACCGGTCGTCGTCGACCACCCAGATGTGGGATACGGCGGCGGTCTCAGCCATGCGGATGCTCCTTGTCGTGATCGCCGGCCAGCTCGGGCAGCAGCAGGGTGAAAACGGTATGGCCCGGACGCGAGCGATAGGTCAGCGTGCCGTGGTGTTCGCGCGAGACCTGCTGGGCCAGCGCCAGGCCCAGCCCGCTGCCTTCGGCGCGGCCGCTGACCAGTGGCAGAAACAGGTGCTCGGCCAGTTCTTCCGGCACGCCGCCGCCGTCGTCGATGATTTCCAGCCGCAGCGACATCGCATGCACGCGGTCGCGGATGCGCTGGCCATGCTCGACGCGGGTGCGCAGCGTCACGCGCGTGGCGCCGGCCTGGAAGGCGTTACGCACCAGGTTCCAGACCGCCTGGGTCAGGCGGTCGCCATCGCCCAGAATGTCGGGAATGCTGGGGTCGTAGTCGCGCTGCACCTGCACCGACCAGCCGCCCTCGGCTTCGGCCAGGCGCAACACCCGTTCGAGCACCACATGGATGTTGAGGCGGTCGTGCGGGCGCGCCGGGGTGGGCGACAGCAGCCGTTCGAGCAAGGTATTGAGACGCTCGATCTCGGTGCCGATCAGCTCGATCAGCTCGCGTTCGTCTTCGTCGCGCCCGGCCGCGCGGCGTGCCAGCAGCTGCGCGGCGCCCTTCAGCCCGGCCAGCGGGTTGCGCAGTTCGTGCGCCAACCCTTTGAGCGCAGCGCTCAAGGCGTTGGGCAGGGCGTGGGTGGGATCGAGCGCGGGGAATTCGTCGACCGGGTGGGTTTCCAGCAGCCAGCCGCCATCGTCCAGCCGCGACAGCCAGCCTTCGGCAAAGCGCGGCGCGTCGTTGGGCAGTCCCAGCGCCAGCCGGTGCAGACGCAATACGTCGCGCTCGTCGTTGAGCAGGAAGCGCGCCAGCGCATCGCCCTGCACTTCCAGCGCGGCCAGGGGCTGTTCGACCAACCGCCGTGCACTGACCCCGAGCCAGCGGGCAAACGCCGGGTTGACGCCCAGCACGCGGCCCTCGCGGTCGGCCCAGGCGACCGGTGTGCCCAGGCTGTCCAGCGATGGCATGGAAGAGGACGTCACCATTGCACCAATTTAGTGCAAACAGAATGGGAATGCGCGGATGGCGCGCAAAGCGAAGCGTGCGTTGAAACAATGCTGGCCAGACGGCGGCGGGGCGCACCGCTCCAGCGTGCATCCGCGCCGGCAGTCACGGGCGTGGGGCTGGTCATGCAGGCACCTCGGCAGTGGTTCCGCGCCCAACGGGCGACGGGGGAAAACGGACCCGGCTGGGCGTTCCCGGCCGGGTCGTTGCGCCACCCGCGGCAGCGCGGCCGCGGGTGTGCATGCTCACGACTCGTACGCGGCTTCGCCGTGCGAGGTGATGTCCAGGCCCTCGCGCTCGGCTTCTTCGCTCACGCGCAGGCCGAACACCAGCTTGGCAACCACGAACCCCACCACCGACACCACGCCGATCCAGCCGACCGTGATCCCGACGCCCAGCGCCTGGATGCCGACCTGGTGGACGATGTCGTAATCGCCGCCCTTCTGGCCGCCCAGCGAGGCCGCCGAGAACACACCGGTCAGGATGGCGCCGATAATGCCGCCCAGGCCATGCACGCCGAACACGTCCAGGCTGTCGTCGGCACCGAGCAGGCGCTTCAGACCGGTGACGCCCCACACGCACAGCACGCCGGCGGCAAGACCAATGACGATCGCGCCGAACGGGCCCACCGTGCCGCAGGCCGGGGTGATGCCGACCAGGCCGGCGACCATGCCCGAGGCCACGCCCAGGGCGGACGACTTGCCCTTGATGATCTTCTCGGTCAACGACCAGCCCAGGATGGCGGCGGCGGTGGCCAGCAAGGTGTTGAGGAAGGCCAGCGCCGCACCGGCATTGGCTTCCAGGTTGGAACCGGCGTTGAAGCCGAACCAGCCCACCCACAGCAGCGAGGCACCGACGAAGGTCAGGGTCACGTTGTGCGGCTTGATTGCCTCACGTCCTAGTCCGGCACGCTTGCCGACGAAGTAGGCGCCGACCAGGCCGGCAACGCCGGCATTGATATGCACCACGGTGCCGCCGGCGAAATCCAACGCGCCCAACCCGAACAGATACCCACCGGTGGCCCAGACCATGTGCGCCAGCGGCAGATAGCCGAAGGTGAACCAGATCGCCGAGAACAACAGCACCGCGCCGAACTTGGCGCGTTCGGCAAAGGCGCCCACGATCAGCGCGCCGGTGATGCCGGCGAAGGTTGCCTGGAACGCGACGAACACGTATTCCGGCAGGCTCACGCCCTTGGTGAAGGTCGCCGCCAGGGTTTCGATGGTGACGCCCTTGAGCAGCGCCTTGTCCAGATTGCCGATCCACGCGCCTTCGCCGGAGAACGCCAGGCTGTAGCCGTAGAACACCCACAGCACGGTCAGCAGCGAGAACACCACCGCCACCTGGATCAGCACCGACAACACGTTCTTGGCGCGCACCATGCCGCCGTAGAACAGCGCAAGGCCCGGCACCACCATCAGCAACACCAGCAAGGTGGAGGTCAGCATCCAGGCGACATCGCCCTTCTCCACGACCGGTGCGGCTTCGGCGGCGGCGGCCGGCGGAGCGGCCGGCTGCGCCGACGGCAGCGGTTCGGTGGTGACCGGCTCGGTCGGCAGCGGGGTGACCTGCGGCGTGGACTGCGCATGCGCACTGCCCATGCCGCCCACCATCAGCGCGCTGAACAGCATCAGCATGCACACGCTGTAGAACCGGGCCTTCCACCCGGCAAAAAGAGCTGTCTTCATACGAACTCCGGGGCTGGTGGGGTCAGAGCGCATCGGCGCCGATCTCGCCGGTGCGGATGCGCACCACTTGCTCGATCGCGGTCACGAAGATCTTGCCGTCGCCGATCTTGCCGGTGCCGGCGGCGTTCTGGATCGCTTCGACCACCGCGTCCAGGCGATCGTCGGTGACCACCGTTTCGATCTTGATCTTGGGCAGGAAGTCGACGACGTACTCAGCGCCGCGGTACAGCTCGGTGTGGCCTTTCTGGCGCCCGAAGCCCTTGACCTCGGTCACGGTGATGCCCGACACGCCTGCTGCAGACAAGGCCTCGCGGACCTCGTCGAGCTTGAACGGCCGGATGATGGCGGTGATCAATTTCATGCGCATACCCCGAATGGTGGAAAGAACCGGCCGGCATTGCGCCGCCCGGCGGTGTCAGTCACCTGGATGCCTACCCCGGCATCCGATCGTTCGCGATTGCGCGGACCCCAGCAGATGTCATGCATCCGCCTCGTGGGAGAGGTCAGGCCCGCGCGCCGCGAACGATGTGCTCTCTCAATACCCCTGCGATCCACGGCCGGGGCCACGGATCGCTCGAACAAGTGTGCGGCGATGGCGGAGGTGGGAGGGGGGCCTCCGCCATCACCGCGGTGGAACTCAGTTGCCGTAGTACAGCTGGTACTCCAACGGGTGGGTCGCAGCACGGAACTTGGTGACTTCCTGCATCTTCAGCGCGATATAGCCGTCGATGAAGTCGTCGCTCATCACGCCGCCGGCCTTGAGGAACTCGCGGTCCTTGTCCAGCGCTTCCAGCGCCTGGTCCAGGCTGGAGCAAACCTGCGGGATCAGCTTCTCTTCTTCCGGCGGCAGGTCGTACAGGTCCTTGTCGCTCGGTGCGCCCGGATCGATCTGGTTCTTGATGCCGTCCAGGCCGGCCATCATCAGCGCGGTGAAGGTCAGGTAGCCGGACTGCAACGGATCGGGGAAGCGCATTTCGATGCGGCGCGCCTTCGGATTGGTGACCCAGGGAATGCGGCACGACGCCGAACGGTTACGCGCCGAATAGGCCAGCATCACCGGCGCCTCGAAGCCCGGGACCAGACGCTTGTAGCTGTTGGTGCCGGAGTTGGCGAAGGCGTTGATCGCGCGGGCATGCTTGAAGATGCCGCCGATGTACCACAGCGCCAGCTGCGACAGGCCGCCGTAGCCGTCGCCGGTGAACAGGTTGACGCCGCCCTTGGCCAGCGACTGGTGCACGTGCATGCCCGAGCCGTTGTCGCCCACGATGGGCTTGGGCATGAAGGTGGCGGTCTTGCCGTTGCGGTAGGCGACGTTCTTGATGATGTACTTCATCGTCAGCAGTTCGTCGGCCTTCTGCACCAGCGAGCTGAACTTGGTGCCGATCTCGCACTGGCCGGCGGTGGCCACTTCGTGGTGGTGCACTTCGGTTTCGATGCCGACCTGTTCCAGCGTCTTGATCATTTCCGCGCGCAGGTCGTGCAGGCTGTCGGTCGGCGGAACCGGGAAGTAGCCGCCCTTCACGCCCGGGCGGTAACCGCTGTTGCCGCCGTCGTACTTTTCGCCGGTGTTCCAGGCCGCTTCTTCCGAACCCACCTGGAAGAAGGTGTGGCCCATGTCGTTGGCAAAGCGCACCGAATCGAAGATGAAGAATTCCGGCTCCGGGCCGAAGAACGCCTGGTCGGCGGTGCCGGAGGATTTCAGATAGGCCTCGGCGCGCTTGGCGATGCCGCGCGGATCGCGCTCATAGCTCTGCATGGTGGCCGGGTCGAGGATGTCGCAGGTCAGCACGATGGTCGGATCGGCGAAGAACGGATCCAGATACGCGGTGCCCGCGTCCGGCAGCAACACCATGTCCGACTCGTTGATGCCCTTCCAGCCCGCGATCGAACTGCCGTCGAACATCTTGCCTTCTTCAAACAGCGCCGGCTCGATGATATTGACCGGAAAGGTGATGTGCTGCTGTACACCACGCATATCGACGAAGCGCAGGTCGACGAACTCGACCTTGTTGTCCTTGATCAGCTTTTCAACATTTTCCACGGACATCGGAAGAAACCTCAGGCAGGAGTTAAGTGGCTCGTGGGCGGGACTACAGCAGGGACCGTGCCAAGCCCTGGCACTTCACAAGCCCTTGATTTTGCTTACATCGCTCGCGACCGTAAAATCCGTATTGCACTATTAAGGTGCAAAAATGGACACGCCGCACCGATGTGGTGCATGCCGCAATGCACTATCCTGGCGCCTCCCTCACCCCTTCCCAGTCCGATGTCCGATCTGATTTCCGCCCTGTTGTTGGGCATTCTCGAAGGCCTCACCGAATTTCTGCCGATCTCCAGCACCGGCCACCTGCTGATCGCCGAACAATGGCTCGGACGCCGTTCTGACTTCTTCAATATCGTCATCCAGGCCGGCGCGATCCTGGCCATCTGCCTGGCGCTGCGGCAGCGCTTGTGGAGCCTGGCTACCGGCCTGGGCGAGCGCGCCAACCGCGACTACGTGCTCAAGGTAGGCGTGGCCTTCCTGGTCACCGCGGTGGTCGGGCTGATCGTGCGCAAGGCCGGCTGGCAATTGCCCGAAACGCTGCAACCGGTCGCCTGGGCGTTGCTGATCGGCGGGGTGTGGATGCTGGTGGCCGAACACTTCGCCGGCAAGCTGCCCGAGCGCGATGTGGTGACCTGGAAGGTGGCCATCGCAGTGGGCCTGGCGCAGGTCGTGGCCGGTGTTTTTCCCGGTACGTCACGCTCGGCCTCGACGATCTTCATCGCGATGCTGCTGGGCCTGAGCAAGCGCTCGGCAGCGGCGGATTTCGTGTTCATGGTGGGCATTCCGACCATGTTCGCGGCCAGCGGTTACGCGCTGCTGGAGATGTACAAGGAAGGCGGTTTCGGCACCGAAAACTGGGCCGACGTGGCTGTGGCCTTCGTGGCGGCGACCATCACCGGCTTTGTGGTGGTGAAGTGGCTGCTGGGCTATATCAAGAAGCACCGTTTCACGGTGTTTGCGGTGTACCGCATGCTGCTGGGCGCCGCCCTGCTGCTGTGGCTGCCGGCGGCTGCGGGCTGACACGCCACAGCACCGCCTGCCTGCACTCCGAGACGGGTGCGATGTGCAGCCAGGGGCGGCCAACAACGTAAAGCGCCGTCCCCAAGAAGTTGTGGGTGGCGCGTTCGGCACTGCCGCGTACGAGCGCTGCCAGCCGATTCCGGGCAGCGGCCGCCCCGCCTGATATTGGATGCACTCGCTTGATTGGCGGCTTTGGGGCGTCCACGTCGTGACGCCGGTCATTGCCCCGGGCGCACGCTGGCGGTATCACTGGCGCATCGATCACCGGGAGCTGCGCATGCGTGCCGTGTTCTTGGCCCCAGCATTGCTGGCGGCAGGCGTGACGGCCTGCGGGTCGGGTGCATCGCCGGACCCGCCCGGCTCCAGCCACACTGCTGCGCGGGCGCCGGTCGCCGTCCCCCCTGACACGGACAATGTCCCGTTGCGCGGCGCCTTGCGCGCGCAGCACTGGCACCTGCAGCGGGCCAGCGATGCGCATGGCACGGCCTTGCGCAGCCTGTTCGTCGACGGCGTGCCGCCAGTGCAACTGGATTTCGGCGATCAGCGCATCCAGGTCGGCCAGACCTGCAACGCGCTGGGCGCCAACTACAGCGTGGCCGAGGCGCACGTGCAGATTGGCCGGG
Organism: Xanthomonas sp. DAR33341; assembly: GCF_003992815.1. Taxonomy (NCBI): domain Bacteria; kingdom Pseudomonadati; phylum Pseudomonadota; class Gammaproteobacteria; order Lysobacterales; family Lysobacteraceae; genus Xanthomonas; species Xanthomonas sp. DAR33341. The sequence continues at coordinate 7,347 of NZ_QEYV01000010.1, read as the reverse complement.
TGGTCTCGAGCAAGCGAATGTGCGCCGATGCACGCCGGATGGCGCAGGAGCGCGCGGCCAGCGACCTGTTGTCCGGGCGCTTCGCAGTGATCATGGACAACGCAGCAGCTGCGCCCCGCCTGACCCTGACCCGCAGCGACGGGACTGTGCTGATCTTCGGCGGCACGCCCACTGCGGACACCCGGTATGGCGGGCCGGGGCAGACGCTGTTGATCGAAGTAGCCGCAGAGACCGTGCCCTGCGTTTCCGATCCTGCGCGCCGCTGCCTGCAAGTGCGCGAGCACGCCCCAGACGCACCTGCCACCCTACAGGCCGCTACATCATGGCAGCCCTACGAGGGCGCGATCGAGGGTTTCGACCATGAAGACGGCATACGCACCCTGCTGCGCGTGACCCGCTACCCGGCCGGCAGCGAGCCTGGCGCCAAACCGGTGTACGTGCTCGACCAGATGATCGAGGCCGGCAGCTAGCGCGGCCGCAGCATTGGGCCGGCAACGGCCTCGCACGCGCCGCCGCCGCCCGCATCACAACCGGATGAGGACCTTGCCCACGTGTTGCGCCCTGGCGAAATAGTCCAAGGCCTGGGGCGCCTCGTCGAACCGGAACGTCTTGCTGTGCAGGGTCTTGATGCGGTGCTGCTCGATCGCCCGCAGCAGGTCCACGAACATCGCCCGGCTTCCGTTGGCGATCCCGCGGATGGTCACGTTCTTGCGGATCAACGCCACGTAATCGGGAATTGGCGACGCCGCGCCCGGGGTGACGCCGACCACCACGATGGTCGCGTTCGCGGCCGCCGCCTTGATCGACTGGCCCAAGGTGTCCTGCCCGCCGGTCTCGATGACGACGTCCGCGCCGCCGCCGGACAGCTGCATCACCGCCTCGGCCCAGTCGGGGTGGGTGCGGTAGTTGACGGTGATGTCGGCGCCCAGGCGGCGTGCGAGCTCGAGCTTGTCGTCGCTGGACGAGGTGATGGCCACGCGGGCGCCGTGGAGCTTGGCCAGCTGGAGCGCGGCCATCGAGACGCCACCGGTTCCCAGACACAGCACCAGGTCGCCGGCCTTGATCCTGGCCACTTCCACCAGGGCGTGCCAGGCGGTCACCGCGGCAGATGCCAGCGCAGCGACATCCGCGTCCTCCAGCGACGCAGGCACCTTGATCAAGGCGCTGGCGGGCAGCGACACCTTTTCGGCCAGCCAGCCGTCATGGGTCACGCCCAGGTCGTGGGCGAACATCTCGGCGCGGAACCTGCCATCCAGCCAGGTGGGAAAGTGCCCACTGACGACACGGTCGCCTGGCGCGACCTGGCTGACGCCGGCTCCGACGCAGGTCACGATGCCCACACCCTCGGCAACCGGAACGCGCGTAGGCGCAAGCTTGCCGCCGTAGGTGCCTTTCAGGATCTGCAGGTCGCGGTTGATCAGCCCGACCAGTCGCGGAGCGACGATGACCTCACCGGCTCCTGCAACTGGTTCGGGCATCTCGACCGCAACCAGGCTCTCAAGGCCGGTTTGATTGCCAATCTGGAATGCTTTCAAGGGGGATTGCCTGTGCTGCGGCGCCGGCCGAACGTGGCTGGCGTCATGGGGGATGGAGCGACCGCCGCCATCGGCGCGATCACTCAGCGCAGCGATGGGTTCAGCGTGTAGGTGCCGTACAACGCCGCTTCGGCCAGCACATGACCCTGCATCGCCGACAGCACGTCGGCGGCGGTGAAGCTGCTGGGCAGGCCAAGTTTGGCCACGTCCAGCGCGAACACGCGGAAGAAATACCGGTGCACGCGCAGGTCGTTGAACGGCGGGTACGGACCGTCGTAGCCGCGGTAGTCGCCGGCCATGTCGGCATTGCCGGCGAACCACTGGGTGTAGGAATTCAGGCCCTGCCGGGCACCGGCCGGGCCGGCTGGCTGCTGCTTGCCCTTGACCACGAAGCCGTCGCTGCAGCTGCCCGCCGCAATCTCATGCACATCGGCGGGGATATCGGCCATGGCCCAATGCACGAAATCGGTGCGTGGCTGCTCGACGGGAATCTGCAAGTCGTCGCGGCCGACGGTGTCGGGCACGGTCGGCACGTCCGGGTCCAGGCACAGCAGCGCAAACGACTGCGTACCGGCCGGCGTCTCGCTCCAGGCCAGGTGCGGATTGCGGTTGGGCGCAAAGCCCTCCGGCGTGCCGGCGGCAAACTCCACCGCGATGGGCTTGCCGTTTTCGATGCTGTTGCTGGTCAGACGCATGGCGGGTCTCCGAGGGAAGCGATACGGATCAGGGTGCCTGGGTCTGCGCCACAGCGGAAGACGCCGCCATGGAACCTTCTGATGCGCTCGGCCGGGTTTACCGCCGCGTACGTACCGCGCCTGCACACGATGCGACGACGCGACTGCGGCCACGCCCACCTGCCGTGGGCGCGACCGCGTTGATGGCGCCTCAGTCCTGGGGGTAACCGAAGCGCACCGCGATCAGGGTGAGCAGATCGAACTGGGCGCCGAGCACGCCGCGGTAATCGCGCCAGCGGCCGGAGGCCAACCGCGCCGGGCCACGCGGTTCGACCAGCGGGAAGCTCAGCCCGAACGCCTGTTCCAGGGCCGTCGAAATTCCCTGCGGGTCGTCTTCGATCCCGTCCAGCCGGATGATGCGGTGGGGGTAAAGGTCGCGCTCGTGCAGCGTGGCCAGCTGTTCCAGCGCGATCAGCAACCAGTCGGTGGCCTGTTGCGGCGATTGCAGTGCCAGCGGCGCCGACGCACCGGCCGAGAGCCAGTCCAGCAACATGTCGCGCGGGTCACGCAGCGCAATCGCCAGCCTGCCCTCGGGCAGGTGCGGGCGCAGCGCGGTCAACAAGGTGTTGTCCCACCACAGCAACCAGTCGATGACATTGCCATCGTCGATGCCGCGGCGCGGCAGTTGCGCCTTCCAGCCTTCCACCAGCGCCGTCGGTGCCAGTTCGCCGGAGGCCAGCTGTTCGAGGGTGCGGTAGCTCTGCAGCGCATCCGATGGCGGCGTGATGCCATAGCGGTCGCCGCGGACCAGCGGGGTGGCCGCGCCCATCACCGCGACCAGGCGTTCGACATGCGAGCCGGGCGTGCCCCACACGAACAGCGGGCGTGCGGTGACGGTGTCGGGAATGCTGCCCAGCGCAGGCCACTGCGTCGGCTGCCTGGCTGCCTGCGGCGGCAACGGCAACCGATGCTGGGCCTGTTCGCGGTGGAACTGCATCCAGGTACCCACGGCGGCATCGGGCTGGCCGGCGCGGTCCTGCACATTGCCCAACCATGGCCGCAGCACGGTCTGCTGCGGTGCAGGCAGCGATTCGATCAACGATTCGACGCAGGCGATCGCCGCCGGTGGATCGCGTTGTAGCAAGGCTTCGACAATGCGCTGCTCGCCGCTGATGCGGCCCGGCTCCACCGCCACGATCTGGCGCGCCACCATTTCCGCCTCGTCGGCCTGGCCCTGCATGTCGTGCACGCGCATCAGCGCTTCCAGGGCCGGCAGGTGTTCGGGCATGGCCAGCAGCCAGCGCTCGATCACTGCCTGCGCCTGCGGCCCACCGACCGGCTCTACTGCCAGGCGCGCCAGCCACAGGTCGTGCGCAGTGGCCGAGGTGGCCAGCGCCGCATCCAGGGTGTCGCGCGCATCGTCCACCGCGCCCAGCCGCTCCCAGGCGGTGAGCAGCGCGTGCAGCGTGCGGCGGTCGGCCGGCCAGTGCGCCAGTGCCAGGCGCAGGTGCGCGGCGGCCTGATCGGGGCGACCGGCCTGCAGTTCCATCTCGCCGGCAAGCCGGCGCATGGCCGGCAGATCGCCGTCGGGCTGGTCGAGCACGCCCTGCATCGCCGCCAGCGCGTCGTCCAGGCGGCCCTGGCGCTGGGCCAGCTGGGCAATGAAGGCGCGCAGCGCGGTGCCGGGCGGATTGAGTTCGATCACGCGCTCGAAGGCACGCTCGGCGAACGCGAAATGCTCTTTCTGCAGATACGCAAAGCCCAGCGAAAACAGCACGCGGGCATCGTCGGGCAACTGCTCGGCAGCGCGGGTCAGCAGCGACAGCGCGCGGTCGTCCTGGCCGCGGCGCATCTCGACCACGCCATCGACCGCCAGCAATTGCGGATGTTCCGGCGCCAGCCGCGCGGCGGTGCGGCTAAGCCGTTCGGCCTCGTCCAGATCGCCGCGCGCCACCGCCAGATGCGCCTGCATCACGTAGGCATTGAACTGGTTGGGATCCAGCGCAGTGGTGCGCGACAGTGCGGCATCGGCGGCAGACAGATCGCGCGTGGCCAGCAACGCGCCGGCGCGCAGCAGGTGCAGGTCGGCGTCTTCGGGCGTCAGCGTCAGCGCGGTGTCGATGCTGTCCAGCGCCAGCGCCGGCTGCCCTTGCTGCTGCAGCGCAAGCGCCAGCCAGCGGTGGGCGGCGGCGTGGTCGGGCGCGTTGGTGACCCACTCGCGGGCCAGCGCCACCGCATCGTCGGCCGCATCGCGGCGCAGGGCTTGAAGAATGGCGTCTTGCATGGCGGCGGCGGGTCCCGGACAAACCGCTATTGTAACGATGCGCGCTGCGGCGGCTTGCATGTGCAACGGACGCTGCCGTCTGGCGCTGCGCCGGCGTGCAAGGTGGGCGTTATCGGCGGTGCGAACTCATATCGCTCGTTCGCCCCGGCCAGAGGTTGAAACGCATGCCAACTTCCGACGCAGCACGCTGGCGCCATAGGCCACGCAGAACGCCCCAAACACCACCTGGCCCAGATGCCAGAGCGCAGCATGGGCGCCCACGGAAACCGACCCTGCGCGTGAGCGGAACAGGATCTCCCCGGTCTGCAGATAGGTGTAGAGGCTGATCGCGCTGAAGTAGACCATCGCGCAACCGACAACCACTGCCAAAACGGCGACCATTGCATCCATGGACGGATGTCGTCTCGACATCATTGGCGCGCTGACGCCAGCCGCTCGGCCACCCAACGTTCGGCAAAGCCGTCGCCGCGGGCGTTTTCCAGAAAGCCGCAATGCCCGCCCCAGCGCGCGATTTCCAGCTGCGCATGCGCCGGCAACTGCCAGGCAGCGAAATCTTCGAACGGAATCACCGGGTCGTCTTCGGCCATCAGGATGTCGACCGGCACCTGCAGGTTGGCCAGGCGTTGGCCGGCAATCGAATAGCTGTCGAAGTACGCTTCCAGCGAGCCATGCCCGGTGTGTTTCACCGCCAGCCAGGCCATCAGCCCGCGCATGTCCAGCGCCAGAGTGGCGTCGTCGTACCCGTGCTGCTCGGGGAACAGCTTGCGCTTGCGCAGCAGCGATTCGCGCCATTTACGGCGGAAGTACCAATCGTAGAACTGCGGGCCCTTTTCCAGCTGGGTCATGGTGGCGGCCGGGTCCAGCAACGGGCACACCGCCGCCACGCGCGCCAGCGGCAGGCCGGCGGCGGGCGCACGCAGCGCCAGCCGCAGCGCGAAATTGCCGCCCAGCGAATACCCTGCAGCCAGCAATTGCGGCGCAGGAAAACGCCGCCACAGATCGCCTGCGGCATTGACCACTTCTTCGATGCGGTCGGAGTGGAACAGGTCCACATTGAGATGGTGGGTACCGCCGTGGTCGCGGAAGTTCAGCCGGAACACCTGGTAGCCCAGACCGAGCAGGCGCGCGGCGGTCAGGCGCATGTAATTGGAATCGGCGCTGCCCTCCCAGCCATGCAGCAACAGCACGGTGCCGCGTGGCGGCGCATCGCCGGGCGGGACGCTCATCCAGCCCTGCAGGCGCACACCGTCGCCGCCATCGAGGATATGTTCGCTGGTGACCGCGCCGCTGGCGGCCAGCAACTGGCGGCTGCGGATGCGCCGCAGGGCGCTGCTGCCCAGCACCGATTGCACGTGCGGATTGCGCAGCCAGCGCGGCGGCAAGTAGTCGGAGGCGTTCATGCGCGTATCGCACCGGCGTTGCGGCTGACCGCAGGGGAGAGGCGCGTGCGCATCGTCGGCTAGGACTCCATCGCTGCGACGATCCGTTGGCGCGAGGTCTCGGCCATGCGACGACGGCCTTCGATATCCAGCGCGCGAATCGGCTCGAGAAAATGCACTTCGGCCAGCCGCGACGGCTCGCCCAGCAGGCGCACGATATTGGCGAAGAAACTCTCGCGCTCACCGAAGGCCACCACCGCCTGCGCGTTGCCGCGCAACCCGTACCGCAGCGCCACCGGCTGTACCGGCACGCCGGCTTCCACCGCTGCCTGGAAGATGCGCGCATGGAACGGGCCCACTTCGGTACCCCCACGGGTACGTCCTTCCGGGAAGACCCCCACCGGCTTGCCACTTTGCAGGCGCAGCAGCATTTCCTGCAGCACCCCGCCCAGCGATTCGGTATTGCCGCGCTGGTGGAAGATGGTCTGGCCCTTGGTCGCCAGCCAGCCCACCAGCGGCCAGCCGGCAATTTCGCGCTTGGCCACGAACCCCATCACCCGCTGGCTGTGCAGGATGGAGATATCCACCCAGCTGACGTGGTTGGCCACGAACAGGGTCGCGCCCGGTAGCGGCGTCCCGAAGCGACGCAGGCGGAAGCCGAACACGCGCATCAAGGTGCCCTGCCACCAGCGGATCATCCGCTCCTCCAGAGTGTCGTCGTGCCCGATGCGGATCCGCGCCAGCGCCGGTACCACCACGCACAGCATGGTGACCGGCAGGCCGAGACACAGATGCAGCAACAACAGTGGCACCCGGTAGAGATACCGGAACCAACGCAACGCGCCGTCAGCGTCGCGCGTGGCGTCCAGGGATGACTCGCTCATTCGACGAACGGAACCGGTAACGGGGGAAGGAGGCGCAACCATTGTGACAGCAGCGTGGCCGCCGCGCAGTGCCGGCAGCGGATGACGCTGTTCCATGCATGCCGCTGCCGGGCGAGCTCAGCCATTGCTGCGTGGAACCACCGCCAGGGTCAATCGCGACACACAGACGCGTTTGCCGGCCGGGTTTTCGATGGTGATGTCCCAGACATGCGTGCTACGCCCCACATGTACCGCCCGCGCAGTGCCGGTCACCAGCCCCTGGGTGGCAGCGCGCAGGTGATTGGCATTGATCTCCAGCCCCACGCAGATCTGGGTCGTCATATCCACGCACAGGTTGCCGGCGCTGCTGCCCACCGTTTCGGCCAGCACCACCGAGGCGCCACCGTGCAGCAGGCCATAGGGCTGCCTGGTACGCGCATCCACCGGCATGGTGGCGCGCAGCCAATCGTCACCGGCCTCGGTGAAGACGATGCCCAGATGCTCGATCAAGGTATCGCGGCTGGCGGCATTGAGGGCGGCTAGATCGACGGGTTCGCGGAAGGTCATGGGCTGGGAATGGGGAATGGGGAATGGGGAATGGGGAATGGGGAA
>NZ_QEYV01000037.1:0-201181 GCF_003992815.1 Xanthomonas sp. DAR33341 | reverse complement strand
GGTGAACAACCGTTACTGCACCTCCAGGCCGTCCACCTTTTGCCGCGCCCCAGCAGCCTGAGGCGACCGCAATCCCAGCCGCGCCGCCGCGCGCCGCATGGGTGAACAACCGTTACTGCACCTCCAGGCCGTCCACCTTTTGCCACCCACGCGGCAACAACGATCCACGGCTCGCCCGCGCACCCACATACGTGTCCAGGTCCTTGAACGACAGGCTCATGGTACGAGCGCCGCTGCGCACCAGCAGCGTGTTGCCCGGTGCGACCGCCACCACGGCCACCACACGTTCGGTGCCGAGCTTGGCCTTGGGAATCTCGATGATCTTGTTGCCTTTGCCCTTGTCCAGCTCGGGCACGTCGGTGGCCGGCACCGCCAGCAGATTGCCGGCGCTGGTCACGGCGACGATGCGATCGGTTTGCGGGTTGCTCACCTGGGCCGGCGTCAGCACATGCGAGCCGGTGGTCAGGTTGAGCATCGCCTTGCCGGCCTTGTTGCGGCCGGTCAGGTTTTCGAAACGGGTAACGAAGCCGTAGCCATGCGAGGACGCCAGCACGAAGCGGGTGGCGTTGTCGGCACTGGCCATGACCTGGAACGCCGCGCCAGACGCCGGCGAGAACCGTCCGGTCAACGGTTCGCCATTGCCACGCGCCGAGGGCAGGGTGTGCACGGCGGTGGAATAGGCGCGGCCGTCCGAATCCAGGAACGCCACCTGGTGCGTGCTGCGGCTGCGCACCGCCGCCAGCAGGCCATCGCCATCGCGGTAGGACATGCCGGCCGGATCGACCTCGTGCCCCTTGGCCGCGCGGACCCAGCCCTTTTGCGACAGCACCACGGTCATCGGTTCGCTGGCCACCATTTCGGTTTCGTCGATGGCCTGTGCGGCGCCCCGTTGCACCAGCGGCGAACGACGCGCATCGCCGAACTTCTTGGCGTCGGCAGTCAGTTCGTCCTTGATCAGCTTCTTCAGCTTGGTCTTGCTCTCCAGGATCGCCATGATCTGCGCGCGCTCCTTGGCGAGCGCTTCCTGTTCGCCGCGGATCTTCATTTCTTCCAGGCGCGCCAGTTGGCGCAGCTTGGTTTCCAGAATGTATTCGGCCTGTTCTTCGCTCAGCGCGAAGCGCGAGATCAGCACCGGCTTGGGTTCGTCTTCGCTGCGGACGATGCGGATCACTTCGTCCAGGTTGAGGAAGGCGATCAACAAGCCTTCCAACAGGTGCAGGCGACGCTCGACCTTCTGCAGGCGATGGTTGAGGCGGCGGGTCACCGTATCGCTGCGGAAGCTCAGCCATTCGCTCAGCAGGTGCTTGAGGTTCTTGACCTGCGGGCGGCCATCCAGGCCGATCACGTTGAGGTTGACGCGGTAGCTGCGTTCCAGATCGGTGGTGACGAACAGGTGGCCCATCAGCTGTTCGGCATCGACGCGATTGGAGCGCGGCACCAGCACTACCCGCACCGGGCTGGTGTGGTCGGACTCGTCGCGGATGTCTTCCAGCCACGGCAACTTCTTGGCGCGCATCTGCTGGGCGATCTGCTCGATCACCTTGGACGGGGAGACCTGGTAGGGCAGCGCATCGATGACGATGTTGGCGTGCTCTTTCTTGTAGGTGGCGCGCGCGCGCACGCTGCCGTGACCGGTTTCGTAGATGTTCCGCAGGTCCGCAGCCGGAGTGATGATCTCGGCGGTGGTCGGGTAATCCGGGCCCAGCACGTGCTCGCACAGGTCGGCGACGCTGGCATCGGGATCATCGAGCAGCCGCAGCAATGCACTGACGATCTCGTTGAGATTGTGCGGCGGCACGTCGGTGGCCATGCCCACGGCAATGCCGGTGGTGCCGTTGAGCAGCAGGTGCGGCAGGCGTGCCGGCAACCAGGTGGGTTCTTCCAGGGTGCCGTCGAAGTTGGGCGCCCAATCGGTGGTGCCCTGGCCAAGCTCGCCCAGCAGCACTTCGGCGATCGGGGTCAGCTTGGACTCGGTATAGCGCATCGCTGCGAACGACTTGGGGTCGTCGGTGGAGCCGAAGTTGCCCTGGCCTTCGATCAGCGGGTAACGGTACGAGAACGGCTGCGCCATCAGCACCAGCGCTTCATAGCAGGCGCTGTCGCCATGCGGGTGGTACTTACCGATCACATCGCCCACGGTACGCGCGGATTTCTTCGGCTTGGCGGCGGCATTCAGGCCCAGCTCGCTCATTGCGTAGACGATGCGCCGCTGCACCGGCTTCAGGCCGTCGCCCAGGAACGGCAGGGCGCGGTCGAGCACCACGTACATCGAGTAGTCGAGATAGGCGCGTTCGGCATACTCGCGCAGCGGTAGTTGTTCGAAGCCGTGGAAGGTGGGGCGGGTCAGATCGGTCATGTAAAGCCAGGTCCTGCGTGAAGAGGAACCCGCACCGGGGCGCGGGCTCGAAGAGCGCCGATTATCCGGATGCGGCGGGGGATGCCAAGCCGCGTGCATGGGAGCCGGCCAGATAACGGGTTGGCGGGGCGCCGAAATGGCGATGGAACACGCTGACGAAGGCGCTGGGGCTGCTGTAGCCAAGCTGGTCGGCCACCTGCGCCACCGCATGGCCCTGGCTTAGCCGCCGCAGGCCTTCGGTCAGCCGGGCCTGCTGCCGCCACTGCGCAAAACTCAGGCCGGTCTCGTCGCGGAAATGCCGGCTCAGACTGCGCGGCGACAAGCCGCCCCAGTCGGCCCAGGCGTCGAGCGGGCGTGGGTCGGCGGGCGTGTCGAGCAACTGGCGGGCGATCCGCAGCAGCCGGCGGTCGGCGGGCATCGGCAGGTGCAGGTGGTCGATCTGCACCTGGCATAGCTCGTCCAGCAGCACCGCAGCCAGGCGTTGCTGGGTGGCATCCAGCGGCTGATCCAGCGGCCAGCTGGCGGCCCGCATGATGGCCTCGCGGGCCAGCCCGGTCAGGCGGATCACGCCGCCCTGCGCAGGCAGGGCGGCGCAGGCATCCGGCCGCACAACCACGCCCCAGCCGCGCATCGGCCCGGCCAGTTCCACGGTGTGCTGCTGCCCGGGCGGCATCCAGCCTGCGCAGCCCGGCGGCAGCGACAAGGCGCCTTGTTCGGTGTGCACGGTGAGCACGCCATGCTCCACGTACATCAGCTGACCGCGGACATGCGCGTGCCAGGCAGTTTCCGGCGCCCATACCTCGCGCAGCTCTGCCAGGAAGGCGATCAGCACCGGCCCATCGGCCTTTTCGAAGCTGGCGCGTACGCCTGGCGGCAAGGCGTCGATCTGGGTTGGCGGGTTTTCGATACTCATTGGCCGAATTGTATTACCGAGCCAGCGAACGCGCCGCGTAAGGTGGCGATCGTTGCGGGCGGTTTAATCCCCTGTGGAATAATTGCGTTGACAAATATATTTTTCGGAACAAAATGTGCCGCATGAATGTTTCGTCTTCCGCCACACCGTCGTTCGGCCTGTTGCTGCGCCAGGTGCGCGATGCGCTGATGCGCCAGCTCGATGCCGAGATGAAGGGCGAACTGCCCGATTTCGGCTTCAGCCACTACGTGGGCCTGAAGATTTTGGCGGTGCGCTCGCCATGCACGGCCAATGAGCTGGCGCTGGCGCTGGACCAGACCCCGAGCGCGGTGACCCGCCTGCTCGACAAGCTTGAAGCGCTGGGCGCAGTGCGGCGCGAGCCGCATGCGCAAGACCGGCGCGCGCTGCAGATCGTCATGACCGAGCAGGGCGTGGCGCTATGGGAGCGGCTGCGCCTGCGCGGCGAACGCGCCATCGAGCACGGCCTGCGCGACCTGTCCGCGGTCGAGCGCGAACTTCTCACCTCACTCCTTATCCGTGTCCGCGATGCACTCAACTCATGAACGTTGCTAGTTCTTCGACCCAGATGCTGCGCCCGCGCTCGATGCGCCTGGCACAGCCGCTCGTCATCACCGCCCTGGCACTGGCGTTGGCCGCCTGCGCCAGTAGCCGTGGCCTGAATCCGCAAGGCACCGTGCTGGATCCGAGCACGCTGCATGCAGAGCGCACCCTGGCGCAGCAAACCACGCTGAGTCCGGCCGCATGGCCGGCCAGCGATTGGTGGCGCGCGCTGGGCGATGCGCAGCTGGACGCGCTGATCGCCGAAGGCCTGCAGCACAGCCCCAGCCTCGCGGCGGCCGATGCGCGCCTACACCAGGCGCAGGCACGTATCGGCAGTGCGCAGGCCGAGCGCGGCCCCAGCCTCTCGGTGTCCGGTGGCTACACCGGCCTGCAGCTACCTGAATCCATGGTCGGCGAAGAGCTCGGCGGCAGCTATGGCGGCAGCGCGCAGGTCGTGCTGGATTTCCGCTACGGCGTCGATCTGTGGGGCGGCAAGCGCAGCGCGTGGGAAGCGGCAGTCGACCAGGCGCATGCGGCCGAAGTGGATGCGCAGGCGGCACGATTGAACCTGTCGTCGGCGATTGCCGAAGGCTATGCGCAGCTTGCGTACGCGTGGAGCCTGCACGACCTGGCCAACGACGAATTGAGCCGTGCGCAGAAGACCCTGGAGCTGACCCGGCAACGCCGCAGCGCCGGCATCGACAGCGAGTTGCAGGTGCGTCAGGCGCAAGCGCGCGTACCGGCTGCGCAGCAGCAGTTGCAATCGGCGCAGCAGCAGATCGACGAAGCCCGCACCGCGCTGGCCGCCTTGGTCGGGCAGGGCCCGGATCGCGGTTTGGACATTGCCCGGCCTGTATTCGGTGCGGGCATCGCCACGCAGTTGCCGAGCATGCTGCCGGCCGATCTGCTGGGCCGTCGCCCCGACGTGGTGGCGGCACGCTGGCGCGTGGAGGCGGCCAACAAGGACATCGCAGTCGCCAAGACCCGCTTCTATCCCAGCCTCAACCTCACCGCGCTGGGCGGTGTGATCAACCCGGATGTCGGCAAGTTGCTGGAAAGCGGCTCGGTGTTCGGACTGGTCGCGCCGGCGTTGAGCCTGCCGATCTTCGACGGCGGCAAGCTGCGCGCCAATCTGGCCGGCAGCGATGCGCAATACGACCTGGCCGTGGCCGACTACAACCAGAAAGTGATCTCCGCGCTGCGCGAAGTGGCCGACCAGGTCACCGCCGTGCGTTCGCTGGAGCTACGCGCGCAGGCGCAGAACGACGCCGTGCAGACAGCCACGGCCGCTTTCGATCTGGCGCAGCAGCGCTACCGCGCCGGCATCGGCAGCTATCTGGACGTGCTCAGCGTGCAGGAGCAGTTGCTCGTCGCACGCCAACGCATGGCCGGGCTGCAGTCGCAACAACTTCTGGCCTCGGTGAGGTTGCAGCGTGCGCTGGGCGGCGGATTCACGCCGGAGCCCGCACGCGATACCGCACGCACCGCGCCCACTTCCGCACAACCGAATTCCTGAGACATCGACGATGAGCCAGACGCCTTCAACTTCTCCTAAACCCGCACCGGCCGCGCCCAGCAAGCGCCGTACTGCGCTGCGCATCGTGGCCATTGTGGCGATCCTGGCGATCATCGGGCTGGTGGCGTGGTACTTCCTGGTCGGCCGTTGGCACGAAGACACCGACGACGCGTATGTGCAGGGCAACCAGGTGCAGATCACCCCGATGGTGGGCGGTACCGTGGTCAGCATCGGCGCCGAAGACGGCATGCGCGTGGAGCGCGGCCAGTTGCTGGTGCAGCTGGATCCGGCCGACACCGAGGTGGCCTTGCAGCAGGCCGAAGCCAACCTGGCCAAGACCGTGCGTCAGGTGCGCGGTCTGTATCGCACCGTGGAAGGTGCGCAAGCCGAATTGTCCGCACGCGAAGTCACGCTGCGCAGCGCGCGCTCGGACTTCGCGCGGCGTAAGGATCTGGCCGCCACCGGCGCGATCTCCAACGAAGAACTGGCACATGCCCGCGACGAACTGGCCGCCGCCGAAGCGGCCGTGAGCGGCTCGCGCGAGAGCCTGGAGCGTAACCGTGCGTTGGTGGACGACAGCGCGGTGGCCAACCAGCCGGACGTGCAGACCGCCGCCGCACAGCTGCGTCAGGCGTATTTGAATCATGCGCGCACCGGCGTGGTGGCGCCGGTGTCCGGCTATGTCGCACGGCGCTCGGCGCAGGTGGGTCAGCGCGTGCAGCCGGGCAGCGTGTTGATGGCGGTGGTGCCGCTGGAGCAGGTGTGGGTGGAAGCCAATTTCAAGGAAACCCAGCTCAAGCACATGCGCCTGGGCCAGGAAGTGGAACTGCATTCTGATCTGTACGGCGGCGGCGTGAGCTACACCGGCCGTATCCAGAGCCTGGGCCTGGGCACCGGCAGCGCGTTCTCTCTATTGCCGGCGCAAAACGCCAGCGGTAACTGGATCAAGATCGTGCAGCGCGTGCCGGTGCGCATTGCGGTGGATTCCAAGCAGCTTGCCAGCAATCCGCTGCGGATTGGTCTGTCGATGAAGGTGGATGTAAACCTGCACGATCAGCAGGGCAGTGTGCTGCCGACCAAGGTCGCCAACGGCGCGGTGTTCGCCACCGACGTGTATGCGCAGCAGCTCAAGGCTGCCGACGCCGACATCCAACGCATCATCCAGGACAACCTGCCGTCGCAGGCTGCCACCAAGGCGGGCTAAGCCACCATGTCTTCGCAAGCTCCCACCGCGTCCGGCGGCCCGGCGGCACCGGCGCCAGCGGCCGGTTTTCGCCCGGCCAGCGTGGCGTTGTGCACCGTGGGCCTGGCCATGGCCTCGTTCATGCAGGTGCTGGACACCACCATCGCCAACGTCTCGCTGCCGACCATCGCCGGCAACCTCGGCGCCAGTTCGCAGCAGGCCACCTGGGTGATCACCTCGTTCGCCGTCAGCACCGCCATTGCGTTGCCGCTGACCGGCTGGTTGAGTCGCCGGTTTGGCGAAACCAGGTTGTTCGTGTGGTCCACGCTGGCGTTCACCATTGCCTCGCTGCTGTGCGGTCTGGCGCAGAGCATGGGGATGCTGGTGGTGGCGCGCGCGCTGCAAGGATTCGTTGCCGGGCCGATGTATCCCATCACCCAGAGTCTGCTGGTGTCGATCTATCCGCGCGAAAAACGCGGGCAGGCGCTGGCGTTGCTGGCGATGATTACCGTGGTGGCCCCGATCGCCGGGCCGATTCTCGGCGGCTGGATCACCGACAACTACAGCTGGGAATGGATCTTCCTGATCAACGTGCCGCTTGGCATCATCGCCAGCAGTATCGTGGGTTCGCAGTTGCGGCATCGCCCCGAACAGCTCGAAAAGCCGCGCATGGATTACATCGGCCTGATCCTGCTGGTGGTCGGCGTGGGCGCCCTGCAGCTGGTGCTGGATCTGGGCAATGACGAAGACTGGTTCTCTTCGGACAAGATCGTGGTGTTGGCCTGCATTGCGGCAGTGGCGTTGGTGGTGTTCGTGATCTGGGAGTTGACCGACAAGGATCCCATCGTCGATCTCAAGCTGTTCCGGCATCGCAATTTCCGCGCTGGCACGCTGGCAATGGTGGTCGCATATGCCGCGTTCTTCAGCGTGAGCCTGCTGATCCCGCAATGGCTGCAACGCGATATGGGGTACACCGCGATCTGGGCCGGCCTGGCCACCGCGCCGATCGGCATCCTGCCGGTGCTGATGACGCCATTCGTCGGCAAATACGCGCTGCGCTTCGACCTGCGCATGCTGGCCACCATCGCCTTTGTCTTCATGTCCTTCACCAGCTTCTTCCGCTCCAATTTCAACCTGCAGGTGGACTTCGGCCATGTGGCCACGATCCAGTTGGTGATGGGTGTGGGCGTGGCATTGTTCTTCATGCCGGTGTTGCAGATCCTGTTGTCGGATCTGGACGGTCGCGAGATTGCGGCCGGCTCCGGCCTGGCCACCTTCCTGCGCACGTTGGGCGGTAGCTTCGCCGCATCGTTGACCACGTATCTGTGGGCACGCCGTACCCAGGTACACCACGCGCACATCACCGAGCACATTTCGGTGTACACGCCCGGCATGCAGGAGCAGGTCACTGCGATGGGGCAGGGCGACCTGCAACGCGGCGCGGCATCGCTCAATAACATGATCAACCACCAGGCTTCGCAGATGGGTTTCAACGACATCTTCTATCTGCTTGGATGGACCTTCCTGGCGATCATCTTCTTCCTGTGGCTGGCAAAACCGCCGTTCGGTGCCGGGGCCGGGAGTGCGGCGGCGGCCGGGGGGCATTGAGCGACGTTGCGGGTTGAACAACGAAAACCCCGCTCGAATGCGGGGTTTTCGTTGTGACGGATTTGACGAGCTTGGCCGATTGCCGCAGCGCCGAGCCGGTCGATGCGACGCATGGCCTGCCGCAGACGCTGGCAAATGCGGATGTCGCAACCCGAATGCCCAAACGAAAAAAACCCGCCGAAGCGAGGTTTTTACGATCTACCGTGAGTCGTGGTGCCCAGGAGAGGACTCGAACCTCCACGAAGTTGCCCCCGCTAGCACCTGAAGCTAGTGCGTCTACCAATTCCGCCACCTGGGCGACTCAGGGGGCGAATTGTGCAAGCTGCGCGCGAGACTGTCAACGCACCCGGCACATTTTCTTCGTCGCCCCATACGCGGCACGGCAACGAACCAGTCCGATGGTGGCGCACGCATGCATCGGTGCCTGCACCACGTGCGCTCACGGCAACTGTGCCGCCTGCAGCGTGACCTCGGCAGTTTGCACCGGCTCGCTCGCCGAACGCGCCAGTTGCACGCGGTAAGTGCCCGCGGCGATCGTCCAGCGACGTGCCTTGGCATCGAAATCGGCCAAGGTCTTGGGTTCTGCGACGACCTGCACGCTGCGTTTTTCGCCAGGCTTTAGCGTGAGCTTTTGCCAGCCGATCAGCCGCAGCGGGGTGGCGTGGCCGTCGGGCAGGGCGAGGTAGAGCTGCGGCACGGCGGCGCCTTCGCGCGGGCCGGTATTCTCCACCTCGAAGCTGGCGGTGAGCTGGCTGCCGCGTGCCTCCACCTGCAGCCCGCCCATGCGGAACTGCGTGTACGACAGGCCATGGCCGAACGGGTAGCGTGGTGTCAGCTTGCGCGCGGCGAACCACTTGTAACCGACATTGGCGCCTTCGATGGCGTAGTCGATGCTGTCTTCGCCCGGCTTGGCCGGCTTGAAGCCCAGCCCCGGAATCGACGGGCGCGGCAGCTGCGACTCGTCCACCGGCCAGGTCACCGGCAGGTGGCCGGAAGGATTCACCGCGCCGGTCAGCAGGTTGGCGATCGCCTCGCCGCCGCCGATGCCCGGATACCACGCCTGCAACACCGCCGGCACGCGTTCGGCCCACGGCATGCGCACCGGTCCATTGGTTTCCAGCACCACGGTGGTCTTCGGGTTGGCCTTGGCCACGGTCTCGATCAACGCGTCCTGGTTGTCGGGCAAGCGCATGTCCGGCAGATCCACCGATTCGGCGGCCCACTGGGTGGCGAACACGATCGCCACATCGGCCGCCTTGGCGGCGCGTGCGGCCGCGGCGCGGTCGGTGCCGTCCAGGTAATCGATCTGCACGTTCGGCAGTGCCGCACGCAGTGCCTGCAGCGGTGAGGACGGATGGATGATCACTGGGCCGGGCCAGGTGGTCGGCGTGATGCCCGGTACCGCGTTGCCGCCGTTGATGGTGTAGTCCACGCGCGAAGAGCCGCCGCCGGACATCACGCCCTTGTCGGCGTAGCCGCCGATCACCGCGATGCGGCGCACGTCCTTGGACAGCGGCAATGCGGCCTGTTCGTTACGCAGCAACACGCTGCCTTCTTCGGCCACGCGCTGCGCAGCCAGAAGACCGGCCTTGCCATCGATGGGTTGACGCTGGGGAGGATGATCGAAGGCGCCGTGCGCGAACAGGCTGCGCAGCACGCGCTTGACCATGTCGTCGAAACGCGCGCGCGGCACCACGCCGGCAGACACCGCCATGCGTAACGGCGCATCGAAAAACACTGCCGCGTCGAACACTTCGCCGGCCGATTGTTGATCCAGCCCGGCCAACGCCGCCTTGGATCCGCTATGCACGCCGCCCCAATCGGACATCACGTAACCGGGGTATTTCCATTCCTGCTTGAGCACCTGGTTGAGCAGGTAATCGTGCTCGCAACCGTAGACACCGTTGATCTTGTTGTACGAACACATCACCGAGGCCGGGTCGCCGATCTTCAGCGCAATCTCGAAGGCCAGCAGGTCCGATTCGTGCATCGCCTGCGCGCCGATCTGCGCGCTGTGAAAATTGCGCCGCGTTTCCATGTCGTTGAGTGCGAAGTGCTTCATCGTGGAAAGCACATGTTCGCTTTGCACGCCGCGAATCGATTCGCCGACCATGGTGCCGGCCAGCAACGGATCTTCACCCGCGTATTCGAAATTGCGCCCATTACGCGGGTCGCGCTGCAAATTGACGCTGCCGGCGAGCAACACGTTGAAGCCCTGCTGCCAGGATTCGTGGCCCATGGTCTTGCCGCCGGTATACGCCAGTTGCCGGTTCCAGCTCGATGCGGTCGACGGTCCCGATGGCATCGCGGTGGCGTAATCGCCCTTGCGGATGCCGCCGGGGTTGGTCACGCCCACGCCGGCATCGGCCAGTTGCTGGGCGGGAATGCCCAGACGCGGGATACCGGGAACGTAGCCGGCCGAACCGAGCGCGCCCTCGGGCTTGGGAATCTTGTCGGTGCCCAAGCCGAAATAGCTGCGCAGCATCTGGAATTTTTCATCCTCGCTCATCTGCGCCAGCAGGCGGTCGGCGCGCTGGTCCGGGGTCAGTGCGGTGTCCATCCACGGCTGCGAAGGTGGCGCGCCCTGCGCGACTGCCAGCGATGCGGCGAGGGCGATGCCAAGGCCCATCACGACCGCCAGGACCAAGGGGCGCGGACGATTCTGATGGGATGTAAACGGTTTCATATCGAGCTGTGGCACGGGATTTCCTTGTAGTGCTGGTTCAAGACATAAAGAGGGGCGCCAAAATGCCCACATCGGGAGGGCGCGAGCATTCCGCGCGACGCGTGCAGAATCGGCGCGCGGCTAGAAGTCGGTCTGCGCGGTGCGGAGTACCGGGTAGAGCTGGTAACGCTCATCCCACGATGCGTGGCGCTTCGCGAAAAATTCCAGCCGCGCCTGCGGGTTGTTGGAAAAGTCCGGATCGCTGGCGATGCGCTGTTCGAACTGCGCCCTCAACGCGGCATCGCGCCCAAGCATGTCGCGCGCTACCTCTTCGGCGACATAGGCTTCCATGTATTCCTTGCGCTCGAGCGCGGTATTGAAAAAGCCCCACTGCAGCAGCGAATCCGGCGCCTGCGGTTCCAGGATCGCCATCACCAGACGCGCCCTGGGTTGGGCGATCGGCACGAACAAGGAGCCGGCCGGCACGCTGCGGGTTTCATTGCGCCATTGCCCGCTGAGTTCGACTGTCTGATGGCTTTCGTTGGAGCGTGCCGAGAACTTGACCGCGTCGGCGCGGAAGGTTTGCACCGGCCGCTCCGCCGCATTGCCGATGGTCGTGAATTGAATGCCATGCAGGCGCAGTTTTCCGCCGACCAAGGCGGCTTGCGCAGCCGGGACCAGGTAGCCGCCGCGTGGCGCATCCACCACCACATCGGGTTTGATCTGATCGCGCAGCGGCACCTTCCAGACTTGCGGCTTGCTCTCGTCGTAGCGCGTCATCAGCGCGCCGGAAATCGGCGACGGTGTGCGCGTATACGCGTAGCCACGAAACGCGACGGTGCGTGCGTATGGGCCCGCAGCGAAGCTCAACGGTTCGGTCGTGCCGGCCAAACGTGTGGCGCGCTGATCGGCAGCCAATGCATCGGCGCGCCACTGGCTGCCATGGCGTGCGGCCTGCTGCAGCACCGAAACGATGGCATTGCGGGTGATCCGCACACGCGTGGGGTAATCCTTCCACGAATGCGTTTCCACCAACATGCCGAAGCGGTTGCGTAGCAGGAAATAGCCGTGCGAAAAGCGCGGCGGCGACACATCATCGGCGAAGCCGGAACTGGGGTCGTCTTCGTGCACGAAGGACGGGTAGTAGGGCAGCGGCAGCGAGCCCTGTTTTTTCAGGTCGGCAAGCACTGCGTCGCGCCAGCTGGTGCCATCGCGCTGCAAGGTCGTATCGCCGGCATGCACCGGTTCCACCTGCACTGACACATCGTGCTCGAACTTGGCGCCGTCGGTGACGTGCAGGTCTACGACCATCAGCGGGTCCCACTGCTGCACCAGTTGCAGCATGGCCTGCATTTCCGGCGCGTCCGCTTTGACGTAATCGCGGTTGAGATTGAGGTTCTGCGCGGTGGTGCGCCAGCCCATCTGTTCGGGGCCGCGCTGATTGGGACGGTTCCAGGCACCGAAGCGCTCATGTCCGTCGACGTTGAATACCGGTACGAACACCCACACCAGCTTGTCGAGCACGCCGTTGCCGGCCTTGCCGTCGAGCAACTCGCGCAGAGCAAGAAAGCCCGCATCCTTGCCATCGATCTCGCCGGCATGGATGCCGCCCTGGACCAAGACCACCGGCAACTTGCGTTGCGCGGCCGATTGCGGGTCGAGCGCGCCACGGGTGGAGGCGATCAGGGCCTTCATCGGCCTGCCCTCGGGCGTAGTGCCGAACTGGATGCAACGCACGGACTGCGGGTAGCGCTGCGCAAACGCATCGCACAATGCAATGACTTCGTCGTAGCGGCCGGTCTGGATAAAACCGCTGCGCTCTGCCTGAGTGGTCAGCGGCGCGGCAGCCAGCGCGGCGGGGGCGGAAGTCAGCAGCAATAGGCTCAGGGCCAAGCGAGTGAAGCGGGGCATCCAGCGGTCCAGTGTTCCAGGAAAACGTTTGCAATGTAGCCGAGCCAGCGTGCAAGGCCAATCTGCACTGCGTCATGATCCTGCTGTGATCGGTGCCATGTGCGTGGGTTTCACCTGGACGCGGGGCGGGTTTTCGTTGACCAGCTGAGCGACATTCGAGGTAGGCGCAAACGACGCGGAGGCTGTGCAACGCTTGGAACAATGTCGTTTCCGGCCGGCCTGTACGACATCGATCATGCCGAAGTGAGGTCCGCCAGCCGTATCCGCTCGGTGCCCGCGTCCGGCACTTCCGGGCGGGCGATGGCGGCCGGCGGGTGGGCGCCGGTACGATAGGGCCTGTTTTCAGCATGACCGGACTGCCTTTGACCACCTCCATCTCGCCAGGCGCATCTGCCGGCGCGCGGCTGCCGCTCCAGATTCCTTTCATCATCGGCAACGAGGCCTGCGAGCGTTTCAGCTTCTACGGCATGCGCAATATCCTGGTGCAGTTCCTGATCACCTCGCTGTTGCTGCAGGAAATCAGCGGGCCGGGACGCGAGGCCGAGGCCAAGCACATCCTGCACAGTTTCATGATCGGGGTGTATTTCTTCCCGTTGCTGGGCGGTTGGCTGGCCGACCGCGTCTTCGGCAAGTACAACACCATTTTGTGGTTCAGCCTGGTGTATTGCGCCGGCCACGCCTGCCTTGCGCTGTTTGAAGGCAGCCGCGACGGGTTTTTTCTCGGTCTGGGCCTGATCGCGCTGGGCGCAGGCGGCATCAAGCCGCTGGTGGCGTCGTTCATGGGCGACCAGTTCGACCAGTCCAACAAGCACCTGGCCAAGGTGGTGTTCGACGCTTTCTACTGGATCATCAATTTCGGCTCGCTGTTCGCCTCGCTGCTGATTCCGCTGGCGCTGAAGAATCTGGGCCCGGCCTGGGCATTCGGCATTCCCGGCATCCTGATGTTCGTGGCCACGCTGGTGTTCTGGCTGGGGCGCAAGCGTTATGTGCTGGTGCCGCTGCCGCCGAAGGACCCACATGGGTTCGCTGCGGTGGTGCGCACCGCGTTACTGACGCACGCGCCGGGGCAGGGGCGCCCGGGCCTGCTGCTGGCGGTCGTCTCGGTGCTGCTGGCGCTGGCTGGCTTCGCGCTGGTCGAACCATTGGGCATCGTCGTGTGTCTGTGCATTGCGCTGGTGCTGTTGCTGGCCGGGATCGGCGGCGGGACCTGGTGGCAGCTGGAACGCGCGCGTGGCACCCATCCGGATGTTGCGGTGGAAGGCGTGCGTGCGCTGTTGCGGGTGTTGGTGATCTTCGCGCTGGTGACGCCGTTCTTTTCGTTGTTCGACCAGAAGGCCTCGACCTGGGTGCTGCAGGGGCGCGAGATGACCATGCCGGCCTGGTTCACCGCCTCGCAGATGCAGGCGCTCAATCCGCTGCTGGTGATGCTGCTGATCCCCTTCAACAACCTGGTGCTGTACCCGCTGCTACGCCGTGGCGGCTGGGAGCCCACCCCGTTGCGCCGCATGACCAGCGGCATCGCCTTCAGTGGCGTGGCCTGGATTGCGGTGGGCGCGATCCAGATGATCATGGATGGTGGCGAGCCGATGCACATCGCCTGGCAGATCCTGCCGTACGCACTGCTCACCTTCGGCGAGGTGCTGGTGTCGGCCACCGGCATCGAGTTCGCCTACAGCCAGGCGCCGCCGTCGATGAAGGGCGTGGTGATGAGTTTCTGGTATCTCACTACCACCGTCGGCAATCTATGGGTGCTGCTGTCGAACGTGGCGGTGCGCAATGCGACGGTAACCGCGTATATCGCCGATACTGGACTCAGCGAAGCGGCCTTCTTGATGTTCTTCTTCGCGGCCTTCGCGTTCCTGGCGGCACTTGCCTTCGGCTTGTACGCGCGCCGGTATCGCATGGTCGACAATTACCGTACTGCCTGAGGTCTGCATGATTACCCTGATCCTGATCGCCATCACCGGCATCGTCTCGTGGATGGCGTTCAACAATCGCAAGTTGAGCGACCGGCTGATCCTGTGGCCGCCGGCGGTAGACAAGCACAAGCAATACGACCGCCTGGTGACCTATGGCTTCATCCATGCCGATCTGGGGCACCTGATCTTCAACATGATCACGCTGTTCTTCTTCGGACGGGTGATCGAGAACGTGATGGCCCAGCTCACCGGCAGCGTGCTGACCTATCCGTTGTTCTATCTGGCCGCACTGGTGGTCTCGATCCTGCCGAGCTACCTGAAGAACCAGAAGAATCCGAATTACCTCAGCCTGGGCGCGTCCGGTGCGGTGTCGGCAGTGCTGTTTGCCTTCATCCTGCTGCAACCATGGACGATCATCCTGGTGCTGTTCATTCCCGCCCCGGCAATTCTCTATGCGGTGTTCTATGTGGGCTACAGCCTGTGGATGGACCGCCGCGGCGGCGATCGCATCAACCACAGCGCACATCTGGCCGGCGCCGCGTTCGGCGTGATGTTCATGCTGATCATGGAGCCGCGCGTGTGGCAGGTGTTTCTGGAGCAGCTGTCCAATCCGCGCTTCGGCTGAGCGCGGCCGGCGGCGGTTAGGTCACCCAGGCTCAGCGCGCTGGACGCCGTCGCAGGTGGGCGTGGACTTTCGTGCGCGGCCGGCGCATGCCTTCTGCAAGCCGAAAGCGTGGTCGCAGCTAGCGCAGTGGCACGCCCGACGACTGCTGGCGTGTACGGACTGGACCGTTGCGGGAGCGGATCAAATCCGGGGCCTGATGAGGCCGAGCCAGGTCAGACCCGCGCGATGGCACGGTCTCGACAGACTTGCCAGATGAGACAACGACTGCACAGCGGATGAGACCGCTGCGCAGCGATGCGCCGGCTCAGGCCGCGTTGCGTTCCTGGTCGGCGCTGGATGCCACGCCGTAGGCCTGCTGCAGGCGCTCGTACACCGTATCGTTGAGCTGCGTGAAATCCGGATTGTGGGTGTCGCCCTTGAGAGCGAACTGGAACAAGCCCTCCAGCAACGAGCTGTCGCTGTCTGCGCTGTGTCCTGCCGAATCGTTGTTCATGCGGTGGCTCCCTCGTAGGTAAGGCGAAGACGTCGCTGCTTCCGCACACCGGTTGCCGCGATTGCCTTCAGGTCAGCTATCGGCGCCCCCCCGGGAGAACTTGAGGGCGCGTTGCGCAAGCTGCGCGGCCGATCACAGCAGCGATTCACTTTCACGCAGGCGCGGCATCGCGCTGGTCACACTGACGCCACTTCTTGCAGGCGCAGAACATGACGGAGGCGTCGATAGTGCACGTAGAACACGATCCGGTCCGGCAGCGTTTCAACGTGGACACCGATGGACATCGTGCCGAGCTGGCCTATCGGCGCGAAGGCGAGATCATGACCATCACCCACACGCAGGTGCCGGACGCCGTCAGCGGACGCGGAATTGCCGCGGCATTGGTCGAGGACGCTTTGGCATTCGCACGGCAACATGGTTTGAAGGTGGTTCCGGCATGTCGCTATGCCGATGCATATGTGCGGCGACATCCGCAATATCAGGATCTGCTGGCCTGACCGGCATTGGCCTTTCGTAACACGATTCAGACAGGGGAGCGGGCGGTAATGGGGCGGTTGCTTGAAGTGAAGGCAGTGCAGGGCTTGCTGGTGCTGGCCGTGTTGGCAGGGTGTACGCAGCGCGCGCCGACAACGTCAGAGCCGAACGCGCCTGCGGCCGATTCGGCGCCTGCGGCAGCGCCGCCTGCAGAGCCGACCGTGGTACAGAGCGGCCCGCTGGAAGATGTGATCGAACATGCACCGGCCTATATGGTGGGCATCAGCTATCCGCACGGGCTGGATGCATATCCGGAACTCACTGCGCTCATTCGCGGCTATGCGCAGGACGCACGTGCCGAACTGATGCAGGCCGTGTCCGGTCTGGGCAACGACAAGCCGCCCGCGCCGTATGAGCTGTCGCTGGCATTCGAAACCGTGTTGCAGACCCCGGATCTGATCGTGATTTCCGCCGACGGCAGCAGATACACCGGCGGTGCGCATGGCGAGCCGCTGGTGGCGCGCTTCGTCTGGCTGGTCAAGGAGAACAAGCAATTGACCGCGCAGGCGCTGATTCCGGATCCGGCAGCCTGGGAAAAGATCGGCCGGGAGGTCGCGGCGCAATTGCATGCAGCAGCGACCCAGCGCGTCCAGGCCGATCGCGTGCCGGTAGAAGAGCAGGCTGAGCAGGTGGCTTCGGCCGATCGCATGATTGCCGAAGGCACTGCCGCGCAGGTGGACAATTTTGCGCAGTTCGTGCCCGTGTTGAACGCAAATGGGCAGATCACTGCCGTGCGCTTTGTGTTTCCGCCCTATCAGGTCGGCCCCTACTCGGATGGCACGCAGATGGCAGAGGTGGCTGCCTCCACATTATTGCCTTCGGTCGCACCGGAATATGTACATCTCTTCGCGCGCTGAGGTGTCGCATCGCGCATGTTGTGATTGAATGGCTCGGCCATTCAGCAACGTACTCCAACGGGTGATATGAGTAGTTTCGATCCGACCGCAAGTCGCGTGGACCACACCTGCGTGCGTTATCCGGCGTTCCCACGGGAGCCGGCAATATTGGTGAGACTGATCAAGCATCTCTACAAGCGCCTGCATACGCTCGGGTGCGTGCGGCTCAAGCCTTATGGCATCAGTCCGCCGGAATTCGAGATCTTGATGATGCTCTATGGCACACCGGAGCAGTCGATCACTCCGACCGAGGTGGCCGAAGCCGCCAGCGAAAAGCCGGCCAACATCACCCGGCTCACCGATCAGCTGTGCGAGAAAGGCCTGATCACGCGCGCCAGCAGCCCCGAAGATCGGCGCAAGATCGTACTGACGCTGCAACCGGCAGGCTCGGCCTTGATCGAAAGCCTGTTGCCCGATGCCTGCACGCTGTTGCATGCAGAGACCGTCAGTATGAGCGAGGCCGAGCAGCTACGGTTGGAGAAGCTGCTGAAAAAGCTTCTGGATGGCGTGGACGCGGTCGAACTCTGAGCGGCGCGCGTTGCGCGTGCGATAAGCGCTGCAAACGCAGCACGCAAAAAAACCGCCCTGGTCGCCCAGGGCGGCGTTGTCATCTGATCGGTTCTCGACCAAAGACTTGTCGATCGCGAGCATTTGATGTCTCGTCTGATGTCCAAGATCGGCATGCCCGAAGGGGACATGCCGATCCTGCCGCCACACGCGCGGCCTCACCACCGCGCGCGGATCGTGCAGCCGATTTACGGCCTGGACTGCGGCGCTTCCGGAGTCGCACCATCGCCGCCTTGCGCGCTGAGACCGCGCTTTTCGAGCAGCGGCTCGATCTGCGGCGCATGCCCGGCGAAGTTCTGGAACAGCTCCATCGCATCCACGCTACCGCCGCGCGAAAGCAGGGTTTTGCGGAAACGATCGCCATTGGCGCGGCTCAGGCCACCGTGCTGCTTGAACCACTGCTGGGTGTTGGCGTCCAGCACTTCCGACCAGATGTAGGCGTAGTAGCCTGCCGCGTAACCGCCCATGATGTGGCTGAAATACGGGGTCTTGTAGCGCGGCGGCACCGGTGCATAGGCAATGCCGTCCTGCTGCAGCGCCTTGGCTTCGAATGCCATCACGCCAGCGGCGTCTGGCACCTGGTTGGCGCTGACCTGGTGCCAGTTCTGATCCAGCATTGCCGCACCCAGGTACTCGGTGGTGGCAAAGCCCTGGTTGAACTTGGATGCGGCAATCACCTTGTCCAGCAAGGCCTGCGGCATCGGCGTGCCGTTCTGATAATGCTTGGCGTAGTTCTTCAGGATGGACGGCTCGTCGGCCCACATCTCGTTGACCTGCGAGGGGAACTCGACGAAGTCGCGCGGCACGCTGGTACCGGAGAAATACGGGTATTTGACGTCGGAAAACATGCCGTGCAGCGCATGCCCGAACTCATGGAACATGGTGGTCACCTCATCCCAGGTCAGCAGCGTCGGCTGGCCGGCCGGCGGCTTGGGAATGTTGAGGTGGTTGGCCACCACCGGCTTGAAGCCGGTCAGGTCCGACTGCGACACATAGGAGTTCATCCATGCGCCACCGCGCTTGGATTCGCGCGCATACATGTCGGCAATGAAGATCGCCAACTGCTTGCCGTCCGCGTCGAACACGTCGTAGACGGTGATGTCGTCGCGATAGGTCGGCAGGTCGGTGCGCTGCTTGAAGGTCAGGCCGTATTCCTGATTGGCCGCATAGAACACGCCGTTTTCCAGCACGTTCTTCAACTCGAAGTACGGCTTGAGCTGCGATTCGTCGAAGTTGTACTTGGCCTGGCGCACCTTCTCGCTGTAGTAGGCCCAATCCCAGGCTTCGAGCTTGAAGGTCGGCTTGCGCGCGGCCTTTTGTTCCTTGTCGATCATCGCCTGCAGATCGGCGGCTTCGCGCTTGGCATTGGCCACCGCGGCCGGTGCCAGTTTGCCCAGCATCGCGTTGACCGCTTCGGGGGTCTTGGCGGTCTGGTTTTCCAGCGAGTAGGCGGCATAGGTTGGGAAGCCCAGCAACTTGGCCTTGTCGGCACGCAGCTTCATGATGCGCGCCACCAGCGCGGTGTTGTCGTACTGGCCGCCGTGGCTGCCGCGCGACACCGAGGCGTCGTAGATCTTCTTGCGCAGCTCGCGATTCTTCAGCTGGGTCAGCGGCGGTTGGCCGGTGGTATTGAGCAGCGCGATGACGTACTTGCCGTCGAGCTTGCGTGCCTTGGCGGCTTCGGCGGCAGCGGCAATCTGCTCCTGCGACAAACCATCCAGTTGCTTGACGTCGTCCACGACCACAGCGGCAGCATTCACTTCGGCCAGCACGTTCTGGCTGAAAGTGGTGCCCAGGTTGGCCAGCTCGGCATTCATGGCCTTGAGCGTGGTCTTGTCGGCGTCGGAGAGCTTGGCGCCGTCGCGCACGAAGTCGCTGTAGTACTTCTCGACCAGGCGCACGCCCTGCGCATCCAGCCCCAGCTTGGCGCGTTGGTCGTACAAGGTCTGGATGCGTGCGAACAGCTTGCCGTTGAGCGAAATCGCATCGCGGTGCGCTGCGAACTTCGCCGAATAGTCGGCTTGCAATTTCTTGCGTGCGTCGTTGGTGTCTGCGCCGACCAGGTTGAAGAACACCGTAGTGGCGCGGTCGAGCGTGGCACCGCTCTTTTCCAGCGCGATGATGGTGTTGTCGAAACTGGGCTTGGCCTTCTGGCTGGCGATTTTTTCCACTTCCTTCAACTGCTCGGCCATGCCGGCATCGAAGGCAGGTGCGAAATCGCTGTCCTTAATTTTGTCGAACTGCGGGTAATGCAGCGGCAGCGTGCTGTCGGCGAAGAAGGGGTTGGCTTGGGTGGCGGCCTGCGTGGCAGCGGGGGCGGCGATGCTGTAGGACGGCATGGCAAGTCCCAGGGAGGCGGCCAGGGCAAAAGCGAGACGGGTGGTCAAGAGGGTTGCTCCAAAGTGCGAACCGCCGAGGCTAACCCAGCCAGTCGAGACAGGCGTGTGACAAAAGGCATGGCTGCCAAGCCAATGCAACGCCATCAGGCGGGCACAACCGTCGCTCGCGTTGCATGGTACGAGTCGATGCAAGCGGAGCATGGACCGCCGCCGGACGTGCGCCCGCTGCACTCCGTGGCAGACCCGAGCTGGCTGTCTTCGGCTGGCTTTGGAAGATCCCGGGCCGTCTGTTTGACGATCCCGGCCCGTCGCGCGGAAGGCGATCTGTCGTACGACTGACCTCTGCAATCTTTCTTGCGCCGCGTGGCCGCCGTGCAGGCGGCTACGGTACGCTGCCCGTCTCGCACACTGCAGGGCAACCATGAGCGACATCTCCACCTTCGCATTCACCGACCTGGAAGGTCGCACCCAGTCGATGCGCGATTATGCCGGCAACGTACTGCTGGTGGTCAATGTCGCCTCCAAGTGCGGGTTTACGCCGCAATACGCGGGGCTGCAGGCCCTGTGGCAGCGTTATCGCGAACGTGGACTGGTAGTGATCGGTTTTCCATGCGATCAGTTCGGGCACCAGGAGCCGGGCGATGCGGCGCAGATCCGCCAGTTCTGCTCGCTCGACTATGCGGTGGATTTTCCGCTGGCCGCGAAAATCGACGTCAACGGCAACGGCGCGCATCCGCTGTGGCAATGGCTCAAGCACGAACAACGCGGCGTGCTCGGGTCCGAGGCGATCAAGTGGAACTTCACCAAGTTCCTGATCGGCCGCGACGGCCGCGTGCTGGAACGTTATGCGCCCACCACCAAGCCGGAGGCATTGGCTACCGAGATCGAGCGCGCGCTGGACGCATGATCCGGCAGGGCGTGGTGCTGGAATCGTAGGGGCGCACCCGGGCGCGACGAGGCGTTACCGGGAACGCTTCGTTGCGCCCGGGGGCGCTCCTACGACAGCGGGTTTTTCAGACGAAACGCCGCGCCGCACGGGTCTTGCATGCGCGGCGCGTCACTTTTCGACGAATGCGCGCTCGAACACGTAATGCCCCGGCGTGCCGATGCGCGGCGAGGTCTGGAAACCGCGGCTATCCAGCAGGCTGCGCAGGTCGGCCAGCATCTGCGGGCTGCCACAGATCATGAAACGGTCGTTGGCCGGATCCAGTGTCGGCAACCCGAGCGTCTGCTGCATGCGCCCATCGGCCATCAGCTCGGTCAAACGGCCTTGGTTGGCGAAGGTTTCGCGCGTGACGGCCGGGTAGTACAGCAATTTTTCGCGCAGCAGGTCGCCGAGAAATTCGTGCTGCGGCAATTCGCGTTCGAAGTAATCGCGGTAGGCCAGATCCTGCACGAACCGCACGCCCTGGGTGAGGATCACCTTGTCGAAACGCTCGTAGGTTTCCGGGTCCTTGATGATCGACAGCCACGGCGCCAGACCGGTACCGGTGCCCAACAGATACAGGTTGCGCCCGGGGTGCAGATCACTGATCAGCAGCGTGCCGGTGGGTTTCTTGCCGACCAGCACCTTGTCGCCGGGCTGGATGTGCTGCAGCCGCGAGGTCAGCGGGCCGTCCGGCACCTTGATGCTGAAGAACTCCAGATGTTCTTCCCAATTGGCGCTGGCGATCGAATACGCACGCAGCAACGGACGCGTTTCGGTTTCCAGCCCGATCATCACGAACTGCCCGTTTTCGAAACGGAAGCCGGCATCGCGGGTCGTGGTGAAACTGAAGTAGGCATCGGTCCAATGACGGACCTCAAGCACCGTTTCGGCGCCAAAAGCGGAAGACATACCGGTCGTGTCGTGGGAGGAGTACGCGCCAATTCTACCTCAAGCTGGCCAAATGAGATGAACTCTCATTTGGGTGGGGATCGGGAATGGGGAATCGGGAATGGAGAATGGGTGTGGCTGTCCAAGGGGTCTGCACGCTCGCTGATCAGGACGCCAAGTGTCACCACCAAGAAACCGCTTTTACGATTCCCCATTCCCCATTCCCCATTCCCAGCTTCACCGATACCCCGCCGCCTGCAATTCGAACAATTCCGCATACCGGCCGCCCTGCGCCATCAGCTCTTCGTGGGTGCCATTGGCTTCGATGCGGCCGGCAGCGAGCACCAGGATGCGGTCGGCCATGCGCACGCTGGAGAAACGGTGCGAGATCAGCACCGCGGTGCGGTTATCCGAGAGTTCCTTGAAGCGCTGGAACACCTCGAATTCGCTGCGCGCATCCAGCGCGGCGGTGGGTTCGTCCAGGATCATCAGCTGCGCATCGCGCATGTAGGCGCGGGCGATGGCGATTTTCTGCCATTGCCCGCCGGACAGATCCACGCTGTTCTTGAAACGCCGCCCGATCAGCTGGTTGTAGCCATCGGGCAGGCTGTCGATCAGCTCGCCGGCCATGGCGCGTTGTGCGGCGGCGCGGATGCGTGGCGTATCGTCCATCGCGTCCACCTGGCCGACGCCGATGTTTTCGCCAACGCTCAGGTGATAGCGCACGAAGTCCTGGAAAATCACGCCCAGGTTGGCGCGCAGCTCGTCCAGATCGTAGTCGCGCAGATCCTGGCCATCGAGCAGGATGCGGCCTTCGTCGGGGTCGTAGAGCCGTGCCAGCAGCTTGACCAGGGTGGTCTTGCCGGCGCCGTTTTCGCCGACCAGCGCCAGCACTTCGCCGGCGCGCAATTCGAAATCCAGATGCCGCACCGTCCACTGTTCGGCATCCGGGTAGCGGAAGCCGACATCTTCGAACACGAAGCCCTGGCGGATCGGGCGCGGCACCGGCAGCGCGTTCGGGCGCGAGCGGATTTCCGGCACGATGTTGAAGAACGAGTACAGATCGTCCAGATACAGCGCCTGGCCGGCGACCTGCGAAAAGCCGATCAGCAAGCCTTCCAGCAATTGCCGCAGGCGCAGGAAGCTGCCGGCCAGAAAGGTCAGATCGCCGATGCTGAAGTCGCCGCGCACGGTGCGCCAGGCGATGTAGCCGTAGGCCATGTAGTAGCCCAGGGTGCCGAGCGCGGCCAGCAACGCCCCCCACATTGCGCGCTTGCGTGCCAGCGCACGGTTGGCCTGGAAGAACTTGTCGGCCAGCCGGCGGTAGCGCGCAATCAGGAAGCGGTGCAGGTTGAGGATTTTGACCTCCTTGGCCGTCTCCACGCTGGCGCCGACCTGGCGCAGGTAATCGAGCTGGCGCCGTTCCGGCGTCCACTGGAAATTGAGCGAATACCCCAACGCATTGAAGTGTGCCTCGCCGATGAAGGCCGGAATCAACGCAACCGCCAGCAGCACGATCAACCAGGGCGCGTAGACCACCAGGCCCACCGCCAGGCTGATCACGGTAATGGCGTCCTGCACCTGGCCGAACAGCTGGCTCATCAGGTTCATGCGGTTCATGGTCTGGCGTCGCGCGCGATCCAGCTTGTCCTGACGGTCCGGGTCTTCGAAATCCTCCAGATCCAGCTGCGCGGCATGTTCCATCAGACGCACGCTGGCGGCGTTGTTGAACAACTCCGACAGCAGCGCATCGGCGTAGCCGACCAGCCGGCCGAGCAGGTCCGAGCCGATCGCCAGCGCCAGTTCCAGCGCCAGCAGTTCCAACAGCCGGTTCAGGCGGCCGCTGCCCAGGGCCTGCGCGAACGAGTCGAATGCCGACGGTTGGCCGACCAGATGGATCGCCTCGTCGATGATCAATTTGCCGATGTATAGCGTCGCCACCGGCATCAGCGCGCGCAGCACGCGCAAGCCGATGCTGCTGGCACTCAGCCAGCGGCTGGTCTGCCAGATCTGCTGCAGGAACGGCGGGAGATTGCGCAGCGCATCCAGGCGCTCGCGCAGGGTAGGGCCGGTACGGGGAGTGGCAGGCGCAGTAGCGCCGGAACGGGAAGCTGACATCGCGCCAGTGTGCCGCGCCCGGCGTGGGCGCGGGGTGTTGGGCTGGGTGACTGGCTGATGGGGCGGGGCGCGGGCCAATTACGTGCCTGCCCACGGCGCGCCGAGATACCGCCAGCCGCTGCAGGGGCAACGGTCGGCGCATTCGTCGCTGGCTATCACCCGAGCGCCACCGCAGTGGCGCACTGACGAAACGCACTCTCCGGCAACGCTCAATCGCATCGATTGACATTGCGCCCGGACGCGCCTGCGGTTTGCTCTAAAATGGCCGGATTGCCCCCGCCAGCCGTAGAGCCAGCCGTGACCTCGATCAAGCAGGAAGACCTCATCCAGTCCGTCGCCGATGCGCTGCAGTACATCAGCTACTACCACCCGGTCGATTACATCAAGAACCTGTCCGCCGCCTACGAGCGCGAAGAATCGCCGGCCGCCAAGGACGCCATTGCGCAGATCCTGATCAATTCGCGTATGTGCGCCGAAGGCCACCGCCCGATCTGCCAGGACACCGGCATCGTCACCGTGTTCCTGGAAATCGGCATGAACGTGCGATGGGACGACGCCACGCTGGGCGTGGAAGACATGGTCAACGAGGGCGTGCGCCGCGCCTACAACCACCCCGACAACAAGCTGCGCGCCAGCGTGCTGGCCGATCCGGCCGGCAAGCGCGCCAACACCCGCGACAACACGCCGGCGGTGGTCAACACCAAGATCGTGCCCGGCGACCATGTCGAGGTGATCGTCGCGGCCAAGGGCGGCGGCTCGGAGGCCAAGAGCAAGTTCGCCATGCTCAATCCGTCCGATTCCATCGTCGACTGGGTGCTCAAGACCGTGCCGACCATGGGCGCCGGCTGGTGCCCGCCGGGCATGCTCGGCATCGGCATTGGCGGCACCGCAGAGAAGGCGATGCTGCTGGCCAAGGAAGCCTTGATGGAGCCGATCGACATCGTCGACCTGCAGGCGCGCGGCCCCTCCAACCGTGCCGAAGAGCTTCGTCTTGAGCTGTACGAAAAGGTCAACGCGCTGGGCATCGGCGCGCAGGGCCTGGGCGGCCTGACCACGGTGCTGGACATCAAGGTCAAGGATTATCCGACCCATGCCGCCAACCTGCCGGTGGCGTTGATCCCCAACTGCGCCGCTACCCGCCATGCGCACTTCACGCTGGACGGCAGCGGCCCGGTGATGCTGGATCCGCCGTCGCTGGAAGATTGGCCCAAGCTCACCTACAACCCGACCAATGCGCGCCGGGTCAATCTGGACACCATCAGCAAGGAAGAAGTGGCCAGCTTCAAACCGGGCGAGACGATCCTGCTCAATGGCAAGCTGCTGACCGGCCGCGATGCCGCGCACAAGCGCATGATCGACATGCTCAACCGCGGCGAAACCCTGCCGGTGGACTTCACCAACCGCTTCATCTACTACGTCGGCCCGGTCGATCCGGTGCGCGACGAAGTGGTCGGCCCGGCTGGCCCGACCACCGCCACGCGCATGGACAAGTTCACCCGGCAGATGCTGGAACAGACCGGCCTGCTCGGCATGGTCGGCAAATCCGAGCGCGGCGATGCGGCGATCGCCGCGATCCGCGACAACAAGGCCGTGTATCTGATGGCGGTCGGCGGCTCGGCCTATCTGGTGTCCAAGGCGATCAAGGCCGCGCGCGTGCTGGCGTTCGAGGACCTCGGCATGGAGGCGATCTACGAATTCGAGGTCAAGGACATGCCGGTGACGGTCGCGGTGGATTCCAGCGGCGAATCGGTGCACAAGACCGGCCCGCGCCAATGGCAGTCGCGTATCGGCAAGATTCCGGTGGTGGTGGAGTAACTGCGACGATCCAACCGGCTGCACCTGCGTTGCGCAGGCGTGGCCGGTGCCGGTGAGTTGCAGGGACGATGCGCGCATGCGGCACCGCGTTGAGGGCGTTGCGATATCGAGGCGCGTGCCGGTGCAGCGGGGATTGCAGCACACAGGTCTTCGACTGCCCGGTAAAAACAACGACAATCGCGGTGACCCGCGCAGGCTTTGCCCGCCTTGCGTACCTGTCCCTACCGATCCCGGAGCCCGCATGGTCGCCACGTTGTACCACTCCCCCAGCACCGCAGCGTTGGTGGTGCATTGGCTGCTGATCGAACTGGATATCCCGCACGCACTGCACCCGCTGGATTTCGAACGCGGCGAACACAAATCGCCGCAGTATCTGGCGCTCAATCCGGCCGGCGTGGTGCCCACGCTGGTGCTGGACGGCCAAGTGCTCACGGAAGCCGCAGCCATCGTGCTGCAGCTGGCCGATCTGCATCCCCAGGCCGGGCTGGCCCCGGCAGTCGGCACGCCCGAGCGTGCGGCGTACTACAAGTGGATGTTCTTCTGCGCCAACACCCTGCAGCCGGCGTACCGCGCCTGGTTCTATCCGAGCGAGCCTGCCGGGGCCGGGCAGGCCGAGGCGGCGCAGATGCACGCCCGCCGCAAGCTCGAAGCGGCCTGGACCCAGGTCGATGCGCATCTGCAGGCCCATGGCCCGTATCTGCTCGGCAAGACCGTGTCGGCGGCCGATTTCATGTTGACCATGCTGATGCGCTGGTCGCGCAACATGCCGCGGCCGACCGATACCTGGCCGGCGCTGCGGGCGCACGCAATGCAGATGAAGGCGCGCCCAGCATTCCAGGAAACCTATCGCCGGGAAGGCCTGACGGACTGGACCTGAACCTGCGTCCGCGCAATGCGTCGGCTGATCGCAGATGCCCATTCGGCCCGTTGGGTCGCGTCCGCCACATAGTACGATCGCGACACCAACCACACAGCAGGGGGGCTCGTCCATGTCGCATTCCGCATCGCGTCGAAAATTGCTGCAGTGCGCCTGTTGCGCGCCGATCGCGGCCGCTGCCGCGTCCCTGCCGTTCGCCATACGCGCGGCGCCGTCCAAGAAGACCGATTTGAATGCCGAGCAGGCGCTGCAGATTCTGCGTGACGGCAACAATGCATTCGTCCAAAACCGGCCCAGGAAAGTGATCTCCGACAGCAAGCGCCGTCTGGAGCTCGCGCTGGGCCAGACCCCGTTCGTCGTCCTGGTGTCGTGCTCGGATTCGCGCGTGCCGCCGGAGCTGCTGTTCGGCCGCGGCCTGGGCGAAATGTTCATCGTCCGCAACGCCGGCAATACCGTCGATACCACAGCGCTCGGTTCGATCGAATATGCAGTCAGCCAGCTCGGCGTGCCGCTGGTGGTGGTGATGGGCCACGAAAGCTGCGGTGCGGTGGCGGCGGCAGTGTCGGTCGTGGAGAACAACACGTTCTTCCCGGGCGCCATCGGCTCGATGATCGAGCCGATCGTTCCGGCGGTGCTGACCGCCAAGGCCAAGGGCGGTACCGACCTGCTGGCCGATTCGGTCAAGGCCAACGTCAAGCGTACCGTCGACCGCTTGCGCGCGGCGTCCGAACCTGCGTTGCTCGAACCATTGCGCGCTGGCAATGTGCGCGTGGTCGGTGCGTACTACACCTTGCAGGACGGCAAGGTGGACTTTTTCGACGTTTGAGTCGGGCGCAGGCAAGCCTCGGCCATCGCAATATGCTTTGGTCCGCCGGTAACGTGTCCTGCAGCATGGTTGCGTAAGACGAAAAGGCCGACATGCGCACATGCCGGCCTTCTATTTGATCGGCTCGGTACAGTTTGCCGATCAACTCCCTCGCACGATGCGCCGCCCGTGATGCAGGCGATCATCGGCAGCAGCGCTTGTCGTGAGCACCTACAACACCATTGACCGCTGCCAGAGCGATCAAGAAAAGTGGCCGGCAGTGGGCACGGGCGCATCGGGCTCGCAAAGTTGAAGTAGTACACACCGAACACCGACACCGGCTGCGCCCGCGTGGCAGTGAGCGCAGCCGGTGCTGGGAGTGCTTAGAACCACTCCAGCAACGACACGCCCACACCGATGTAGGTTGCCTTGTGGTTGTAGTCGATCATGCTTTCGCCGTAGCCATCGAACACCTGCACATGGCCGCGCAACAGGTTGGTGATCGGGAAGCCGTAATCCAGCTGCACCGAACCGTGCGAGCGGTCGCCGCCACGCAGCGAATGGCGCGCGATCAGCGCGAATTCGTGGCCGTCCTTGTTGTACACCAGCGTTGCATCGCCGCGGCCCATGTAATCCTCGATATCGGGATTGTTGTCGTCGGCGCGGTCTTCCTTGATGCGGAACCACGGGCGCAGTGTCAGCGCCCAGTTCTCCCGATCCAGCCCGAAGTTCAGGATCACCCGATTCCACGAGCGCGACAGCGGGTCGGCGCGCCCGTTGGACATGTGATTGAGGCTGATGCCGCTCATGCGGCCCTTCCAGCCGAAGACGCTGTAGTTGTTGCGAAAGACCAGCATCGCTTCGGGCTCGTAATTGGTCTCGCGGAACGGGCGCGACGCATCGGCGTTGTAGGCCTGCCAGCGCGAGCTCTGGGTGTAGCCCATCCAGATATCGCCGTTGTCGCCGAACAGGTCTTCCACCACCTTGGTCTTGAAGCTGAGCTGGAACTTGAGCTCGGTGCTGTCCAGCTGCTGCGGGGTATTGACCGAGTTGGCCGGATTCGGCGACTGCGGGGTGCGGTTGGTGTCGCTGGTCCAGAACGCCGGCAACAGGTACACCGGCTTGTAACCGCGTAGCTGGAAAGTGCCCAGCTTGGAGTCCTTGGCCAGTTCCCAGCGTCGGTCCAGCAACGAGCCGCGGCCGGCATTGGCCACGGCTTCTTCTTTCGGTTGGTCCTGGCCGTCGGCGCGGAAGAAATCGCCGACCCGGCTGATCGCGCGCGTATCGTCGGGCTTGGCCTCCTTCTGCTTGGCCAATTGCGCTGCGGCATCTGCCTCTGCGGTTTGCTGTGGCGTATAGCCCAGCGCCTTGTCGTAACAGGCCAGACGAGCGGCATCGGAGGTCACCGAGGTGCAGGCTTGCGGCGAGGCCGGCTGCGGTGCGATTTCCTGCGCATATGCCAATGGTGCGGCGGCCAGTGCGATCAGCATCAGGGGGCGGGTGTGGTGCTTGGACATGGGCAGTCTGGCCGAAGTGAAGGCGCCAGGCAGGCGCAGAGATGCGCAGCTTAATGGTCGCGTCTGCATACGCAGTGTGTACACGGCGGCATAACATTCGACCGAATCACCTCAACTCGGCGTTTGCTTGCAACGTGCCGCCCTAACACGGGCATGTGGATGGTGTGCCCCGCCACGCGTCAGCCACTGAGCGCGTGTGGCCGTCACGCGCTCATGGACAAAGAGTGCATGCACCGACCTCAAGCTTTTCCAAAGCCCTAGAAAAACCAGCCGATGGCGAACGCGCCCAGCATGCACAGGCCGAGCGCCAGCTTGGTGGCGGTGCCGAGCATGATGCCCACCCAGGTGCCGATCCCGACCTTCGTGGCCTGGCCGGACTTGCGTGTCTGGTAGTACTCGCCCAGCCAGGCGCCAGCGAACGGGCCGATGAACAGCCCGATCGGCATGAAGAAAATGCCTGCAATGCCCCCAATGACCGAACCCCACAACGCCATCTTGCTCGCACCTACCCGCTGCGCTCCGTACAGCGTTGCCAAGAAGTCGACCAGGTACGACAGCGCAGTGATCAACCCCAGCACGACCAGCGTCACCCAGCCGATGTTGGTGAAATTGTCGGCCCAGGCGGCGACCAGCAGGCCGGCGAACACCAGCGGCAGGCCCGGCAGGGCCGGCAGGATGACGCCAGCCAGGCCGATCAGCACCAGCGCTGTGGCCAAGACGTAGTAAACGACGGCGGTGTCCATGATGGTTACACAGGTCCTGATCAGGCTTGACAAAAAGGCGCAAGGGGTGCTTGAAAATTCATTTTGCGCAGGTTAAGTTGCAGCCGCTGCTGTTTGCAAAGGTCACCGTGAATCGTGGCCTGATGCGGTAGATCGTCTGATCCGCTACATCCTTGTACCTCGCTTCCTCCTTGCAATCACAGCCACCACCGCTAGTCCATCACAGTGTCGTAGGGAGTCAGTCGAGATGTCCAATATCGAACGCGAAAATGGTGTCGTGAAGTGGTTCAACGACGCCAAAGGCTTTGGATTCATCAGCCGCGAAAATGGCGAAGACGTCTTCGTGCATTTCCGCGCGATCCAGATCCAGGGCTTCAAAAGTCTCAAGGAAGGTCAGAAGGTCAGCTTCACGGTCGTGCAAGGCCAGAAGGGCCTGCAGGCCGATGCAGTGCAGGTGGTCTGAGCCGGCTGCGCGGAGCGCGGTAGCCACGCAACAAAAAGGCCCGTCGCCGGGCCTTTTTGTTGCGTGGCGACTGTGTTGTCGCGGCCGTTGCCGAAGGGCACTGCAGTGGCGGCACGTCTACGCCACCAAGCCGATGGATCAGCGCAGCACGACCTTGCCGTTGACCACGCGCACATACGCGTTCTCGCGCACGCCCGCCAGGTCGCGCTGGTTGACCACGATCACGCGGCCGTCGTCCATGCGCACCTGCACGTCGAAGCTGGAGCTGGTGACGTTGTTCTGGATGGCGTTACCTGCCAGCGCGCCGGCAGCGGCGCCGGCCACGGCCGAAACGTTCTTGTTGCCCGTACTGCCGCCGGTTTCCTTGGAAATCTGGCGGCCGGCCACCGCGCCCACGATGCCGCCGAGCACGGCGCCAGTGCCGGTCGGCGCGGTGCGGGTCGGGCCGACTTCGTCGATCCGGGTCACGATGCCGCAATCCACGCAACGCTGCGTCTGCGGGTAGCCCTGGTCATAACCGCGATCGCCGCGATAGCTGCCGTATTGGGGTTGGGAGGTGGCGCAGCCAACCAGGGTCGCGGTTGCAGCCAGGCCAATGACGAGCAGTCGGGTCTTCATGAGATCTCTCCGGGGTGGTTCGAAAAGGCGGCCGGGGCCGCGGCGACGTCATCCTGTGATGGTCCAGGTGAACGGCCCGCCAACTACGGCACTGCAGGCTTAACGAAACCCGAGCGTCGTATTCATCAAACCTCAGCGAAAGTCGCGATGGCAGGCCTCGCAAGCATCGGAGATGCGGGTGTGGAGTTGGCCTAGCTGCCTGCAATCGGTCGGCGTCACGCCCTGGGCCCGATCCAACACGGCACGCAATGCCTGTGCGTGCTCGCCGAAGCGGCGGTCCTCGCCAATCGCGGGGAAGGCCGGCTCGACTTCGTCGGCCAGCAGGCGCAGCGATTGCAGCCGCCGCTGTTGCTGCGCCGGCATGCAGGCGGCGCCTGCGTCCGGCCGCAGCGTGC
The DNA here is from genome assembly GCF_003992815.1 of Xanthomonas sp. DAR33341. NCBI lineage: Bacteria > Pseudomonadati > Pseudomonadota > Gammaproteobacteria > Lysobacterales > Lysobacteraceae > Xanthomonas > Xanthomonas sp. DAR33341. The sequence goes on along the minus strand of NZ_QEYV01000037.1, from coordinate 169,949 downwards.
GTAGCTGGTAGGCCATGATCTGCATCAGGCTGTCGGGCACCGGGTCGCGCCGCGCTCGTAGTGCGTTGGCCACCATGACCGTGGCGACCAGGCCGATCAGCAGGCCCAACACCAGCGTGAAGGCGTAGCGGGCCGCGCGGGACTGGGTGGGAGGCGGGGCGTGCATGAGGTGGCTCCTGGGACGCAACGTTCGTTGCGGCAGCGTGGGCGCGCCCTGAGCGGGGCGCGTAAAATAGGCCGATGAAAGCACAATGGCGTGAACGCTTTGCCGGTATCGACCGGCTGTACGGGGTCGGCACGGTCGAGCGCTTGTCGGCGTGCCGCGTGGCGGTGGTCGGCATGGGTGGGGTGGGCTCGTGGGTGGTCGAGGCATTGGCACGCACCGGGGTGGGGCACATCCGCCTGATCGATGCCGATGACGTGTGCGTGTCCAACACCAACCGGCAGCTGCCGGCGCTGGCCGGGCAGTACGGTCGCAATAAGGCGCGGGCGATGGCCGAGCGCTGCGTGGCGATCAACCCGGACATCGAAGCCGACGCGGTCGAGGCTTTCCTGACCTCGGGCAATATCGAAACCTTGCTGGGTCAAGGCTTGGACCTGGTGATCGATGCCTGCGACAGCTTTCGGGTCAAGGTGGAAACCATCGCCTGGTGCCGTCGGCGCAGGTTGCCGCTGCTGACCGTGGGTGCGGCCGGCGGGCGCACCGACCCCACGCTGGTGCGCGTGCGCGATGTCTCGCGCACCGAGCACGATGCGATGCTGGCGCTCATCCGCAAGAAGCTGCGCAGCGAATTCAATTTCCCCAAGAACCCGCAGCGCTACTTCGGCGTGCCCGCGGTGTATTCGCTGGAAAACGTGAAATACCCGCAGGCCGATGGCAGCGTCTGCGGCATCCGCCCACAGCTCGATGCCGATGCCACGCTCAAGCTCGATTGCGGGGCAGGGCTCGGTGCGGCCACGCATATCACCGGCACCTTTGCATTCGTGGCGGTGGGCAAGGCGCTGGACATGTTGCTCAAGCCCAAGGCTGCGGTGGCGATGCCGGCAGCCGAGGCGGTTGCGGCGTCGTGATGCGGCCTGCGCGCTGTCGTGCTGACCGCGCGCTAATGCGCACGCTGCGCTCAGTGCGGTAGGCCGAACAGGTTGCGTGCGTTGGCCGACGTCTGCGCAGCAATGTGCGCAGGATCTTGCCCGCGCAGCTGGGCGATGCAGTCCAATACCGTGCGCAGATACGCCGGCTCGTTGCGTTGGCCGCGGATGCCGGCGTCGGGCTGATCCGGCGCGTCGGTTTCCAGCAACAGGTGCTGCAGCGGCATGCGGGCCACCAGCCCGCGCAAGCGATTGGCGCGCGGGTAGGTCACCGGGCCGCCGAGGCCGATCATGAAATCCAGTTTCCACAACTGCTGCGCCTGCTCGGGGCTGCCGGCAAAGCTGTGCACCACGCCGCGCAGGCCACCTACCGCCTTGATGCGCGCGATGACCTCTTCGGTGGCGCGGCGGGCATGCACGATCAGCGGCAGGTCGAAGCGCTTGGCCAACTGCAGCTGAGCATCGAAATAGTCGCGCTGCGCGTGTGCATCCAGTCCGTCGACGAAAAAGTCCAGGCCGCATTCGCCGATCGCGCAGGGCCGCTCGCGTTCGATCCACTCGGCCAGCTCCTGCAGGTGCGCAGGGCGGTGCTGCTCCAGAAACAGCGGATGCAGGCCGTAAGCGGGGTGGAGGCCAGGCGCCTGATCGCAGACCGCACGCAGGCCCGGCCAACTGGCAGCGGTGATCGCCGGCACCACTTGCTGCATGACGCCGGCGGCCTGCGCGCGCGCGATCACCGCCGCGCGGTCGTGGTCGAACTCGCCTGCATCCAGATGGCAATGGCTGTCGATCAACCGCATCAGTCGCGGCGCACCGGTGCCGGCACCGGCGCCTTGCGGGTTTTCCAGTTGGCCAGCAGCAGCGTGGCCAGGCCGAACAGCAATTCGTCCAGGAACGGGATCGGATCCGGCATCACCATGTCGATCAGAAACAGCGCGGCGGCCAGCTTGAACAAGGTGGGATATCGCAGCGTGCTGGCCCAGTCCAGCGCGCGTGCGGTCAGGGGATTTCGCATGCGAATGCTCCGGCTGTTAGAGATGCATGAAGTAACCGCTAGCTGAACTTAACCGTCGTGTTCATGAGCGAGCGCCTTTTCGTTCAGGGTTCCCATGCTGGAATCACGGCCGTCAACAACGCGGTGCGTCCGCAGGGAGCTGGTTATGAAGAGCAATACGACAACTATACTGGTCGCTGCTGGTGCCTTGCTGGTCGGAGGCGTCGCCACTGCCGCTTTTATGAACAACCGCCCATCGTCCAGCGATTTTGTCGCCAACGGCCAGCCAGCGCCGCGCGGCCTGGAATATGCCGATGTGGTCAAGGTTGCCCCCATCACCCAGCGCGAGCCGCAGTACGCGCAGGTGATCAACAGCAACGCCGTCCGCGAGACCACCACCAGCACCTCGCCGCGTGAAGTGTGCCGCGATGTCGTGGTGCAGGAGCGTCTGCCCGAGCGCGACGGTAACGTGGGCGGCACCGTGGCCGGTGCGGTCATCGGCGGCCTGATCGGCAACCAGGTGGGCGGCGGCAACGGTCGCAAGCTGGCGACCGCCGCAGGCGCGGTGGGTGGCGGCTTTATCGGTAACCGCATCGACCGCAACCACGTTGGCGGCCGGGTGGTTGATCGCACAGAGCGCCAATGCCATACCGAAAATGCCAACTCGCAGTCCTCGCGCGTGGTGGGCTACGACGTGACCTATCGCAATGCCGATGGCACCACCGGCACCATGCGCATGGACAGCAAGCCGGGCGAACGCATCTCGCTGGGCGACGCCGACAACGTGGTGGCCTATGACGTCACCTACCGCTACGACGGCTTCGAAAAGACCGTGCGCATGAACGACAAGCCCACCAGCGACCGTCTGCCGGTGGTCGATGGCCAGCTGGTGACCCAGATGGCATCGACGGCGGGCGATTCCAACGTGCGCCAGGACGGTTTGAGCACCCGGCAGTAACGGGTAGGCCGAAGCGACGCGCAGTCAGCGCAGTGGTAAGAAAAGAGCCGGCATTGCCGGCTCTTTTCGTCTGCGCCATCCCCTGGAGCGGTGCACTGCCATGTTGGCCCGGTAACTGGCAGATAATCGCGCTTTCAGCTTGCGATGGAAGCCAACATGCCGGTGCACCCCGATGACCTGTTCGACGTACGCGCGCTGCTCACCGACGAAGAGCGGGCGGTGCACGACGCGGTCGCGCGCTTTACCGATACGCGGGTTGTACCGGCCATCGGCGACGCCTTCGATGCCGGGCGCTTTCCGCGCGAGTGGATTCCGGAGCTGGCGGAACTGGGGCTGCTGGGTGCCAGCCTGCCGGTACGCGACGGCGGTGCGGGCCTTGGCGCGGTGTCCTACGGATTGATCTGCCAGGAACTGGAGCGCGGCGACAGTGGCCTGCGCAGCTTCGTCAGCGTGCAATCGTCGTTGTGCATGTATCCCATCCACGCCTACGGAAGCGACGAACAGCGGCAGCGCTGGCTGCCGGAGATGGCGGCAGGCCGGGTCATCGGCTGTTTCGGCCTGAGCGAGGCGCAGGGCGGATCCGACCCGGCCGCGATGACCACCCGCGCGGTGCGCGAGGGCGAGGGCTGGCGTTTGAACGGCGCCAAGATGTGGATCACCAACGGCAGCATCGCCGGGCTGGCGATCATCTGGGCGCAGACCGACGACGGCGTGCGCGGCTTTCTGGTCGAGACCGACAGCGCCGGTTTCAGCGCGCACGACATTAGCCACAAGATGAGCCTGCGTGCGTCGGTCACCTCGGGCCTGTTCCTGGACAACGTGTTCGTGCCCGAGCAGATGCGGTTGCCGCAGGCGGCCGGTTTGAAGGCGCCGCTGAGTTGCCTCAACCAGGCACGCTACGGCATCGCCTGGGGCGCCATTGGCGCGGCAGTGGCCTGCCTGCGCGAGGCGCTGGCCTATGCCGGCGAGCGCATCCTGTTCGGCCGCCCGTTGGCGGCCACGCAAAGCGCGCAGATCAAACTGGCCGACATGGCGCGGCGGATTTCCACCGCCCAGCTGCTGGCATTGCAGCTTGGGCGCTTGAAGGAAGCCGGGACGCTGCAGCCGGAGCAGGTCTCGCTGGCAAAATGGAATAATTGCCGCATGGCGCTGGATGTGGCGCGTGAATGCCGCGACCTGCTGGGCGCGGCCGGCATCACCACCGAGCATGTGGCGATCCGGCATGCGCTGAACCTGGAATCGGTGATCACCTACGAAGGCACCGAAACCGTGCACCAGCTGGTGGTGGGCCGTGCGCTGACAGGACTCAATGCGTTTTAACGAGGAGTGGGGGTTTGATCAGCAAGGATGTGATGCGACGCCTGTTCGGCGTCTTCTGGACCATGTGTCTGCTGGTCGGCGCGAGCCTCGTGCCAGCACGGGCCAACGAGGCGCCACGCATGGCACCGACGCCGGGCTGGGTGGTGGCAGATGCCGTTTCCGAGAACGTGCCCGGCGCTGCGGGGCTGCGCTACGAGCTGGTGTCAGACCAGGTCGATCTGACCGGCCGCGTGCCGCAGGCTTACCGCCGGCTCAGCTACACCGTGCAGCGCGCCAAGAGCCTGGAGGAAGCCGGGCAGATTTCCATCGACTATCAGCCGCAGTACCAGCAGCTGGAGCTCAACAGCCTGGATGTCTGGCGTGCCGGCAAGCGCATCGATATGCGCACGCAGGCGCATTACGCCAAATTGCGGCGCGAGAGCGGGCTGGAAAATGGGTTGATCGATGGCGCGCTGACGCTGTCGATCACCTTGCCGGACCTGCGCGTGGGCGACCGCGTCGACTATGGCGTGACCATCAGCGGCAGCAATCCGGTGTTCGGCAAAGGCTATTACGACGTGTTCGAAGCGCGCTACGGCGTGCCGCTGGGCGAGCGCCGGGTACGTGTGCGCTATCGGGCCGACATGCCGCTGCAGTGGCGCATCAGCGCCCCGGGGTTCGGCCGGAACGTGCGTACGCTCGATGGGGTGACGCAGTTGGACATCGGCGCCCGCAACATCGCGGCGGTGCAGGAAGAAAAAGACGCGCCGGACGATGTGGACCCGTATGGCGCGATCGAAGTGTCCACCGCCGGCAGTTGGGGCGCGGTGGCGGCCTGGGCGTCGCAGCTGTATCCGCGTGCATTCAACCAGACGCAGGTGGCCGCCAGGATGGCGCAGAGCCTGACGTTGCGTCGCGACGACCCGCAAGGGGCGTTGCTGCGCGCCGTGGCGTTCGTGCAGGGCGAGATCCGTTACGTCGGGCTGGACATGGGAGAAAACTCGCACGCCCCGCACGCGCCCGAAGTGACGCTGCGCAACCGCTATGGCGACTGCAAGGACAAGGCGACGCTGCTGATCGCACTGCTGCAACTGGCCGGCATCCGCGCCGAGCCGGTGCTGGTCAACAGCGACAAAGGGCATGGGCTGGAAAAGCGGCTGCCCAGTCCGTACGCCTTCGATCATGTGGTGGTGCGTGCGCATCTGCCGCAGGGGGAGGTGTGGGTGGATGCCACGCGCGATCGCGAAGAGGGCCCGTTGGCACAGCGGCGACCACTGCCGTTCGTGCGCGGATTGCCCGTGATTGCAGGGCAGGACACGTTGGTTGAAGTGCCTGCGCCGATGCCCGCGTTGCCACAGATCGAAGTGAACGAAGAAATCTCCATTTCGATGCGCACGCCGCAGCGCTGGGCAAGCTTCACGGTGGACACCATCTATCGCCAGGGCCGCGGCGAGCGTGTCGCCAGCAGCTTCGACGACGATGGTGCGCAGACGGTGGGCGAGCACTATCTGGAATTCATGCAGCAGTACTACACCGCACTGACCCAGGTGAGCGTGCCAAGCATCGACGCTGCCGACCCGCTGAATGTGCGCACGCACGAGGCCTACCGGCTGGAGTGGCCAGCGAAGGAGGGCGATGAGCTGGGTTTCCCGTTGTTCCAGCTTGGCGAGTGGATGGATGCGTTACCGAAAGAGGCGCGCAAGAGCCCGCTGGCGCTGGGCGGGCCGCGGCTGGCGCGGCAGACCGTAAGCGTGCAAAGCGACCCGGCGACCCAGGTGGCAGCAGACACCCAAGTGGTCGCCAATCCGTGGTTCCGCTTCTCGCGCAGCATCGCGATGCGCGACGGAAAGCTGGTCATCGTGGGCGAGTGGCAGCGCTTCACCGACCGTATTCCGGCCAGCGGCGTGGCGCGTGCGGCTGCCGACATGGAACGCGCGCGCGACCTGCTGTATTTCAATCACGATCTCGCGCCGCGGCGGCGCACGCAGCCTCCGGACTGGCGTGCGCTCGGCTACCCGGTGGCCGGCTTGGCGGCCTTGGTGTTGTTGCTGGTGGCATGCTTTTTCTGGTGGCGCGGCGGTGGCCTGGGCGGAATCATGTTCGATCCACATGCCACGGTGACGCGGATGCCGCAGCATGCTCGGATGCGCCGGAGCGCCTGGGTTGTGTTTGCGGCCACCACGCTGCTGTCGGCGTGGGTGTGGCTGCATGCGCTGCCGCTCTGGGCCAAGGCCGGTGGCGTCAGTGTTGTGGTTGCAATCGCCTTGCTGGGATGCGTGTTGCTGAAGCAGATCCTGCGTTGGATGGGCAGCAGCGCCCGGCTTGGGACGGTGTTGCCGGCAATGGCCGGCTGTGCGTTGCCGTGGCTGGTGTGCCTGCTGGCGGCCGTGGTCGCGCTCAAGGGCCAGGTCGCATTGCTGCGCACCGGCGCGACCGATCCGGCCGGCATGGCGCAACTGGCGACATGCATCCTGCTGCTGATGCTGGGGGCGCTGTGGTGGTCGGTCTGTTCGGTACAGGCCGCCGCCGCCGCCGCCGGCTGTGCGCGCACGCGTGCGTTCGGCGCCTGGGCGCTGACGGTGGCGGCACTGGGCATCCTGATCGCGGTATTGAGTGTGCCGGTGGCGGTAGTGGTCCTGGCCTGACGCAGGTCGGCGCGGCAGTGCACGCAAAGCTGGCATCGGTGCGCCGCTGCTGCGTGGAGGGCTTTGCAAAGGCACGCGGGGCTGTGACACTGCCAGCCCCTTGTTGCTGCCGCGGAGCCAGCCAGATGTCGACCGTGCGTCCCCCGTTGACCGTGCATGGCATGTCCGGTTCCGGCAATTGCTACAAGGTGCGCCTGCTGCTGGAACAACTGGGCAGCCGCTATCACTGGGTCGAGGTGGACAGCGTGGCCGGGCAGACCCGCACGCCCGACTATCTGGCCAAGAACCCTAACGGCAAGGTGCCGATGGTCGAGCGCGACGATGGCCGCGTATTGACCGAATCCAACGCGATCCTGTTCTGGCTGGCCGAAGGCACGCCGTATCTGCCCACCGATGCGTGGCAGCGTGCGCAGGCATTGAGCTGGATGTTCTTCGAGCAATACAGCCATGAACCTTATGTGGCAGTGGCGCGGTTCATCAGCCTGTGGACGCCGCGCGATGCCGCACGCCGCGCCGAGTTGCCGCAGCTGCGCGCACGCGGCGAGCAGGCGCTGGCGGTGATGGAGCAGCACCTGCAGCAGCACACCTGGTTCACCGGTAGCGACTACGGCATCGCCGATATCGCACTGTTCGCTTACACCCATTGCGCCGAAGACGGCGGTTTCGATCTGGAGCGCTGGCCGGCGATCACCGCCTGGTTACAACGCGTGCAGGCGCTGCCGCGTTATGTGCCGATGCCGGCAGCTGCATCGGTGGCGGCATGAGCCGTCTGCGCGATCTGCACGTGGCGCGCTGCGTCAGCGCTGCGTGCTCGGCGGACGGCTGTCTTTACTCTCCGGCATCGGCATCGGCATCGGCATTCGCCGTGCGCCTGTTCGGGCGCGTACGACGCGTCGTGCGTGCCGGCCCAGCCCGGTTAGTCGCGGCCGGCCGGCAGGAGCGCTGACGATGTGCGGATTGGCAGGAATGTTGCTGGCCTCGCCGCGCCTGCATGGCGAACAGCTCGATGCGCTGGTGCGGCCGATGGGGGCCGCCTTGCGCCACCGCGGCCCCGACGATGCCGGCACCTGGTGCGATGCGCAGGCCGGCGTAGCGCTGGCGCATCAGCGCTTGAGCATTTTGGATCTGTCGCCGCTCGGCCATCAGCCGATGCGCTCGGCTGATGGCCGCTACGTGCTGGCCTACAACGGCGAGGTCTATAACTTCGCGCAATTGCGCGCAGCGCTTTCCGCGCTTGGGCATCGCTTCCGCGGCCACTCCGATACTGAAGTGCTGCTGGCGGCCGTGGTGGAGTGGGGGCTGGACGAGACGTTGACCCGCTGCAACGGCATGTTCGCCATTGCGTTGTGGGACGAGCGCGACAACTGCCTGTTCCTGGCCCGCGACCGCGTCGGCAAGAAGCCGCTGTACTACGGGTGGGCCGGCGACACCTTGGTGTTCGGTTCCGAACTCAAGGCCTTGTGGCAGCACCCGGATTTCGACAACGGCGTGGATCGCGATGCGCTCACCCTGCTGCTGCGGCTTGGCTATATCCCGGCGCCGGCCTGCATCCACGAGCACACCTTCAAGCTGATGCCGGGCCGCGTGCTGCGCATCGATGCACAAGCCGTCGCAGCCGGCGCGGCCGCGCATCGTCCCGATCAGGCGCAGCAACCGTTCTGGAACGCGCGCGAAGCGATGCAACGCGCGCTGGCGACGCCGTTCACCGGTACCGACGCGCAGGCCGAAGAGCAATTGGATCGCGTGCTGCGCGATGCGGTGGCCTTGCGCATGGTGGCCGATGTGCCGGTGGGCGTGTTTCTCTCCGGCGGCACCGACTCGTCCATCGTCACTGCGATGATGCAGGCGCAGAGCGCGCAGCCGGTGCACACCTTCAGCATCGGCTTCGAAGGTTCGCATCACGACGAAGCGCCGCTGGCGCGCGAAGTGGCCACGCATCTGTGCACCGACCACACCGAACTGTATGTCAGCGGCGCCGATGCGCTGGCGGTGGTGCCGAACCTGCCGGACATGTTCGACGAACCCTTCGCCGATGCGTCGCAAGTGCCGACGGCGTTGGTCGCACGGCTGGCGCGCGGCGGAGTCACGGTGGCGCTGTCCGGCGATGGTGGCGACGAATTGTTCTTCGGCTATGGTCGGTATCAGCGCGCACTGCGCAATTGGCGCATGCACGGCCTGGTGCCGGGCCCGCTGCGGCGGTTGATGGCGGTGGCGGCGCGCCGCAACGGCGAGTCCTCGCGCACCGGCGGCCTGGCCGCGCTGGTGGCCGAGGCCGGCGCACGCGGCATCGGCGATATCTACCGCAACCGCATTTCGCGCTGGCGCGATCCGGCCGCGGTGGTGCTGGGCGCCACCGAGCCCGACAGTTTCTACAGCCTGGCCGACCCGCTGCATGGGTCCGGTACGCCGGCCGACGCGATGATGCTGGCCGATTTTGCCGCCTACTTGCCGGACGATCTGCTGTGCAAGGTGGACCGCACCACCATGGCGGTGGGGCTGGAAGCGCGTGCGCCGCTGCTGGATTGGCGCGTGGCCGAATTCGCCTGGTCGCTGCCGCTGTCGCTGAAGTATCGCGATGGAGTGAGCAAGTATCTGCTCAAGCGCGTGCTGTGCCGCTACCTGCCGGACGCGATGGTCTACCGCGGCAAGCGCGGCTTCGGCGCACCGGTCAGCGCATGGCTGCGCGGCGATCTGCACGGCTGGGCAGACGATCTGCTGGCGCACGGCGCCCTGCAGCGCGAGGGCGTATTCGCCGCAGACAGCGTGGCCCGCCTGTGGCGCGACTTCAACGGTGGCGAGCGCAAATGGCATACGCATCTATGGACGGTGCTGATGTTCCAGGCCTGGCAGGCACACTGGCGCGAACAGCGGGCGGCTGTGGTGCGCTGACGCCTGGCGCTGCGGTGTGGACGCTGGTCGGCAGTGGGCAAAGCCTCCTGCGAACGTTGCCGCGCTCGCGTGTACGCACCGCCGCTTGCGCCACAGATGCCGGCGGCGTTTCACCAGCCCTGAGCATCCGGCTGGGTAGGGTGGGGCTCTGTTTTCCACGGAGCATTCCCATGAGCAAGCTCACCATTGCCGTACTGGTCGGCAGCCTGCGCGCCGAGTCGTATAACCGCCAGCTGGCGCGCGCGCTGGAGCATCTGGCCGGCGACAGGGCCGTGTTCGAGTACCTGGAGATCGGCGATATCCCGTTGTACAACCAGGACCGCGATGGCGATTATCCCGCCGAAGGCACGCGCCTGAAGCAGCAGATCCGCGCTGCCGATGCGGTGCTGTTCGTCACTCCCGAATACAACCGCTCCATTCCCGGCGTGCTCAAGAACGCCATCGACACCGGCTCGCGCCCCTATGGCGATAGCGCGTTTGCCGGCAAGCCGGCGGCGGTGGTGGGCGTCTCGGTCGGCGCGATCGGCACTGCCACCGCGCAGCAGCACCTGCGTAACGTGTTGGCGTATCTGGACATGCATGTGCTCGGTCAGCCGGAAGTGTTCCTGCAATACAAGGACGGCCTGTTCGGGCCCGACGAGCAGGTCGCCAACGCCGACAGCCGCAAGTTCCTGCAGGGCTTCATCGACCAGTTCCTGGGCCTGATCGGGCACCTCAAGCGCTGAGTTGACCACAGCGGCGCCGTGCGCACGTGCGGCGCCACGTTGGGACCTGAGTGAGGGCGGAAACCCAAACGGCGCAAGGGTCTCGGTACTTGCGACGGCCGGCGCGTAGAACGCTGGTGCACTGGCTATACACCAGTTATCCACAGAGTTGTGCATGGTCGCCGGCTGCGCCGATGACTATGCTTCCTGCCCTCGTCTCCTCGCGTCAGGTTTGTTTGTCCATGTCCGCTCGTCCTGGTTTCCGTTCCAAGCGCAGTCGTGATCGCGACGACGACGATTACGATCGTCCCGAGCCGCGTCTGGACCAGCTGCGGGTACCGCCGCATTCGGTCGAGGCCGAGCAGGCGGTGCTGGGTGGCTTGATGCTGGCGCCGGACGCGTTCGACCGGGTCAACGACCAGCTCACCGAAAACGACTTTTACCGGCGCGACCATCGGCTGATCTACCGCGCGATTCGCGAACTCAACGAGAAAGACCGCCCGTTCGATGCAGTGACCCTGGGCGAATGGTTCGAGTCGCAGGGCAAGCTGGAGCAGGTGGGCGATGGCGCGTACCTGATCGAGCTGGCCAGCACCACGCCGTCGGCGGCCAACATCGCCGCGTATGCGGAAATCGTGCGCGACAAGGCGGTGCTGCGGCAGTTGATCGAAGTGGGCACCACCATCGTCAACGACGGCTTTCAGCCGGAAGGGCGCGACAGCGTCGAGTTGCTGTCCTCGGCCGAAAAGGCCGTGTTCAAGATCGCCGAAGCCGGCGCGCGTGGGCGCACCGATTTCGTGGCCATGCCCGGGGCATTGAAGGATGCCTTCGAAGAGCTGCGCAACCGCTTCGAAAACGGCGGCAACATCACGGGTCTGCCGACCGGCTACACCGATTTCGATGCGATGACCGCCGGCCTGCAGCCGACCGACCTGATCATCCTGGCGGCGCGTCCGGCGATGGGCAAAACCACCTTTGCGCTGAACATCGCCGAATATGCGGCGATCAAGTCCAAGAAGGGCGTGGCGGTGTTTTCGATGGAAATGTCGGCCTCGCAGTTGGCCATGCGCCTGATCTCCTCCAATGGCCGCATCAATGCGCAGCGCCTGCGTACCGGTGCGCTGGAAGACGAGGATTGGGCGCGCGTGACCGGCGCGATCAAGATGCTCAAGGAAACCAAGATCTTCATCGACGACACACCTGGCGTGTCGCCGGAAGTACTGCGTTCCAAGTGCCGCCGGCTCAAGCGCGAGCACGACCTGGGCCTGATCGTCATCGACTACCTGCAGCTGATGTCGGTGCCGGGCAACAGCGAAAACCGCGCGACCGAAATTTCGGAAATCTCGCGCTCGCTGAAAGGCTTGGCCAAGGAGCTCAACGTGCCGGTGATTGCGTTGTCCCAGCTCAACCGCTCGCTGGAAACGCGCACCGACAAGCGCCCGGTGATGGCGGACTTGCGCGAGTCGGGCGCGATCGAGCAGGACGCGGACATGATCGTCTTCATCTACCGCGACGACTACTACAACAAGGAAAATTCGCCGGACAAGGGCCTGGCCGAAATCATCATCGGCAAGCACCGCGGTGGACCGACCGGCTCGTGCAAGCTGAAGTTCTTCGGCGAATACACCCGCTTCGACAACCTGGCGCACGACTCGGTGGGCAGTTTCGAGTAAGCGCTGCCGTGGAACGGCCGGGTGGTCATCCGCCGCCCGGCGGCATCGCGCCATCGTGGCGTCCGCTGGCTTATGCTGCGCAGCCTCATTGTTTGCTGCCGAGTTCGTATGTCATACGCCATCGTCTGGTTCCGTCGCGATCTGCGTCTGGAAGACAACCCGGCCTTGCGCGCCGCACTCGATGCGGGGCATCACCCGATTCCGTTGTACATCGACGCGCCGCACGAAGAGGGCGAATGGACGCCTGGCGCCGCATCGCGCACCTGGCGGCATCGCTCGCTTGCAGCGCTGGACGGCGCCTTGCGCGCGCTCGGCAGCGGGCTGGTCATTCGCGTCGGCAACAGCGCGCAGGTGCTGGATGAGGTGATCGCGCAGACCGGTGCGGTGGCGGTGTACTGGAACCGCAAGTACGAGCCGGCCACCCAGCCGCGCGATGCGCAGATCAAGCGCGATTTGCGCGAGCGCGGCATCGAGGTGCAGAGCTGCAATTGCGCATTGCTGTTCGAACCGTGGCAGTTGTCCACGCAGCAGGGCGGCCCCTACAAGGTGTTTACCCCGTTCTGGCGCAACGCGCTGACGCAGCTGCAATTGCCCGCCGCGATAGGTGCGCCGCGCAGTCTGCCGCCATTGCCTGCAAGCTTGAAGACCGATGCGCTCGACACGCTGCAGTTGGTGCCGGGCCTGCAGTGGGACCAGGGTTTCTGGGAGCACTGGCAGCCCGGCGAAGCCGGCGCGCACGAAATGCTGGAGATCTTTATCGACGGCGCGTTGTCTGGATATCGCGAAAACCGCGATCGCCCCGATCGCGTCGGGACCTCGCAACTGTCGCCGCATCTGCACTTCGGCGAAATTGCGCCGTGGCGGATCGCCAGCACCCTGGAGACGCATCGCACTGCGCGCAATGGCGCAGAAATCGATGGCTATATCCGGCAGCTTGGCTGGCGCGACTTTGCCTATCACTTGCTGCATCACTTCCCGGACACCACCAACCAGAATCTCAATCCACGCTTTGCAGGATTCGATTGGGCAACGGTCGATCCGGTTGCATTGCAGGCCTGGCAACGCGGTCGCACCGGCATTCCGATCGTCGATGCCGGCATGCGCCAGCTCTGGCATACCGGCTGGATGCACAATCGCGTGCGCATGATCGTCGCCAGTTTTTTGTGCAAGCATCTGCGCATCCACTGGATCGAAGGCGCGCGCTGGTTCTGGGACACGCTGGTGGATGCGGACCTGGCCAACAACACCCTGGGCTGGCAGTGGGTGGCCGGCACCGGCGCCGATGCGGCGCCGTATTTCCGTGTGTTCAATCCGGTCACGCAGGCGGAGAAGTTCGATCCGCAGGCCGCCTACATCACGCGCTGGGTACCTGAGCTCGGCAAGCTTGCGGTGAAGGAACGCTTCGCGCCGTGGCTGCATCCGTTGTCGCTGGCGCGGCTGGCACCGGAGTATCCGCGCACGCCGATCATCGGCCTGGCCGAAGGGCGCGATGCGGCGCTGGCGGCGTATGCGAAAACGCGCGGCTAGGCGCGCGGCAGGGCGAGCGAGCTCCTGATTGCGTGGTCAGCGGATGCTCGCTTCTGCGCGTTTTCTTCTGCAAGGCTGAGGCGTTGCACGCGTGTGCTGCTACGCTTGTTTCATGCATCAGTCAGTGCATTAGGCGCGGGCATGCCGCTGTCCAAGCAGAAAACGTTTTCCTGAATGCAGCACTAGCTGGGCGCGATTGGAGGCTGGTTTCATCATGCGCCAGTCGCGTGGGCCTGTTTATCCTCGCGCACACGATTGAGCGCCGGATGGTCCGGCCATAGGAGAACACCATGTCCCCAGCAGCCACCAAGAGTCTTGCCGTTGCATTGGCCAGCGCCATTGCGCTGTCCGCTTGCGCCACCGGCGGCTCGTATGTGCAGCGCGACCAATACGGCGAGCAGACGCAACAGCAGAATCGGACCGGCCGCAACGCCCTGATCGGTACCGCCATTGGTGTGGCTGCAGGCCTGCTCACCGGCGACAGCGCTACCGAGCGTCGTCAGCACGCAATGGTCGGCGCCGGCATCGGTGCACTGAGCGGCGCGGCAATCGGCCAGTACCAGGATCGCCAGGAGCGCGCACTGCGTGAGCGCACCGCCAACACCGGGATCGAAGTGCAGCGCCAGGGCGACAACATCACCCTGAACCTGCCCGACGGCATCACCTTCGACTTCGGCAAGTCGGCATTGAAGCCGCAGTTCTACAGCGCGCTCAATGGCGTGGCGTCTACCCTGCGCGAGTACAACCAGACCATGGTGGAAGTGGTCGGTCATACCGACAGCGTCGGCAGCGACGCGATCAACCAGCGTCTGTCCGAAGAACGCGCCGGCGCGGTCGCACAATATCTGACCGCACAAGGCGTGCAGCGTGAGCGCATGGAAACCATGGGCGCGGGCAAGCGTTACCCGATCGCCGATAACAGCACCGATGCCGGCCGCGCACAGAACCGCCGCGTCGAAATCCGCCTGATCCCGCTGCGTGCGGAAGGCGCGGCCAGCAACACCGGCATGCGTTGAGGGGATGCAGTGAATCGTGGCGGGTCGGATGACTCACCCGCGATGTACTGATGTACGCAAAACAGGCCGCGAAAGCGGCCTGTTTTTTGCTGCATGGTGTGATCAAGAGCAGCTAACCAATCGCTTGGGCTTAGAACGGTTGGTCTGCACGCTTTGAGGTCTCGATCTTTCTCACGTCATCGGGGCTAATGTGTCGGCGTAACTGTGGAACTTCAAAGCGCGGATCTGAGTGTTGCTGCAGGGCCCTTGCCCGCCCACCATCGCGGGACACGCTGCAAGTACGTCCATGTAAGCTCCGTGGCGGCATCCATGCCGCCACGGGTCCCGCGACGGTGAGCGGGCAAGGGCCAGTCGAGTTGGTCGCTGTATTTGTGCAAGCGATAGATGCGTTCGCTAGCGATTTAAGGAGGCGCGGCTAGCTCGCAGTGCTCAGGCGAGAAGGTATCTCCACCACCTTTCCTACGATGGGCCGCTTTCCGAGCGACCGACCAACGTTCTGGCGCGGTGTCCTCGCCGCTTGCGGGACCGTTGGCGGCATGGATGCCGCCATCGAGCCCCCATGGATGGGTTGACGGCGTGTCCCGCGAGCGGCGAGGGCACCGCGCGCGCGACCGAGTCGGCTTTGCGCTCATCGGGTGATCGCATCCGACGACGCCACGACTGACGTCTCGATCTTTCCCAACTCACCGCTTACGGCAGTGAGATCATTTGCAAAGCGAACGAGCTATCGTCGGCTGTAAGCGTGCGGTGACAGAAATGCATTCACTGCGTTGCAACGATGAACTTATGGCCTGCGCCAGACGGCAACCACCGCCGGCGCAGTCGATCCGGCACTACGCCGTGACGTTCTCCAGGATGCGCTTGCCTTCTGCACGCAATTCCGCCTCTGCGCCGACCTCGATCTTTGCATCGTTGTCGGCCTTTTGTGCGGCCAGACGGGCAGGGCACTGCGCCATCATGTAATCCGCATCGAAGTTCATGCGCGTCACCAAAAAGTCCACGAACGCACGCACTTTCGGCGACACCAATCGACCGCCGGCAAATACTGCATTGAAGTCCACCTCAGGCCCCGTCCACCCGGCCAGCACGCGACGCACCAGACCCGATTGCACGAACGGCTTGGCCATCACGTCGCCGGTGAGCAACAGGCCTTCACCGCACAATACCGCACCGTTGAGCGCAGCCGGATCGTTGGCCACCATCAGCGGATTGACCGGGAAATCGCGTACATCGCTGCCGTCGCTGAGCGACCAGAAAAAGCGGTTGTTGTGCACGTTGCGGTTCTTGCGCAAGGCCAGCGTGCGATGGAATTGCAGTTCGTCCGGATGCAGCGGCTCGCCATAGCGCTCGATGTAGGACGGGCTGGCGAACACCTGGGTGCGCAAGCTACCGAGCTTGCGCGCCACCAGATTGGAATCGGGCAGCGCGCCGACGCGCAATGCCAGATCCGCTTCGCCACCGATCAGGTCCAGCTTCTCGTTGCCCAGATGCATGTCCAGCTGGATTTCCGGATATTGCGCATGGAATTCGCCCAGCAACGGCGCGATCCAGGTAATGCCCAGCGAATACGGCACGGTAAAACGCAACCAGCCACGCGGGCCGGATTGCAGTTGTCCTACCGCGCTTTCGGCTTCTTCCAATTCGCGCGCGATGCGCTGGCAATGTTCGTGGTACACCGAGCCGGCTTCGGTCAGGCCGATGCGGCGCGTGGTTCGATGCAACAGGCGCGCACCCAACCGGGTTTCCAGTTCCTGCACCTTGCGGCTGACGGTGGTCTTGGGCAGGCCAAGCGCGTTGGCGGCCGCGATGAAGCTGCCTTGTTCGACCACCTTGACGAAGATCAGGGTGTCGTTGAGATCGTGAGTCATGGGATGCCTTCCGGGGGGTCAGGAGGGATTAGACCGCTTGCGGGACGATTATTCCCCTAAATCCGGACTAATCAAGTGCTGCTTTGAAGCCTAACGTATGCGGCATCCCCTCCATGCAGGAGCACGGCCATGTGGTTGTGCAACGTTTTCGGCGTGTCCTCCAGTCACCGCAGTGCGATCGAAAGCGCCTTCGATCCAGTCGTTTCCGCGGAAAATCGGCCCCGCAACAGTGCCTTGCGCGGATTCTCCAGCTCGCCACGGCGGCAGGCTGGTGGCGCGCCTGCGCAGCGAACTGGACTGCAGGCGCGTTGGGTACGGCATGGAATTATCCCGATCTCGGGAGCAAAAATCCCATGAGTGGGATGGTTCAATCCGAGACGGCCGTCATTGGCGGCGCGGGCAACGTCGGCATGGGCATCGTCGCCGCGTTGCTCGACGCCGGCATGCCAACCGTGGTGATTGGACGCGATGCTGCCAAGCTGGACGCACTGCGCGCGCAGCATGGGCACTCGCCGCTGCTGGACATCGTCCAGGGGTCGGTGGCCGACGATGCGTCTGCGCGCCGCCTGGCCACTGAGCTGGCCCAGCGGCACCGACCGCTGGGCGCGGTAATCGCCAGCCTGGGCAGCCCGCCCAAGGCAGGGCGGCTGTTGGATCGGCCAGTGGCTGCCCTGCGTCGCCGCCTGGAGCGCGACGTGCTGCCGCATCTGGCTGCCGCCCGCCATCTGCTGCCGCTGCTGGCCGAGGCCGACGGCGGCGGTCGCTATCTGCTGCTCGGCAGCCCGTGCGCGCTGCGTGCCTGGTCGGCGCATGGCGATCGTTCGGTTGCGGCCTCCGCCACGCGCATGCTCGCGCAGGTGTTGCACGAGGAAGCCAAGCCGTTGGGCGTCCGCGTGCAGCTGCTCTCGGTCGAGCAGCCGGTCTGCACGCCCGGCCGCGCCAAGGACGCCTGTCCAGAATGGATCCGCGCCGTGGACGTCGGCCGCGCCGCTGTTTCCCTGATTGCCGGGCCTGGCCAGCCCGGACAAGCCATCGTGACCGTGAGTCGTCGCCCACATGCCGCACCGTCGGCGAGCCGGCTGGCCGGTCTGCACGTTTCCATCCCCACCCGAGAGATTTCCCCATGACCACGAACGCCACCCCGTTCCGTTTTCCCTTGCGTACCGTGTTGGCGGGCGCCGTGCTGGCGGTCGTGCTTGCCGGCTGCGGCAGCAAGGCCGCCGAGACCGGCGCACCCCCGCCGCCCAGCGTCAGCGTCGCGCCGGTGTTGATGAAGCAGATCAGCCAGTGGGACGAATTCAGCGGCCGCATCGAGCCGGTGGAAAGCGTCGAACTGCGTCCGCGCGTGTCCGGCTATATCGACAAGGTCAACTACACCGAAGGTGCAGAAGTGAAGAAGGGCGATGTGCTCTTCACCATCGACGAGCGTAGCTACCGCGCCGAGTTTGCGCGTGCCAACGCTTCGCTGGTGCGTGCCCGCACCCAGGCCACATTGGCGCGTAGCGAAGCGGCGCGTGCACGCAAACTGTCCGAGCAGCAGGCCATCTCCACCGAAACCTGGGAGCAACGCCGCGCCGCCGCCGACCAGGCCGACGCCGACCTGCAGGCCGCCCAGGCCGCGGTGGACACCGCCAAGCTCAACCTGGATTGGACGCGCGTACGCGCTCCCATCGATGGCCGCGCCGGGCGTGCGATGGTCACCGCCGGCAACCTGGTCACGGCCGGCGACAGCGCCAGCGTGCTGACCACCCTGGTATCGCTGGACAAGGTGTTCGTCTATTTCGACGCCGACGAAGGCACCTTCCTGCGTTATTCGCAGATGGCCCGCAACGGCGAGCGCCCGGACGAACGTGGCGGCGAGTTGCCGGTGCGGATCGGGCTGGTCGGCGAGCAGGGCTTCCCGCACACCGGACGCGTGGATTTCCTGGACAACCAGGTGACCCGCAGCACCGGCACCATCCGGGTCCGCGCGGTGCTGGACAACGCGCAGCGACAGTTCACGCCAGGCCTGTATGCGCATGTGCAATTGCTGGGCAGCGGCCAGTTCAAGGCGATGCTGGTCGACGAAAAGGCCGTGCTCACCGACCAGGACCGCAAGTACGTGTACGTGGTGGACAAGGACGGCAAGGCGCAACGCCGCGACGTGGAGCTCGGCCGCAATGCCGACGGCCTGCGCATCGTGCGTAGCGGCCTGGCCGCCGGCGACCGCGTGGTGGTCGATGGTGTGCAGAAGATCTTCATGCCCGGCATGCCGGTGGACGCCAAGACCGTGGCCATGGCGCCGGCGACGGACAAGCGCACCGCTTCCAACTAGCGATCGCCACGCGTGTTGCGCGCCGTCGCGCCTGGCTGGCGACGGCGTAACACCTGCAATGGCTGTACTGCTGTATCGCTGCATCGCAGCCCAAGACTGCCGGCCTCGTCACCAGGTCGGCCCGGGCCCGCCGTGCCGCGCCGCCACCCGGCGGCAACCTCTTTCAGGACCATCCCAATGGACTTTTCCCGTTTTTTCATCGACCGGCCGATCTTTGCCGCGGTGCTGTCGATCATCATCTTCGCGGCCGGCCTGATCGCCATGCCGCTTCTGCCGATCAGCGAATACCCCGAAGTGGTGCCGCCGAGCGTGCAGGTGCGCGCGGTGTATCCGGGCGCCAACCCCAAGGTCATTGCCGAAACCGTCGCCACGCCGCTTGAGGAAGCCATCAACGGCGTGGAAAACATGATGTACATGAAGTCGGTGGCCGGCTCGGACGGCGTGCTGGTGGTCACGGTGACCTTCAAGCCCGGCACCGACCCGGACCAGGCGCAGGTGCAGGTGCAGAACCGCGTCAGCCAGGCGCAGGCGCGTCTGCCCGAAGACGTGCGCCGCCAGGGCGTGACCACGCAGAAGCAATCGCCGACGCTGACCATGGTCGTGCATCTGACCTCGCCCAAGGGCAAGTACAACTCGCTGTACCTGAGCAACTACGCCACCTTGAAGGTCAAGGATGAGCTGTCGCGCCTGCCGGGCGTGGGCCAGATCCAGATCTTCGGTGCCGGCGACTACGCCATGCGCATCTGGTTGAACCCGGACAAGGTGGCCGCACGCGGGCTTACCGCCAGCGATGTGGTCGCCGCCATCCGCGAGCAGAACGTGCAGGTCTCCGCCGGCCAGCTCGGCGCAGAACCCATGCCCAACAAGAGCGATTTCCTGCTCTCGATCAATGCGCAAGGCCGCCTCACCACCGAAGAAGAGTTCGGCAACATCGTCATCCGCAGCGGCAACAGCGGCGAGATCGTGCGGCTGAGCGATGTGGCGCGCCTGGAGCTGGGCGCCGGCAACTACACCCTGCGCTCGCAGCTGGATAACCAGAACGCGGTGGGCATGGGCGTGTTCCAGTCGCCCGGTGCCAACGCGATCGAATTGTCCGATGCGGTGCGCGCCAAGATGGCCGAGCTGGAAAAGCAGTTCCCGCAGGATATGGCCTGGTCCGCTGCGTACGACCCGACCGTGTTCGTGCGCGATTCGATCAGCGCGGTGGTGCACACATTGCTGGAAGCGGTGCTGCTGGTGGTGCTGGTGGTGATCCTGTTCCTGCAGACCTGGCGCGCCTCGATCATTCCGTTGCTGGCGGTGCCGGTGTCGGTGGTCGGTACGTTCGCTGCGTTGTACCTGCTGGGCTTTTCGATCAATACGCTGAGCCTGTTCGGTTTGGTGCTGGCGATCGGCATCGTGGTCGACGACGCGATCGTGGTGGTGGAAAACGTCGAGCGCAACATCGAAGAAGGGCTGAGCCCGCTGGCGGCGGCGCATCAGGCCATGCGCGAAGTGTCCGGGCCGATCATCGCCATCGCGTTGGTGCTGTGCGCGGTGTTCGTGCCGATGGCGTTCCTGTCGGGTGTGACCGGCCAGTTCTACAAGCAGTTCGCGGTGACCATCGCCATTTCCACGGTGATTTCGGCGATCAACTCGCTGACCCTGTCGCCGGCGTTGGCGGCGATGTTGCTCAAGTCGCACGACGCGCCCAAGGATGGCCCGTCGCGGTTGATCGACCGTCTGTTCGGCTGGTTGTTCCGCCCGTTCAACCGTTTCTTCAACACCAGCTCGCACAAGTACCAAGGTGCGGTGTCGCGTGCGCTGGGCAAGCGGGGTGCGGTGTTCGTGGTCTACCTGCTGCTGCTGGTCGGTACCGGTTTCATGTTCAAGCTGGTGCCGGGTGGCTTCATTCCGACCCAGGACAAGCTCTATCTGATTGCGGGCACCAAGCTGCCGGAAGGCTCGTCGCTGGAGCGCACCAATGAGGTGATCCGCCAGATCACCCAGATCGCGCTGCAGACTGACGGTGTGGATCATGCAATCGCGTTCCCCGGCCTGAATCCGCTGCAGTTCACCAATACGCCCAATACCGGCACGGTGTTCCTGACGCTCAAGCCGTTCAGTCAGCGCAGCCGCACCGCCGCGCAGATCAATGCGGAAATCAACGCACGCATCAGCCAGATCCAGCAGGGCTTCGCGTTCGCCTTCATGCCGCCACCGATTCTTGGCTTGGGCCAGGGCTCGGGCTACTCGCTGTACATCCAGGACCGTGCCGGCCTGGGCTATGGCCAGTTGCAGAGTGCGGTGAATGCGATGTCCGGTGCGATCTCGCAAACGCCGGGCATGCAGTTCCCGATCGGTACTTATCAGGCCAACGTGCCGCAGCTCGACGCCAAGGTCGACCGCGACAAGGCCAAGGCGCAGGGCGTGCCGCTGACCAATCTGTTCGACACGCTGCAGACCTATCTGGGTTCGTCCTACATCAACGACTTCAATCGCTTCGGTCGCACCTATCAGGTGATCGCCCAGGCCGATGGACAGTTCCGCGATAGCGTGGAAGACATCGCCAACCTGCGCACGCGCAACGCCAACGGCGACATGGTGCCGATCGGCAGTATGGTCACGCTGGGCCAGACCTACGGCCCGGACCCGGTGATCCGTTACAACGGCTACCCGGCGGCCGACCTCATCGGCGAAGCGGACCCGCGCGTGCTGTCGTCCACCGAGGCCATGCAGAAGCTGTCCAGCATGGCGCCGCAGGTGCTGCCCAACGGCATGAACATCGAGTGGACCGACCTGAGCTATCAGCAGTCCACGCAAGGCAACTCGGCATTGATCGTGTTCCCGATGGCAGTGTTGCTGGCGTTCCTGGTGCTGGCTGCGCTGTACGAAAGCTGGACCCTACCGCTGGCGGTGATCCTGATCGTGCCGATGACCTTGCTGTCTGCGTTGTTCGGTGTGTGGCTCACCGGCGGCGACAACAATGTGTTCGTGCAGGTGGGTCTGGTGGTGTTGATGGGCCTGGCGTGCAAGAACGCGATCCTGATCGTGGAGTTCGCCCGCGAACTGGAAATGCACGGCAAGGGCATCGTCGAAGCCGCACTGGAAGCCTGCCGCCTGCGCCTGCGTCCGATCGTGATGACCTCCATCGCCTTCATCGCCGGCACCGTGCCGTTGTTGTTCGGCCATGGTGCTGGCGCCGAAGTGCGCTCGGTCACCGGTATCACGGTGTTCGCCGGCATGCTCGGTGTGACCTTGTTCGGCCTGTTCCTGACTCCGGTGTTCTACGTGGCGCTGCGCAAGTGGGTGACCCGTCGCGGGCCCGCGACACCGCCCGCAGTTGCGCACGATCACGCGCACGTCAACGCCTAAGCGCGTTGTTTCCCCCTGCATACATTCGAAGGATTTACACATGAGCAACACCAAGATCGCATTGGTCACCGGCGCAACCCGCGGCATCGGCCTGGAGACCGTTCGGCAATTGGCCACCGCCGGCGTGCACACGCTGCTGGCCGGCCGCAAGCGCGACGACGCCGTGGCCGCCGCACTGAAATTGCAGGCCGAAGGCCTGCCGGTGGAGGCCATCCAGCTCGACGTCAACGACGACATCAGCATCGCCGCCGCGGTGGGCACGGTGGAGCAGCGCCATGGCCATCTGGACATCCTGATCAACAACGCCGGCATCATGATCGAGGACATGCAGCGCGCCCCGTCGCAGCAGAGCCTGGAGGTGTGGAAGCGTACCTTCGACACCAACTTGTTCGCAGTCGTCGAGGTGACCAAGGCCTTCCTGCCGCTGCTGCGTCGCTCGCTGGCCGGGCGCATCGTCAACGTGTCGAGCATCCTCGGGTCGCTGACCTTGCACAGCCAGCCCGGCTCGCCGATCTACGACTTCAAGATTCCTGCCTACGACGCTTCCAAGAGCGCGTTGAACAGCTGGACGGTGCATCTGGCCTATGAGTTGCGCGACACCGCCATCAAGGTCAATACGGTGCATCCGGGTTACGTCAAGACCGACATGAACGGTGGCGGCGGCGAAATCGAAGTGGAGCAGGGTGCGCATAGCAGCGTGCAGATGGCGTTGTTGGATGCACACGGCGCCACCGGCAGCTTTACCCATCTGGGAGAGGTGTTGCCATGGTAAGAAACGTCCTGAGTGTGGCCCTGGCCGCGCTTGTGCTCAGCGGTTGCGCGGTCGGGCCGGATTACCGTCCCGATCCGCCGGCGGCGGTGACGCTGCAGGGCGCGCAAGACCCGGCATACAGCGCACAGTCGCCGGTGGGCAACTGGTGGTCGCAGTTCGACGACCCGGTGCTGGAGCAGTTGGTGCGCGACGCCTTGTTCGCCAACCACGACCTGCGCATCGCCGTGGCGCGCGTCAAGCAGGCGCGCGCGGTGTTCGTCGAGCGTCGTCTGGATCAGGCGCCGCATATCACTGCGCAGGGCAGCTTCGATCGCCGCGAACAGCAGCAGGTGATCGCCGGCAATCAGCGCTTTCTGACCGAGCAGACCACGCTCGGTCTGGATGCGGCCTGGGAGCTGGACCTGTTCGGCCGTCAGCGGCGTGCATCGGAGGCCGCGCGTGCCGACCTGGATGCCGAGCAGGCCAACCTACAGGACGTGCAGGTCACCGTTGCTGCCGAAGTGGCGCGCAACTATTTCGAACTGCGCGGTACCCAGAAGCGGCTGGATGTCTCCAAGCGCACGCTCACCAACCTGCGCGACACCCAGAAGCTGACGCAGACGCGTTGGGATCTGGGGGCCGGCAGCGAGCTGGATGTGCAGAGCAGCCTGGCGCGGTTGAAGGCGATCGAAGCGGATATTCCGCTGCTGGAAACCGCCGAGGCGCAATATCGCCATCGTCTGGCTGTGTTGCTGGGTCAGCAACCCGATGCCTTGGATGCCACCTTGGCCGCGCGCGAGATGCCGGCGTTCGCGCGCCCGCTGCCGCTGGGCGATACCGCCGGCTTGCTGCGTCAGCGTCCGGATGTGCGCGGCGCCGAGCGCCGGCTGGCGGCAGCCACCGCGCAAGTGGGCGTGGCCACTGCCGACCTGTTTCCGCGCATCAGCGTGAGCGGGTTCGTCGGCTTCCTGACCGGCGACGCGGCCAGGTTGACCGAAGGCAACGCCAAGGCCTGGTCGGTCACCCCGTCGATCAGCTGGGCCGCCTTCGATTTCGGCACCGTGCGTGCGCGCTTGCGTGCCAGCAAGGCGCAGGCCGAAGGCGCGTTGGCGCAGTATCAGCAAACCGTACTGATGGCGCTGGAAGACACCGAAAACGCGTTGATCGGCTATGGCCGCCAGCAGGCGCGTCTGGCCATCGTGGTGGAGCAGGCCAATGCCGCGCGGCGTGCCGAGCAGCTGGCGCAGATCCGCTACCGCGAGGGCTCGGAAGACTTCCTCACCCTGCTGGATGCGCAGCGCACCCAACTGGCTGCCGACGATGCGTTGGCGCAGGCCGAAGCGGCAGTGAATGTCGGCGTGGTCGGCGTGTACAAGGCGCTCGGTGGTTGGAAGCAGGACCAAGCACCCGCTGCACCGGTGGCCGTGGTCAATCGTTGAGCGATGCGTGCGGGGCGGCCAGTGGGTCGTCCCGCAGTTCTGGCTGCAGCGTCAGAGCTAAGCGGGGCGGTCGAACGTGTGCGGCTGATGGCTGGCGATGCTGGCCATGCATCCGACGCCATCAGTGCGCGCACCTCGGCTGACAGGCGCGCTACCGGCGCTTTCGTCAACCCCATCGCATTCGCGACCAATGCGTAACCCATCCGCCAGGTGCGTGTGCCTACGCAGACCCGGACGCTTACATGCCGCCAGGCGCTTATTCGGCAACCCGCACGCTGTCGCGTCCGCCGTTCTTGGCCAGATACAGCGCCGCATCGGCACGCGAAAACCAGTCCTGCCAATGCGTTTCGCCATCGTGGCGCGCCGCGCCCAACGAGACGGTGATGCGCCCGCCGGGTCCGCGCAAGCCGTTGCGTATTACCTTGCGCAAGCGTTCGGTGGCCGCTTCCAGTTCGGCCAGCGAACCGGCACGCAGCAGCACCACGAATTCTTCGCCGCCAAAACGGAAGACCTGGTGCGGTTCGCGTACTTCGAAGCGCAGGATGGTAGCCAGATCCGAGAGCGCCGCATCGCCGGCGGCATGCCCGTACAGATCGTTGACCTCCTTGAAGTGATCCAGATCCAGGATGATCAGGCTGTTGAGCCGGTCGTGCGGTTGGCGTTGATCGATCTGGTGGGTCAGCGCACGTTCCAGCATGCGACGGTTGGGCAAGCCGGTCAGCGCATCCAGCGAGGCCAGTTCTTCCAGGTGCACGCGGTCGTCCTGCATCCGCAGCGAAAACGCGTAGCCCACCGCCAGCGTCACCAGCGTCACCACGATCGTCGACACGCCCTGGCCAGGGCTGGTAATCAAGCCTGGCAAGAACAACAAGGCGGCCAGCAGCGGCAAGCTCAACAACACCGCGCGTCGCGGCCCGCACAGGAAATAATTGGTGGCCAGCACCGGGAACAGCCAGGGCAGGGCGCCGTCGCCACCGGTCCAGCACGCCACCAGGCACCCGCCGACGTTGATCGACGCCAGCCACACGCCGCCGGCGCCGGTGTCTTCGGCACTGCGCATCTGCCAGCCGCGCCATACCGCGAGCACGCCCAGCGCGGCGGTGACCAGGCACGCAACTACCTGACCGGTCATGGCCAGATACACCGCATAGAGGCAAAGCAACAGCGCGGTGATTGGCCCGAGCATCTTGACGATGCCGAGTCGAAAATCCCGCCGCAGGTGGAGGATCACAGGGAAGGTTCGATAGGAGTCGGCATCATTATCGGCGGAGTGCGGTCAAAGTTGAGCGTGCCTTCATCGCCGCAACGGGTAGGAAAGTGAAGCGTTGCAGCGCAAGGCTTCGCACATCCTTGACGGCGCTGCCGCAAACGTATCGTTTTGGTTGTCGGAGTCTGCCATGCCCACCCGCGAAGAACTGGCCACGCGCCTGGACGCCTTGCAGGAAGAGTTGCCCAAGTTGTCGGCAGATGAAGATGCGGATTTCGACTACCTGGATTTTCAGGCGCGTGCCGAAGCGATCCTGAGTAGCGCCGCGCAGGACGATGCCGTCTATGTGCGCACGCGTATCGACGGCATGCTGGCCGGTGCGGGCCTGATCCCCACCGACGACGCGGGCCACGCCTGCGGCTGAGGCCTCGTCTTGGCATGAGCGCATCTGCTTGAGCGTTTGTCGCTGCAATGCGCGCGCCGGCGAATGATCCGAGCATCTTCGTTAGGCGCTCGCACCCGGGTTAGCCAAGCGCGCGCGATGCGGATCTGAGCGTCGACTGCGCGACACAGGCCTCTGCGACAGACCGCAGCAGCACGCCCGGCTGCTTGCGTTCAGGCCACGGATGCAAGCCCATCCGCGCTCACGACCTGATTGCGGCCACCCTGTTTGGCGCGATACAGCGCCGCGTCCGCCCGTTGCAGCAACGAGGCCACGGTGCTGGCGTGAGCGGGAAAGCTGGCCGCGCCGAACGAGGCGGTGACCTTCGGCAGACAGACGCCATCGCCCATGACCTGCAGGGCCTCGATGCCGGCGCGCAATTTCTCCGCCATCATGCACGCGGTTGGCAGATCGACTTCGGGCAGGATGATCGTCAATTCTTCGCCGCCGTACCGGCAGCAGATGTCTTCGCCACGCGTCTGCGCCAGCAACAATTCGCCAATGGCCGCCAGCACGCGGTCGCCGCCGCTGTGCCCGTGCAGGTCGTTGAACCGCTTGAAGTGATCCACATCCAGCATCAGCACCGACAAGGGCAGCTCGCGGCGCGTGCAGCGCGCCAATTCGTGACTGAGGGTTTCTTCCAGATAGCGGCGGTTGTACAGGCCTGTCAGCGGGTCGCGGATCGATTGCTGGCGCAGCGTTTCGCGCAGGCGCAGGTTGTGCAGCGCCAAGGAGAGTTGTTCCGCTGCCGCCTCGGCCACGGTCAACGAGGCAAGATCGTCAGGGTCTTCGCTACGCAATGCCAGCATTCCCAACTGCGTGCCCTGCGCCGATAGCGGAATACAGGCCGTGGCCGCATGCGCCGGAAGGTTGACGCCGGCATGCTGGCACAGCATGCCCTGGCCGGCGTCCATCACCACATGGGTGCGGTCGCGGCGCAGCGCCCAGCAGTTATCCGGCGCGATGCTGGCACTGGCGTCGTCTGCCATCTCGCCCCAGGCGACCACCTGTTCGGCGCGATCGCGCGAGGCGCGTAGCAAGTAGACCGCGCCGGCAGCACCGGGAATCAGCGGTGCAATCGTGCGTGCAGTGATTTCCAGCGCTTCTTCGGCATCGCGGCAGTTCTGCAGCAACCCGGAGTAGCGTGCCAGCGCCTCCAGGCCAGCGGAGGTGCGTTCGAGTGCGGAAAACGACTCGATCAGGCGCTCGCTGGTCCGGCTGGCGTCGTCTTCGGCACGCGTACGCCGTTCCAGCTCGCGCGACAACAAGCGGTAGGCCAGCAGCATCACCAGCAAGCCACTGGCAATGCCGATCACGGTCACCCACAGCACCCACTGTGCGCTGCGGGTGGTGGCTGCGTTGCGCCGGATCAGTTGCTGCCGCTCCAGCTCCGTCATGGTCTGCACCTGGCGGCGCAGCGATGAAGAGGTCTGGAACACCCCGCGCGCGATGGCAGCACGCGCGCCATCCAGGCCTTGCTTGCGATAGCTATGCAATAACTCGTCGATCTGCACCAGGCGCGCGTCCACCAAACGGCTCAGCACGACCACATTGCGCCGCTGCGTCGGGTTGTCCTGCACCAGGGCGTCCAGCCGCACGATGCGCTCGGGCAGGCGGCCGATCGCATCGGCATACACGCCCAGAAAGGCCTCGTTGTCGGTCAAGACATAACCGCGCGCCGACGATTCCGCCGACAGCATGCCCGCCTGGATCTCGTCGATGCTGGCAATCACTTCCTGCGTGTGCGTCACCCAGCCGGCGTCCGACAGCGAACGCTGCGTCGTGAGATACCCGCCCACGCCGATCAGGACAAAGATCAGCCCGCCCACCAGCAAGGCCCCGGCAGCGCGACGTTTGGTTCTTTTGGTCAACACCGCGTTTCCCCGGCACGATTGTCTGGTCGAGGCCGATGCAAGCCGCGTGCCTACGCTCCACTTCGCTTGCCGAGTCAGCTGGCAGACGGCACATCGCCCCCGGCCGTAGCGTCGTGGCGGTATGCTGGCAAGCAGTCACCGAAAAGGGCGCCCGTTGGTCATTTTTCTAGGCAATTACCAGCTCACCTGTCATGCCGCCAAAGGCGATACCCCCGCCCATGGCTGGGTGGCCGGCTGGGATATCGCGCAGATCGGCATCGGCCGCGGCGCGAACTTGGCAGGCGCTGCGCTGTCGTCGACCTTTCCCGACCATCGTAGCGCCATGGCAGCCGCCCGCATTGCCGGCATGGTCACGCTGGAAGCCATGCACGCCAAGGCGCAAGAGCAGCGCGAGTACGCCTGAGCGACAGGGTCTGACGGCTGGCACGCGATTTGCTCTGGTCTGACCAGGGCGCCGTGGAGCGTTTCTGGAGCAAGTGCAATGGAAGAGCCCAATAAAAGCGCACTGGCGTTGCTGCAACACGAAGCCAGCGCGTTGTTGGCCTTGTTCGATCAACTCCGCGGCGACGCCGCCCCGCGGTGTGCAACTGCCGACGACTTGGCAGGCGCCCTGGTTCGTCGCGATGAGCACGAACATGCCGCGCGCGTCACTAACTGACGCAGTGCGTGCAGTCTGCATCGGTCCTTCGCAATCTCCAAAGCCTGGACCTCTGCATCGGGGAATCCCGGCCTTGGCCGTTTTGGTCATGAGTCCTTCCCCAAGTTCCATGGCAATGTCCATAAAGAGAACGCGCTCGCCTGGGGATCCGACGGTCAGCTGATCCATGGGTGTGTCATAGATCGTGGGGTACTCCATGGAGCCAAGCACGGCGCAGTGGGGGTTTCGCCAATGCGAGACTCTGAGCAGGTAGCTCTCTTCCACCGAGCGGCTGATCGTCTCCCCTAGGGTCGCTCGTCATCCGCCCAAACGGGCCGACTCCCTCGTGTAGAGGCCCCGGCGACGCAGCAAACAGCGCAGAGTGTCCGGGATCATGGAGGTCAAGCGCGCATTGCGCAGTGCACGCGCACAAGCGGCATGGCCGAAGAATAATTCGTCGCCTCCATCGCCTGTCAGCATGTGACTGACGTGACGGCGAGCGGAGCCTGCTGCAAGCAGCGTCGCAATCTGGGACGAGTCAGCAAAAGGTTCGCAAAACGCCTCCGATATCTCCGGCAGAATGGCCATGGCCTGCTCATCGCTGATGCGTTGTTGGAATGCCGCGTACCGAGATGGCTCGCGACCTTCTGCGCCCAATGCATTTCGTCGTGATCGGCATCCTCAAATCCGATGGTCACGGTATCGACAGGCGTTGAGCGTTGCGACTGCAGGAGGGACGTGATGAGGCTGGAATCGGTTCCTCCCGACAGGAATGAACCAGTCTTGCGATCGCCGACGCGGTCAACCGCCATCGAGAGCGCATCCTGCAGGCGGCTGATCGTACGCTCTTCGGCGACATGCTCTCTTGCTTGGATCAAGTTGCTGACATTGCTTTTTGCATGCCAGTGGCGCGATCCCACGTTAGGGTCGTGATGAGGCGCACCGCGTTCCACATCCAGCGTGCTGAAAACTTGAATGGTTCCTGCCGGTAGTTTGAAGATGCCTCGATGGATGCTGTAGGGCGATGGAATGTAGCCGTATCGCAGCAGAGTGTCAGCGCATTCCGATCTAGCGAGTTGCTAAAGCCGTGACACGAAGCGATTGCTTTGAGTTTAGAAGCAAACACAAAACCCTGATGTGTCCAGCCATAGTACAGGCTGCATTGACCGATGCGGTCGCGCACTAGCGACAGCGTGTGTGATCGACGATCAAGGATGGCCAGGCAGAAGCTGCCATCGATGAGCTCTAGGGTTCGCCGGAGCCCAAGCGACTGAATGCGTTGCGCGATCCTTGCGGCAGAGGTGTCGCTCTCACAAGCCTCTGGAGTCCTGTAAAGCGGCGCGAGGCCATTGGCGCGTCCAGCGAAGGCAACAAGATAACGACCATCGGCAGAAAAGCCCATGCGAGACCCCGGAGTGCCAGAGCTCCCGCGTGCGGCAAGTACCAGGGATGCGTCAACAACGGTTGCCACACACGCTTTATCTCCCCGGTGCTTCATCACAGCAACCATCGCACTCCCAAGTCGTCTTCGCTTGCCGCTGTCTTTGTGAGAATTTGGTTCCAATCACAATCCACAGATGTCCGACATCTGACCCGTCCGCCCTTGACCATAGAGAGGTGCACTGGGCCGGGCAACGCGACTTGCTGGCGACGTCGTTCCCGATCCGGTGCGGCGCGCATGGTGGGCTGGCCGTATCTGAATTCCGCCTGGAAATCGATCAAGGAACGGTTGAGAGGGCTCTGTTTTTTTGAGCGCTTTGCATCAATGTCGCTCCGGTGCGCTGCGTCATGTCGAGCGCGTGGATGGCCGCGTGCAACCAGGCGCAGGGATGACTCGAACAGGTGGCAGATGGCGCTGGCCCTATCGATCTTTCGACCGCCACGCCGCCGGCAGCCAATATCTGCCCCTATGCGGAGATCGTGGCGGACAAGGCGCGCAGGCATCGGCTGATCGAAGTCGATACCGGGATATCGGCCCGCTTGCCGGCGCTGGCGGAGTCCGAACGCAGCGTTGGCGCGGCCTATCGCAACGTGGGTGAGGGCATTGTGGGGGTGTCGACGTTGGCCATCCACTGCATGCCCCCAAAAGTACCCCAGCGTCGCATGGCCTGCTACGTTCACGTACGCACTGCGTCGCACATGAAAAAGGCCGAGAACCCTTGTTTTACGGGGGTTCCCGGCCTTCTCAGGACCTTGTGGGTCCGCTCATTGGTGGAGGTGGGCGGAATCGAACCGCCGTCCGGAAGCACTCCATCCCCAGCACTACATGCTTAGCCCTCCGTTAGATCTCGTTCCCAGGCAGCACGGTTGGCAAAGCGCACCTGGAAACCAGCCTGCTTTATCTGACCGGTAGCTGACAGGCAGCCACTACCGATGGTTCCGTGATAATGACCCTACACCTACGAGCACGGGCACAAGTAGGTTCGGGGGTTCGCCTTAGGCGGCTGTAGAACTACAACTAAAGCCAGTTAAGCGGCGATAGCGAAGTCCGAACCGTAGTTGTCATCGTTGGCAACTAAAAGTTTGCTGCTGGATTAACGAGGAAAGCTGCCCCCTCGGCATGCGCCAAGCGACTTCGCGACCCCCGTCGAAACCAGTGCACCCCCGGGGAAAGCAATAAAACGCCGACCGGGCCAGTGTAGGGATCGGCGCGCCCTGTCACAAGTGGTGAGATGCGCAACGCTTACAGTGGCTTCAGTCCCGTACCGAACGGAACAGTCTGCAAACGAAGGAGCGAAGCGATGGCGACAAGCAAGCCCCCACGTTCGAAACCTGCACGCGCGCTACCGCGCAAGGCCGCTGCAAGCACGCAACAACCGGCGCGGCCGCGCACTGCGCGTGCGCAGCAGGCCGGGGCCCAGGAGTCCGCGGCGACCCGCGTGCAGGGCAAGGCGCGCACGGTGATCTACATCCATGGCATCGGCAACAAGCCGCCGGCTGATGTGCTGCGTTGTCAGTGGGACAAGGCCTTGTTCGGGCGGCCCATGGGCGAGCGTACGCGGCTGGCGTACTGGGTCAATCGCGAGCGCTATCCAGTGGCCGAGCCGGGCAATTGCGATGCGCGCGATGTGGGTCCGGCGCTCAATCAAAGCGTGCAGCGCGCCTTGAGCACGCTTGGCCTGGTGCCGGGCGAACAGGACCTGCACCTGTTGGCAGACGCGCTGGCGCAGAGCGAGCAGGAACGTGCCGATCTGCATCGGCTGCTGGACGAGCTTCAGGGCGCGTCCGTGCCCGGCAGCGTGCGGGCCAAGGGGGCCATCGATGCGATCAACCGGGTGTTGCTGCGGCTGATTTCCGCTGCATTGTTGCAGGACGTGCATGACCTGTTCTTCGTGCCGGAACGTGCGGCGCTGATGCGCGAAAGTCTGGCGCAGCGGCTGCGTGCAGGCGGCGGGCCATTCGTGGTGGTGGCGCACAGCCAGGGTTCGATGATCGCCTTCGATGTGCTGCGCCAGCTGAAGGCGGCCGACTGCGAGGTCAGTTTGTTCCTCACCTTGGGCTCGCCACTGGGGTTGCCGCAGGTGCGGAGCATGTTCAAGCGCTGGACCGGCACGCGCAAACTGCCGTTCCCCGGGTGCGTACAGCGCTGGATCAATGTGACCGAAACGCGCGACCCGATCGCGCTGGACCCGGACCTCACCGACGACATCGCCAATGCGAAAGGACGTTTCGAAAACCTGGCCGCTGCGCGCTTGAACCCGGACTGGCAGCACAACCCGCATTCGGCTTCGGGCTATCTGTCGATTCCGCAGGTGCGCGCCGCGGTGCGCCAAGCCGTGGGTGTGGGCTTCGATCAACCGGTGTCCAATGCAGTGCTGATCAAGGACCTCAGCGAGCAGCTCGAAGCGCATGGCCCGGAGCACCGACACGATGTGCTGATCGAGCTGGATCGGCGCGTGTTGGGTAACGACCCTGCCGGTGCGCGCGCATTGCTGTTGCAGCATGTGCGCCAAGCCGCTGCGCGCACCACCGGCTTGAGTGGCGATGCGCTGGATGAGGCGATCGAGCTGGAAGACAGCCTGCAGCGTTTCGTGTCTGCGCGGCTCACCCGATTCGAGATCGAATCGCTGCAGGATCGCTATCGCACATTGGGCTTTCGGCGGGTGTGGCGCAATGCCGGAAAACGCGCGTTGATCCATGTGTCGGGCAATGTCCTGCATGCCGATGCGGCACGAACGGCGTATCGCGCGCGCGGGCAGCAGATCGGTTGGGCGGTGATGGATACCGGCATCGCGGCCGGTCACCCGCATTTTTTCCTCAAGGGTGAGCGCGACAACGTGGTGGCACAGTGGGATTGCACGCGGCGCGGTGCGCCCAAACGGCTGACCCGCGCCGACGGCACTGCGTTTACCCGGCTCGATCGGCATGGGCACGGCACGCATATCGCCGGCATCATCGCCGGGCAGTGTCGCGCTTCGATCCCGGATGCGAGCGGCACGCCCGGCCGTACGCTTGAATTTTCCGGCATGGCGCCGGATACGCAGCTGTATGGCTTCAAGGTACTCGACGATGCCGGAAACGGCCGCGACTCGTGGACGATCAAGGCGGTGCAGCAGGTGGCCGACATCAACGAGCGCGCCGGCGAGCTGGTCATCCATGGCGTCAATCTGAGCCTGGGCGGCTGCTTCGACCCGGAGAGCTACGGCTGCGGGTTTACGCCGTTGTGCAATGAATTACGCCGGCTGTGGCGGCAAGGCGTGCTGGTGGTGATCGCTGCCGGCAACGAGGGCCTGGCCTGGTTGATGCGCAACGATGGCGATGCGTATGCGGCCAACATGGATCTGTCGATCAGCGACCCGGGCAACCTGGAAGACGCCATCGTGGTCGGCTCGGTGCACAAGAGCAGCCCACACAACTATGGCGTGTCGTATTTTTCCTCGCGCGGGCCGACTGCCGACGGCCGCAGCAAGCCGGATGTGGTCGCGCCAGGGGAGAAGATCCTGTCGGCCTACTACGACTTCGACCCGGACGACCCGGCCAGCCTGATGGTGGAGATGAGCGGCACCAGCATGGCCGCACCGCATGTCTCCGGCGTGCTGGCGGGTTTCCTATCGGCGCGCCGCGAGTTCATCGGCTTCCCCGATCGGGTTAAGCAACTGCTGCTGGATACCTGTACCGACCTGCAGCGCGACCGCTATGTGCAGGGCAGGGGAGTGCCGAATGTGATGCGGATGCTTGGAGCGACGTGATTCGGGAAGCGGCAGTGGGGAGTCGGGAATCGTAAAAGCGACCAGCATCCACGACCTCAGTTCGTGCTCAGCCGGCTATATCGCTGCCGCTGCGGGAAAGGATCTTGCCGTTGCGATTCCCGATTCCCGATTCACGCATCGCGATTATGCCGCCGCATCACGCGCTGCTTGTCGCGCTGCCAATCGCGGTCCTTGGCGGCGTCGCGCTTGTCGTGATTCTGTTTGCCCTTGGCCAGGGCGATTTCCAACTTGACCTTGTTGCTGCTCCAGTACAGCGCGGTAGGCACCAGGGTGTAGCCTTCGCGCTCCACGCGGGTGAGCACCTTGTCGATCTCGGCCCGGTGCAGCAGCAGTTTGCGGTCGCGCCGTTCCACTGGCACCGTGTGGGTGGAGGCCTGGATCAGCGGCGTGATCTGCGCGCCGATCAGGTAGATCTCGCCGGAGCGCACATAGGCATAGCCGTCGACGATGTTGGCGCGGCCGGCGCGGATCGCCTTGACCTCCCAGCCCTGCAGTGCCAGGCCGGCTTCGTAGCGTTCTTCCAGGTGGTATTCGTGGCGCGCACGCTTGTTCAACGCGATGGTTTTCGTGGCCTTCGCGCCGTTTGCTTTATCCTTGGTCTGTTTCTTGCTCATCCGCCCATTGTCGCCGATTCGGTGTCGTCAAACGATCTTCCGTCTTTCACAAGTTAGCGAATGCCTACCATCCGTCGCAGCGCCCTAGTCGAACACAGCGCCACCCGCATGTTCGATCTGGTCAATGATGTCGCCGCCTACCCGCGCCGTTTCGGCTGGTGCGACGCTGCCAATGTGCTTGAGCAGGACCAGGCGCACATCGTGGCGCGCCTGGATTTGGGGCTGGGGTCGTTCCGCACCTGGTTCACCACCGAGAACATCCTCGAGCGCCCGGAGCGCATCGTCATGCACCTGCGCGACGGCCCGTTCAAGCGCCTGGAAGGCTTGTGGGAGTTCCAGGCGCTGGGCGAGGACGCCTGCAAGGTGAGTCTGACCCTGGAGGTGGAGACCAGTTCGCGGCTGCTTGGCCCGGCGCTGGCGCTGGGCTTTCAGGGCTTGGCCGACCGCATGGTCAACGATTTCGTGCGCGTCGCCGATCGCGGCGACGTCTAGGTTGCGCGGCGGCATGCGTATCGAAGTGGTGCTGGCCTGGCCGGATCGCTACAGCTCGGTACAGCTGGAATTGCCTGAAGGCGCAACGGTGGCCGAAGCCGTCGCCACGTCCGGTTTGGCGTTGCAGCAAGCCCCTGCCGCGCATGCGGTGCACGGACTGGTCGCGCGGCCGGAGCAGGTGTTGCGCGACGGCGACCGGGTCGAGTTGCTCAGGCCGCTGTTGCTGGATCCGAAGGAGGCGCGGCGCAGGCGTGCCGGACCAAGCAAGAAAGCCGGCCCCAACAGCTAGCGACTTCCAACGCTGCGACGACGTACTCGGTCTCGCCGCAAACCAGGCGCTTTTGGCCGTTGTCTTGAAGACTTCATGATGTGTTCGATGAGGTCGAACGAGCGCGCCTCGACCTAAGGCTGCAACAACAACAAGCGCGACGGACCGGTCCTGGGCCCGGCGCTGCGGGATCACTGAAGCGCTCTTTGGCATCCGGCAAAACGAAAAACGCATCCGTTTAAGGGGATGCGTTTTGGTCCGGTCAGGCGATCACGACACCGCAGAGCCACCGCATCAACGGCCGCGTTGCTTCTTCTTGTCGCGTGCCAGGTTGCGGCCGAATTGCTTGGGCGCGGCTTTGGCCAGCTGCTCGTCCTGCGACGGGAAATAGTCGCCTTCCCAGCGCACGACCTGTTCGTTCTCGAAGAACACAGTGAAATTCTTGATCTCGGTACGCGCCAGACGGTCCACGCGCTGCGTGGAGGTATAGTCCCAGCGCTGGGCATGGAACGGGTCGGGGATCGAGGGTGTGCCCAGCAACGCGCTGACCTGCTGCTTGCTCTGGCCTACCTGCAGTTGCTCCACGGCGTTCTGTTTGATCAGATTGCCCTGGTAGATCGGCTGCTTGTAGATGATGCCGCAGCCAGCGGTGGAAAGAGCAACGGCGGCGACCAGCAGGAGATTACGCATCGGGGATTAAGTGCTGAGGAAATCACGCCGATGATACACTTCCGCCGGTCGCCGCGACCCGTTTGATGGCAGCTGGCGCTAAATCGCCAATGAACGGAGAACGTATGGAAACCCACGACCTGCGCAAAGTCGGGCTCAAGGTGACCCATCCGCGCATGCGGATCCTGGAACTGCTCGAACAGAAGAGCAATCAGCATCACCTCAGCGCAGAAGACATCTATCGCCAACTGCTCGACCACGGCGACGAGATCGGCTTGGCCACGGTCTACCGCGTGCTGACCCAGTTCGAGGCGGCCGGCTTGGTGCTGAAGCACAATTTCGAAGGCGGGCAGGCCGTCTACGAGCTGGATCGCGGCGGTCACCACGACCATATGGTGGACGTGGATACCGGTCACGTGATCGAGTTCGAGAGCGAGGAAATCGAGGCGCTGCAGCGCCAGATCGCCGCCAAGCATGGCTATGAACTGGAAGAGCACTCGCTGGTGCTGTACGTGCGCAAGAAGCGTGTGCGCTGAGGTGGGGCGTAGCTAGCGCTAGTGCGAATGACAAGGCGGCTTCGGCCGCCTTGTCCGTTGTGGGGCGGTTGGTGGATTCGATGCACGGCTTCCCCCATCCGCCCTTCGGCACCTTCCCCCGCGGGCGGGGGGAGGGAGCCGGCGGGCGACCGTTCGCAGTGCAGCCGACAGATCGCGCTCAGCCAGACCGCGCTTCTCCCGCTGGCGGGAGAAGGTGGCGCGCAGCGCCGGATGAGGGGCAATCGCATGCGCCTGTCGTGGTCGCGTCGCAGCGATGTCGCCCCCATCCGCCCTTCGGGCACCTTCCCCCGCAGGCGGGGGAAGGGAGCCTTGTCAGACGGCGGAGGAACGGGGGAGTCTGAATTCGCGGCCGACTCGCCCGCTCAGGCGCTCTGCAGCAGCTTGCGGGCGGCCGCGCGCGCTTCCTTGCTCACTTCCACACCACCCAGCATGCGTGCCAATTCTTCCTGGCGGGCCTGCGGGCCGAGCAGTTCGACCGCGCTCTGGGTCATGCCGTCCACCGGCGCCTTGCTGACCCGGTAATGCGCATGGCCCTTGGCGGCGACCTGCGGCAGGTGGGTGACGCACAGCACCTGGCGCTCTTCGCCCAACGCGCGCAGCTTCTGCCCGACGATGTCGGCCACCGCGCCGCCGATGCCCGAATCCACTTCGTCGAACACCATGGTGGGCACGCTGTCCAGGCCCAGCGCCGCCACTTCGATGGCCAGCGAAATGCGCGACAGCTCGCCACCGGAGGCAACCTTGCGCAAGGCGCGCGGGGGCTGCCCGGCGTTGGCGGCGACCAGGAATTCCACCCGTTCGGCGCCATTGGGGTCCGGCCGGGCGCTCTCGTGTGGCTGCAGCTGGATCAGGAACTGCCCGCCACCCATGCCCAACTCGCCGATCAGCGCCGTGGTCGCGGCCGACAACGCCTCGGCGGCGGCGGTGCGGCTGTCGCTGAGCGCACCGGCCGCGCTGCGCCAGGCGCCGGTGGCGGTTTCGATGTGCTTGTCGAGCTGCTGCAGGCGCTCGTCGGCGCCGCGCAGGCTCTCGACTTCGGCGCTCAGATGGTCGCGATGCGCGGCCAGCTCGTCCGGTGTGACGCGGTGTTTGCGCGCCAGATCGTGCAGACGGCCGAGGCGGCGCTCCATGGCCTCGAACTGGGTCGGGTCGGCCTCCAGGTCGTCGCGCACGCGGTCGAGCAGGGCCAGCGCTTCCTCGATCTGGATGACGGCGCTGTCCAGCAGCGCGTCCACCTCGCCCAGCCGCGGTTCGTGCTCGGCCACGCGCGATAAATCGTGGCGGCTGTCCTGCAACAGGCCCAGGGCGCTGGCGCCGTCGTCGCCGTTGAGCTGCTGGGCGACGCTGTCGCAGGCGCCGATCAACGCGGTGGCATGGGCCTGGCGGCGGTGATTGACGTCCAGTGCGGCAATCGCGGCCGGGTCCAGGTCCTCGCGTTCCAGTTCGGCCAGTTGGTGTTCCAGAAAGCCGATCCGGTCGGAGACATCGCCCTGCGCGGAGAGGGCGTCGCGCTCGTCCAGTAGCGCCTGCCAGCGTTGGCTGGCCTGGCGCACCTGCTCGCGCTGTGCGCTGTTGCGGGCGTAGGCATCGAGCAGGGCGAGCTGGCTGTGCCGGGCCATCAGCGCCTGGTGCTCGTGCTGGCCGTGGATTTCGACCAGCTTCGAGGCCAGTTCCGCCAGTTGCGAGGAGGTGACCGGACGGCCGTTGATCCACGCGCGCGAGCCGCCGTCGGCGCGGATGATCCGGCGCAGCTGGCATTGCGCCTCGTCGTCGAGTTCGTTGTCGGCCAGCCAGCGCAGCCCGGGATGCTCGGCTGGCAGCTGGAATTCGGCCGACAGTTCGGCGCGCTCGGCGCCATGACGGACCACGCCGCTGTCGGCGCGCAGGCCGGACAGAAAGCCCAGCGCGTCCACCATCAGCGACTTGCCGGCGCCGGTTTCGCCCGAGACCACGGTCATTCCCGGCCCGAATTCCAGTTCGGTGGCACGGACAACGGCGAAATCCTTGATCGAGAGGTGTCTGAGCATGAGGTCGAGTGTGAACGCTTTGGGGAAGCTTAGGGTGGCAGGGGCAAACGGGGAATCGGATGCTTGCCATCCCCGGGGCCAGACATTATCTATGCGCTGTCTCACCGGATGATCCCATGCGCGCGTCCCAGTCCCCAATGCTCGACCCCCGCGCCCGTCAGTTGCTGCGCACACTGATTGCGCGCTACATCCGCGACGGCGAGCCGGTGGGCTCCAAGACGCTGGCCCAGCATGCGGGCCTGGACGTCAGTCCGGCCACCATCCGCAATATCCTGGCCGACCTGGAAGACGTGGGCCTGCTCAGCTCCCCGCATACCTCGGCCGGACGCGTGCCGACCGCGCATGGCTACCGGGTGTTCGTCGACAGCCTGGTGCAGATGCAGCCGCCCGGCGAAGAGGAAGTACGTCGCCTGCGCGCGGAGCTGGCCAGCGGCAACGGCACGCAATCGTTGCTGGGCAGCGCCTCGCAGATGCTGTCGGCGATGAGCCACTTCGTCGGCGTGGTCAGCGCGCCGCGCCGCGAGCAGTTCGCGTTTCGGCATATCGATTTCGTGGCGCTGGATGCGCGCCGCGTGCTGGCGATCCTGGTGTTTGCCGACAACGAGGTGCAGAACCGGGTGATCGAGCCGCGGCGCGCCTACGAGCCGGCCGAGCTGGAACGGGTGGCCAACTACCTCAATGCGCAGTTCGCCGGGCGCGCGCTGGCCGACATCCGCGCCTGCCTGCTGCGCGAGCTGCGCATGGCCAAGAGCGAGATGGAACAACTGCTGGCGCACAGCGTGGAGCTGGCCAGCGAGGCGCTGGTGCCGGCCGATGCCGACGACATGGTGATGGCCGGGCAGACCCGGCTGATGGGCGTGCAGGACCTGTCGGACCTGGATCGCCTGCGCGAACTGTTCGAGGCCTTCGCCAGCAAGCGCGAGATTCTGCAGCTGCTCGAACGCACCATCCAGGCCCCGGGCGTGCGCATCTTCATCGGCGAGGAAACCGGCATGGTGTCGCTGGAAGACGTCTCGCTGGTCACTGCACCTTACGCCGCCAATGGCCAGGTGCTGGGCGTGCTGGGGGTGATCGGGCCCAAACGCATGGCCTACGACCGGCTGATTCCGCTGGTGCAGACCGCCGCCGACGTGCTGGGCGCGGCCATGCAGTCGCCCGGCACGCGATAACCGGCATCGATCGGCGCGATCGTGTTTGCTTGAAACGCGCGCAGGCGCCCATATACGGGGTGACGTTGGGGCGGGCGTTCCGCTTGCCCGGGAACTGCACATGAACCAAGACCACCCCGAATTCGACTCCGAAGACCTGTCCCAGAATCCACCCGAGACCGATCCGCTCAAGGCCGAGATCGAATCGCTGCGCAGCGAGATCGCCCTGGTCAAGGCCGACGCCCTGCGCGAGCGCGCCGACCTGGAAAACCAGCGCAAGCGCATCGCCCGCGACGTGGAAAACGCGCGCAAGTTCGCCAACGAGAAGCTGCTCGGCGAGCTGCTGCCGGTGTTCGATAGCCTGGACGCGGGACTCACCGCCGCCGGTACCGAGCCCAGCCCGCTGCGCGATGGCCTGGACATGACCTACAAGCAATTGCTCAAGGTGGCCGCGGACAACGGCCTGACCCTGCTCGATCCGGTCGGCCAGCCGTTCAACCCGGACCAGCACCAGGCGATCAGCCAGGGCGAGGCCGAGGGCGTCGCGCCGGGCCATGTGGTGCAGGTGTTCCAGAAGGGCTACCTGCTCAACGACCGCCTGCTGCGCCCGGCCCTGGTGGTCGTGGCCAAGCACGACTGAACCGCAGCGCCGGCTGAACTGCCAGGCGCAGGCATGAAACACAGATGTGCGCCGGTGGCTTGAACACCTGCGCACCACCCCCACATCTCAGCCAGACCCGGCGTCGCCGGACACAGCTACAGAATCATCAGGAGCGTATCCATGGGCAAGATCATTGGTATTGACCTCGGCACCACGAACTCGTGCGTGTCGATCATGGACGGCGGCAAGGCCCGCGTCATCGAAAACTCCGAGGGCGATCGCACCACGCCTTCGATCGTCGCCTACACCAAGGACGGCGAAGTGCTGGTCGGCGCTTCGGCCAAGCGCCAGGCCGTGACCAACCCGAAGAACACCTTCTACGCGGTGAAGCGCCTGATCGGCCGCAAGTTCACCGACGGCGAAGTGCAGAAGGACATCTCGCACGTGCCGTACGGCATCCTGGCGCACGACAATGGCGACGCCTGGGTGCAGACCAGCGACGGCAAGCGCATGGCGCCGCAGGAAATCTCCGCGCGCGTGCTGGAAAAGATGAAGAAGACCGCCGAAGACTTCCTCGGCGAGAAGGTCACCGAGGCGGTGATCACGGTGCCGGCGTACTTCAACGACAGCCAGCGTCAGGCCACC
This sequence comes from Xanthomonas sp. DAR33341, assembly GCF_003992815.1. NCBI lineage: Bacteria > Pseudomonadati > Pseudomonadota > Gammaproteobacteria > Lysobacterales > Lysobacteraceae > Xanthomonas > Xanthomonas sp. DAR33341. Next base: position 129,038 of record NZ_QEYV01000037.1, on the reverse strand, counting down.
AAGGATGCCGGCCGCATCGCCGGTCTGGACGTCAAGCGCATCATCAACGAGCCGACCGCCGCAGCGCTGGCCTATGGCCTGGACAAGAACGGCGGCGACCGCAAGATTGCCGTGTACGACCTGGGCGGCGGCACCTTCGACGTCTCGATCATCGAAATCGCTGAAGTCGATGGCGAGAAGCAGTTCGAAGTGCTGGCCACCAATGGCGACACCTTCCTGGGCGGCGAAGATTTCGACAACCGCGTCATCGAGTACCTGGTCGATGAATTCAACAAGGATCAGGGTATCGATCTGCGCAAGGATCCGTTGGCGCTGCAGCGCCTGAAGGACGCCGCAGAGCGCGCCAAGATCGAGCTGTCGTCCAGCCAGCAGACCGAAGTGAACCTGCCGTACGTCACCGCCGATGCCTCGGGCCCGAAGCACCTCAACATCAAGTTGACCCGTGCCAAGCTCGAAGCGCTGGTGGAAGACCTGGTCAAGAAGTCGATCGAGCCGTGCCGCACCGCGTTGAACGACGCCGGCCTGCGCGCCAGCGACATCAACGAAGTGATCCTGGTCGGCGGCCAGACCCGCATGCCGAAGGTGCAGCAGGCGGTTGCCGATTTCTTCGGCAAGGAACCGCGCAAGGACGTCAACCCGGACGAAGCCGTGGCCGTGGGTGCGGCGATCCAGGGCGGCGTGCTGGCCGGCGACGTCAAGGACGTGCTGCTGCTGGACGTGACCCCGCTGTCGCTGGGCATCGAGACCATGGGCGGCGTGTTCACCAAGATCATCGAAAAGAACACCACGATCCCGACCAAGGCCTCGCAGACCTTCTCCACCGCCGAAGACAACCAGTCGGCCGTGACCGTGCACGTGTTGCAGGGTGAGCGCGAGCAGGCCCGCTTCAACAAGTCGCTGGCCAAGTTCGACCTGTCCGGCATCGAGCCGGCGCCGCGCGGCATGCCGCAGGTGGAAGTGTCCTTCGACATCGACGCCAACGGCATCCTGCACGTGTCGGCCAAGGACAAGAAGACCAACAAGGAACAGAAGGTCGAGATCAAGGCCGGTTCGGGTCTGTCGGATGAAGAGATCCAGCGCATGGTCGCCGACGCGGAAGCCAACCGCGAAGAAGACAAGAAGTTCCAGGAGCTGGTGCAGGCGCGCAACCAGGCCGATGGCCTGATCCACGCTACCCGTACCGCAATCACCGAGCATGGCAGCAAGGTCGGTGGCGATGTGATCGGCAAGGTGGAAGCGGCGCTGTCGGATCTGGAAACCGCCATGAAGAGCGACGACAAGGCGCAGATCGAAGCGCGCACCAAGACGCTGGAAGAAGCCGGCCAGTCGTTGTACGCAGCAGCTGCGGCAGCAGAGCAGGGCGGCAACGCCGATGCGGCCAGCGGCAACGCACAGGCCTCCAAGGCTGCCGACGACGTGGTGGACGCCGAGTTCACCGAGGTCAAGGACGACAAGAAGTAAGCCGTGATTTGGGAGTCGGGCGTGGGGATCGGCAAGCGCTAAAGCTAGCTGTTCCCCATCCCGATATCCTTTACGCGTCGCGTCGCCAGGGCGGAACAGCACACGCTGTCCGCTTTTGCGTTTCAACGAATCTCAAATCACGAATCCCGAATCCCGGCTTATGAGCAAACGCGATTACTACGAAGTGCTGGGCGTTGCCCGTGGCGCCAGCGACGAGGAGCTGAAGAAGGCGTACCGGCGTTGTGCGATGAAGCACCACCCGGACCGCAATCCTGGCGATGCGGCTGCCGAAGCGGCGTTCAAGGAATGCAAGGAAGCCTACGAAGTGCTGTCCGATGGCAATAAGCGGCGCGCCTACGACGCGCACGGCCATGCGGCGTTCGAGCACGGCATGGGCGGTGGTGGCGGGCCGGGTGGCCCGGACATGGGGGATATCTTTGGCGATATCTTCGGCAATATTTTCGGCGGTGGCGCCGCCGGTCCGCGCGCTGCGCGACGTGGCGCCGACGTCGGTTACGTGTTGGAACTGGATCTGGAAGAAGCCGTCGCCGGTATCGAGCGCCGCATCGAGATTCCCACGCTGATCGAATGCGCGCCCTGCCATGGCAGCGGTTCGGAAGACGGCAAGGTCGAGACCTGCGGCACCTGCCATGGGCGCGGCCAGGTCCGCATCCAGCGCGGCATCTTCGCCATGCAGCAGAGCTGCCCGCATTGCGACGGGCGCGGCACGCTGATCCAGAACCCCTGCAAGACCTGCCACGGTGCCGGACGGGTGGAAGAAGACAAGGTGCTGTCGATCAAGGTGCCCGCCGGCGTGGATACCGGCGACCGGATTCGTCTGGCAGGCGAAGGCGAGGCCGGCCCGGCCGGCACGCCACCGGGCGATCTGTATGTGGAAGTGCGCGTGCGCGAACATGCGATCTTCCAGCGCGACGGCGACGATCTGCATTGCGAGGTGCCGATCCGCATTTCGCAGGCGGCGCTCGGCGATACCGTGCGGGTGGCAACCCTGGGCGGCGAAGCGGAAATCCGCATCCCGGCCGAAACGCAGACCGGCAAGTTGTTCCGTCTGCGCGGCAAGGGCGTACGTTCGGTGCGCAGCCGCAGCGAGGGCGACCTGTATTGCCGCGTGGTGGTGGAAACGCCGGTCAATCTCACCGCCGATCAGCGCGAACTGCTGCAGCAGTTCGAAGCGACGTTCACCGGTGAGGATGCACGCAAGCATTCGCCCAAGTCGGCCACCTTTATCGATGGCGTCAAGGGGTTTTGGGATCGGATGACGTCCTGACCCAGGCGGCGTGATGTCACGATGGCCCGGCATGCGGCATGCGGCATGCGGCATGCGGCATGCGGCGCGTTGGGCTATTTTTGGGGCTGCTCCGACGGCCGCCCGTGATGCGGCCAATGTGTTGAGTTGCGGATGGAACGCGATGTCAGCGCGAGAATTGCCGGGCCAGCCGCGCGTGCGTTTCATTAGCGCCGCCGCGTGAGATTGCCAGCGACATCTCCGCACATCGCACGTGCGTCTTTGAAGCGTCGCCATTGCCTTCAGGCGCAGCGCGTTGTTGCCCGCAACGCGAGCAAAGCCAAGCCCTGATCGTGCGGTCGGGCCATTGGCCTGCAGCATCGGCCAAGCGCCTTTTAGCCTCTGACCTTGCTCAACGACGGGATTGCCAAAACTGCCGGTGACGTCGTTCATCCACGACATCCTTGCAAGGTTACGCGGATAATCGGTGCCCTCTTTTCCAGCACGGCCGCCCGCATGAGCGATGCAACCGACAGCCACCTCGTCCATGGTCGCCGCCAGCGTCCGGATGGCCCTTCGCCGATCGACGTGATCTCGGTGCAATCGCAATTGGTCTATGGCCATGCCGGCAACAGCGCTGCGGTGCCGCCGCTGCGCGCGCTGGGACTGCGTGTGGCCGAAGTGCCCACCACCCTGCTGAGCAACGCGCCGTTCTACGCCACCCTGCGCGGGCGCATCCTGCCGGCCGACTGGCTGGCGGATTTGCTGCTGGGCGCCACCGAACGTGGCCTGCCGCAGCGTGCGCGTGTGCTGGTGTCCGGCTATTTCGGCAGCCTGGCCAACGGCGAAGCCTTCGCCGACTGGCTGGCGCAGACCTTGCCGCAGGCCCCGCAGCTGCGCTACTGCCTGGACCCGGTGATTGGCGACACGCACACCGGCCCGTATGTGGAACCCGGGCTGGAGCGCGTGTTCGCCGAGCGTTTGCTGCCGCACGCCTGGCTGGTGACGCCCAACGCATTCGAGTTGGGGCGGTTGACCGGCTTGCCGAGCCTGCAGCAGGACGATGCCATCGTCGCGGCGCGCGCATTGCTGGCACGTGGGCCGCAGTGGGTGCTTGCGCACAGCGTGGCCGGTGCCGCGGGTGAGCTGGTGACGTTGGCGGTCAGCGACACGGCGGTGTATCGCTGGGCCAGCCCGCACCTGCCGGTGGATGTTGCCGGTACCGGCGATGTGCTGATGGCGCTGCTGATCGGCCTGCTGTTGCGCGACGTGCCATTCGAGCAGGCGGTGGGCCGCGCACTCAGCGGAGTGCATAGCGCGCTGGAAGCGACCCTGGCTGCGGGGTTCGAGGAGTTCGACGTGCTGGCAGCGGCGCCGGCCGCACTTGCCGCAACGCCACGATTTGCCGTCGAGCGCTTGGCATGATCGCACAGCCGGTGGTCGGCATCGTCGGCATCGCCGGTGCGTACGGGCGCTGGCTGGCACAGTTCCTGCGCACGCGCATGCAGCTGGAAGTGATCGGGTCCGATCCGGCCGACAGCGACAGCATGGATGAGGCCACGCTGGCGCAGCGTGCCGACGTGCTGATGTTCGCCGCGCCGATTCGCCACACTGCCGCATTGATCGAGCGGTATGTGGAACTCACCGGCGCACGCGCTGCAGCGCAGCTGTGGCTGGATGTCACCTCGATCAAACAGGCACCGGTCGCTGCAATGCTGACCTCGCAGGCGGACGTGGTTGGCCTGCATCCGATGACCGCACCGCCAAAATCGCCGACCTTGAAAGGGCGCGTGATGGTGGTCTGCCAAGCGCGGCTGCGACACTGGTCGGCATGGGTGCAGAGCTTGTGCAGCGCGCTGCAGGCCGAATGCGTGTACGCAACGCCAGAGCACCACGACCGCGTGATGGCGCTGGTGCAGGCGATGGTGCACGCCACTCACCTGGCGCAGGCCGGCACCTTGCGCGACTACGCACCGCTGCTGGGCGAGCTGCGCGCGCTGATGCCGTACCGCTCGGCATCGTTCGAACTGGATACCGCAGTGATCGCGCGTATTCTTTCGCTCAATCCCTCGATCTACGAAGACATCCAGTTCGGTAACCCGTATGTGGGCGAGATGCTCGACCGGTTGCTGCTGCAGTTGCAGCAGCTGCGTGCCCTGGTCGGGCAGGGCGACGATGCCGCGCGTGCGCAGTTCCGCACCCAATTCCTGCACGACAACGCGCAAGCCCTGCAGCACGACGCGCTTGCGGCAGGCAATTACACCTACGAGCGCGTGGGCTATCTGCTGGCCGATCTCACCGAACCGCTGACTTTGAGCGTGTATCTGCCCGAAGACCAGCCCGGCTCGCTGCGTGCCTTGTTGCATGTGTTCGAGCGGCATGGGGTGAACCTGTCGTCGATCCACTCATCGCGCACGCCGGTTGGCGAGCTGCATTTCCGTATCGGCTTCGAGGTGGCAAGCGATCGTGCGGCATTGGCGCAAGCAGCGAGCGAGATCGATCGCAGTGGGATCGGTCGGGTGCTGGAGCGTTCCGGTGACTAGTGGCGCAACGCAGCCCGTTCCCATCGCCATCGTTTCATCCACACAGGGTGTGGATGAAACTTGAACAAGCATGTGGATAACTGCGCGCAGCCCTTGCAGCGCAAGGGGTGTGCGGTGGCTGGTCAAAAATTGACCAGTGCCGTTTGAGGTGGCGAGCTGGACGACGTCGTCGTTTTTGGCAGTCGCGTCCCTGAATCGGCATCTTCTCCTCGTACACCCCGCGCCGCCCAACGCTGCAAGATGACGACGCGCGAGGTCTTGGGGCCGTTCCTAGAGCGCGGACAGGCGCAGCTCACCGCCGTCGGTAACGAAGCGCTGCCCCTGACGTTGCAGATGTCGGCCATCGGGAAGCTCGTAACGCGGCGCCGACTGTGGGGTTGCGCGGGGTTGTTGCTCGTCGCGAAATTCGATGATGACGTAAGGCTCGCCATCTGCGCCGATTGCGGGAAATTGCCGGAAAGACATACGCACCTCCGAAAGTTCCTAAGGTTGCAGTGCGGATCGCGATGGATCCGCACGCCCGGCGCGCGGGCCGGTACGGCGAGCATGCGCACGCAGGTGTTATCCAAACGTCGTTATGCGGTAAGGGATGCAGACCTGTTGGTTGAGCTCGTCAGACGAGGCGACGACGTGATTGTTCACGTCGATAAGCTGCTGTGCAAGCGTGCGCAGAGGCGGCTGCCTAGCAGCGAGGGAGCAGACAGCTGCAGCCTGGGGTTCGACAAGGCTTCAAGCGCGCTGAAGCGTCGCTGGACACGACAGCCAGCCACCTGCGTGGCGGTTGAGTGCGTCCGCTGCGGAGGCTTTGCTTCAACCCACAGGATGCCAAGCAGCGGCATCGCGAGGTCGCTCGCACAACCGCGCAATTGCCCGGCATCAGCGCGTCCGCCCGACGCGCAGCCGCCCCATCAACGACTCAGCTGCAAGGCATCCCGGTCGGCGGTGGCCGCCGCCAGTTCGGCACGCGCGGAGGCGATGCGTGCCTGCGCATCGATCAGGCGTACGCGCGCGTCGTTGGCGGTTTCCTCGCGCTGATTGACCAGGAAAAAGTCACCCGAGCCCAGCTCGAAGCGCCGCCGCTCGGCGGCCGCCAGGCGGTCTGCCAGGCCGCGTTCCTCATCGGCGATCTTGGCCAGCCGTTCGGCGCCATTGAGCGAAATGACGATCGATTCGACCTCGATCGAAATCTGGTCGCGCAGAAAACGGCTGCGCTGATCCAACGCTTCGATCTCGGCGCGCGCTTCGGCCACGCGGCCCCGGGCGGCGCGGTTTTCCAGCGGCACGCTGAAACGAAAGCCGATGATGGCGTCGGTCAGCGACCGGTTCGGGCCGCCGACGCCGGGCGGGCCCAGATCCTTGCTGACTTCCACGCTGACATCCAGGCGCGGTTTGAGATCGTTCTGCGCCAGCATCAGCCGCGCGGTGGCCTGGTCGATGCGGGTCAGCACGGCGCGGTAGTCCGGGCGCTCCACCGGCGCGGTGATCTTGCTGGCGCCGGCCAGTCCTTCCAGCGCCGAGGTGTCGGCCGGCAGGCGTTCGGCGGAAACGACCAGCGGCATGCCGGCGTCGTCGCGCAAATACAGCGACAAGGCGTTGGCCGCGTTGGCGAAGTCTTGTTCCGAGCGGACCACCAAGGCGCGACGGCGCACCAGGTTCTGGTCGTTTTCGGTCAGCAAGATGGTGGGGCGCGCACCGAGCGTGACCTGGCGCGAAATCGCATTGCGGCGTTGCTCGGCCAGTTGCAGCAGCTCGTTGTAGGCGCGCAACTTCAGCCCGGCGGCGACCCAGTTCTGGTAGGCATCCACTGCGCGCCGCTGCACGCCGATGGCCACCATTTCCGCCTCGTACTTGGCCACATCGATGTCGGTGCTGGCGATGCTGCGCTTGGTGCGGCGTTCGTCGATCACGCGGTCGCGCAGCAGCGCGTACAGCGCGCCGACTTTCACTTCGCCGCCGCGATCGGTATAGGACTTGTCTTCGTAGATCGGGAAGGAGCCGCGCGAGGAGCGGTAGCCACCGTAGTAATAGCCGCCGTTCTCTTCGAAAGGCCGCTTGACCCCGGTTTCGATCGTACTGCCGTCGTAATAGCCGGCCTCGCGCGAGCGGCCTTCGATGTCGAACACCGTGTCGAAGGCGCCATCGGCCGAGAGGCCCTTGCCTTCGGCCTGGCGCACCTTGGCCAGCGCTTCGACGATCTGCGGTGCCGAGCGTGCCGACGACTGCAGCACCTCATCCAGCGTCAGCGCAGCGGCCTGGGCGAATGCCGCACCGGGGCAGAGTGCGATCAACAGGACGACAAGACGGCCGATCATTTCTTGCCCGTCGCTTCGTCTTCGGACTTGGGTGCGGCCGGCTTGGGCTTGCCGTCTTCCTGCGTGGCCGCAGCCGGGCGCCGGCCGAATTCCAGCGGGAAGTTGTTGAGCTGGCGCCACAGCTCGTAGCCGACCTTGACCGTTTCGCCCTGCACCCAGCCGCGCACCTTGCCGCCCTGGCGGGCGAATTCCTGCGCCGGCCACGCCGGCTTGCCCGGCATCGGCTCCACCAGAATGCGGAACAGCCCATCGGGCGCGGCGTTGGGGTCGATGGCGCGCACCCGGCCGTCGAACATGCCGTGCGCCACCGACGGCCAACCGCTGAATTGAATCGCCGGCCAGCCTTCGAATTCCAGCCGCACCGGACGGCCGGGACGGATCAGCGGCACGTCGCGGCCGTCGATGTACAGCTCGACCGCGCGTTCCACCCGTTCCGGCGCGATCACCGCCAGCACGGTGCCCGGCGAAACCATGGCGCTGCCGCTGGCGGCATTGAGCTGCTGCACGCGGCCGTCGCGCGGGGCGCGCACCAGCTGTGCAGACTGGCGATTCAACTGGATGTCGATGCGGGTCAGCTTGGCGCGCGATTCGGCCAGCTTGGCGTCGGCTTCGGCTACTTTGATCTGGGTCAGCTCGTAGTCGCGGCGGCCGGCCAGGCCTTCGGCCAGCAATTGCCTGCTGCGCGCCACATCGATGCTGGCCACCGCGCGCGATTGCTGGATGGCGGCGATTTCCGCCTGCGCCTGCGCGCGCTCGCTGGCCAGGCGGGTGAGCAGGTCCGGGTCCAGATCGCCGACACGCGCGATCGGGTCGCCCTTGGCAACATGCTGGCCGTCATGCACGTACCAGCGCTCGACGCGGCCCGGCACGAAGGCGGTGACCGGTTGTTGCCGGTCGCTGGGATCCAGCGACACGACCTGGCCTTTGCCGCTGGCGGTCTGCACCCACGGCGCCAGTGCCAGGATCGCCGCAGCGATGCCGATGCCGATCAACAGCATCCAGGCGACCGCCTTGGCGATGCTGGGCGGTCGCATTGCCGCCAGGGTCGGGAAATGCGCCATGCGATCAGGGGCGTGCGGCATGCGGCACCTCCTGCGTGGATGCGATCAACTCGGCGCGTGTGGCGTAGCGTTGCTGGCGCTGCGGCTCCAGCCGGAACCAGCCATCCAGGGTGATGTCCTCCGGCCGCCCGGTGCACAGCAGCACGGTGGTTCCTGCATCCTTCAAGCGTCGCAGAACCTGGGTCAGGCGCTCGGCCGGGATCAGGTCGTACAGCTGCGACAGCATCAGCACGCGCGGGCGCACCAACAGTGCATTGGCCAGCTTCAGCGCCATGACCTCGCCGATCCACAACGGGAACCCGGACGCGGCAAGCCGGGTGTCCAGGCCTTGCGGCAACGCGGCGATGCGCGCGCGCAAGCCCACCGCGTCGATGGCTTGCAGCATCGCTTCGGACGTCACATCGGCCGAGGCCATCGCCAGGTATTCGCGAATGGTGACCTCCACGATGGTCGGGCGGTCGAGCACGGTGACTTCCGAACGCAGCAGGTACATATCGAAGGTGGCCATGTCCGCGCCGCCCACCATCACCAGCCCGCGGTCGGGAACCACGTGGCGCTTGAGCACCATGGCCAGCAGGCGCTCGGCGCCGCCATCGGCCAGCGTGACCAACTGCTCGCCGGCTTCCAGCGCGAAATCGAAACGCGCGCCCTCGATCACCACGCCATCCAGGCGTACCCCGCTGTTGCGCGGCGCCTCGCCGGCGGCAAGCACCGGGCGCTCCTGGGGGATGGCGTACAGCAGCGACAACTCCTCCGCACTGGCCACCAGGTCGTAGAACATGTCCAGGTAGCTGCCCAACTGTGCGATGCCGTAGAACACCGCGCTCAGGATCAGCTCGGCTGCCACCAGCTGGCCGATCGACAGCTCGCCGCGCAGGATCAGGCTGCCGCCCAGTGCCAGCAGCGCCGCGCTGGCGACCGCATAGGTGAGCAGGAACGCCAGCGTCTGGGTGAAGGTGTAGCGGAAATGGCGCCGATGCCGGTCGACATAGTCGGCGGTCACCTTTTCCGAGCGATCCATCGCAAAGTTGAGATGGCGGCTGGATTTATAGAACCCGTTGGAGCCGCCGACGCTTTCCAGCCAATGCGCGGCATTGTGCTTGGCCTGGCTCAGTTCGACCGCCGAGCGGATCGAGCCGCGCGACCAGATCATCCAGATCGAGAAGATGGTCAGCAGCAGCAGCGCGTTGAAGCCGAGGAAAAACGGGTGATAGAAGCTGGTGACGATCAAGCCGACCGCCGACTGCAGCACGATGGTGAATGCACCGACCGCCAGGCTGGGCACGGCCTTTTGCACCACCACCAGATCGAAGTAGCGGTTGAAGACATCGCCGCGGTTCTGGTCGGCGAAGAACGGGTTCTGTGCATGTACCGCGCGCACGGTGATCTCCGCCACCACGCGTGCGAACAGGCGACGTTCGAACAGCGCCATCACCCACACCCGCATCGCGCTGAGTGCCGCCACCAGCAACAGCAGGCCCAGCAGCAGGCCGGACAACGTCCACAGCGGCGTGGGCAGCGCGGTGTTGGCAACGCTGTTGATCAGCAACTGCACCGAGATCGGCGTGGCCAGCGAGAGCAGGCTGATCGCAACGCCGTACACCAGGGTCAGGCGCACATACGGCATGTCCGGTCCGACAATTTCCGTCAGCCAGCTCGCCGCTTCCCGCCATCCAATCCGCTTGGCCGCCATTCGATATCCGTTGATGAGTTCAGTGAAGCATTGACGAGTTGCCGGCCCGCAAACAAGGCCATGGCGCTTATTCGGCACATAGGATTTTCCTATGCAGCCACCGCGCGCAGCAGATTGGCGATCAAACCGAAGGCCGGTGCGCGACCGGCACCCTGGCGCCAGAGCAGACCGATCTCCCTATAGTAGCGCCCGCCTTTGACCGGCCGAACCACCACGTCGTCGCCTTCGCGGATTTCCTGGCGCACGTACAGGTCCGGGAGCAAGGCAAGACCCATGCCCATGCCGGCCATCTGGCGGATCGCGTCCAGGCTGGTGCCTTCGTAATCGCGCAAGACATTGGCGCCCACATCCATGGCGATCGCGGCAACCTGTTCTGCCAATCGGTATTCCGGCATCAAGGTCAGCAAGTTGGCGCCGCGCAGGTCGGCCGGGGTGATGCAGGCCTTGGTGCGCAGCGGATGATCGGCAGCCATGGTCACATGCAGCAGTTCGCGAAACAGCCGCTCGCTGTGCAGGCCGCGGCCGGCCACCGGCAGTTGCGCGAGGACAAGATCGTGCGTGCCGTTGCTCAGGTCGGCGGCGAGTGCGGTTGGCAGGCCTTCGCGCACATGCACGCGCAGGGCCGGATGCTCGCGATGCAAACGTGCCACCAGGCTGGGCATCAGATAGGCGCCGAGCGTGGGCGAGACGCCGAGGCGGATGGTGCCGATCAAGGTATCGGCGGCGGTGGCGCGGACCTCTTCCAGATCGTTGACATCGAGCAGGATGCTGCGTGCGCGGTCGAGCAGATCGCGCCCCAGCGGGGTCAGGATCGCCTGCGTGCCGCGCTCGAACAGCGGCGCGCCGATGATCGCTTCCAATGCGCGGATCTGCTGCGACAACGATGGCTGCGAGACGCCCATCTGCTCGGCGGCGCGGGTAAAGCTGCCGGTATCTGCCAGCGCGACGAAATAGCTCAGCTGGCGAAGGGTGGTTCTGGGGCGCGGCATGGGGTCACATCGGATTGCGTGGGAGCGCACGGCCGGCGTGGCCGGTGAGACCAGACAGGCGAAGTGGGGCTAGCGAGTGCAGCGGCAACTCGTCCGGCGAGGATGGACGAGCCGCGGTAACCGCAGTGTACGAGCGGTGCATGCCGATTCCGAGCACTGGCGCGCCCGCATCGCGGTGAGCGCAGTCGTTTCGCTAGGTGCGTCAGGTGCCATCGCTGGAACCACGGCGCCTGGCGGGGCTCATTGGTCGATGAACTGCAGCCGCGCCAGCTCCGCATACAGACCGCCTTCGGCGATCAACTGCGCATGCGTACCCTGCGCGACGATGCGGCCGGCATCCATCACCACGATGCGGTCGGCTTTGAGTACGGTGGCCAGGCGATGCGCGATCACCAACGTGGTGCGGCCTTCCATCAGCCGCTCCAGCGCCTGCTGCACGGCGCGCTCGCTGTGCGCATCGAGCGCGCTGGTGGCTTCGTCCAGCAGCAGGATCGGGGCATCCTTGAGCAGCGCACGCGCAATCGCCACGCGTTGCTGCTGGCCGCCGGACAGGCGCGTGCCGCGCTCGCCCAGTTCGCTGGCGTAGCCCTGGGGCAGGGCGCGGATGAAGACATCGGCTTCGGCCGCCGCCGCCGCCGCTTCCACCTCGGCATCGCTGGCGTGCAGGCGCCCGTAGCGGATGTTGTCGGCGGCGCTGGCGGCAAACAACGTGGGTTGCTGCGGTACCAAAGCGATGTGCTCGCGCAGCAGGACCGGGTCGGCGTCGCGCAGGTCGATGTCGTCGATGCGCACCTTGCCGCTGACCGGGTCGTGGAAACGCAGCAGCATCGACAGCACCGTGCTCTTGCCCGCTCCGGACGGGCCCACCAGCGCCACGGTTTCGCCGGGGCTGACATGCAGGTCGAACCCGTCCAGCGCCGGCGCGTCCGGGCGTTGCGGGTAATGGAAGACCACCTGGTCGAAATGGATCGCGCCGCGCAGCGGCTGCGGCAAGGCCTGCGGCGTGGCCGGCGCCACGATCAGCGGTTGTTCGTCGAGCAATTCACTCACCCGGCCCATGCCGCCGGCGGCACGCTGCAACTCGTTCCAGACCTCGGCCAGTGCACCGACCGAACCGCCGCCGATCAGCGCGTACAGCACGAATTGGCCCAGCGTGCCGGGCGTCATGCGGCCAGAAATCACATCGTGCGCGCCCAGCCACAACACCGCGACGATCGCACCGAAGATCAGCATGATCGCCACTGCGGTCACGGTGGCCTGGGTGCGGATGCGCACCTTTGCGGTGTCGATGGCGGTCAGCAGTGCCGTACTGAAACGTTGGCTTTCGTAACGCTCGCGCGCATGCGCCTGCACGGTGCGCACGGCGCCCAGGGTTTCGGCCGCCAGCGTATTGGCGTCGGCCACGCGGTCCTGGCTTGCGCGCGAAATCTTCTGCAGGCGGCGTGCGCCCAGCACGATCGGCAGTACCGCCAGCGGGATGCCGATCAAGGTGAAGCCGGCCAGACGCGGGCTGGTGACGAACAACATCACCACGCTGCCAATGACCGTTGCCACGCTCCGCAAGGCCACCGACATGGTGCTGCCGATCAGCCCACGCAGCAATTCGCTGTCGGCCGACAGGCGTGACACCAGTTCGCCGCTGCGGCTGCGGTCATGAAATCCGGCGTCCAGGCCGATCAGGTGTGCGTACAGCCGGCCACGCAGGTCGGCGACCACTTTTTCGCCCAGCAGTGCGACGAAATAGAAGCGGGCAGCGGTCGCCACCGCCAGCACCACCGAGACTACGAACAACAGCGCGAACGCCTGATTGATCTGCGCATCGCCGGAGAAGCCTTGATCGATCATGCGCTTGACCGCTGCCGGCAGGCTCAGTGTGGCGGCAGCGGAAATCGTCAGCGCGACCATCCAGGCAACGAACAGGCCGCGCTGGCGTTGGATGAAGGGCCACAAGGTGCGCAGGCTGCCCAGCTTCCGCAACGGGCTGGGACGTGCAGCGGCTGGCTGGGTCATGCGGCTTCCGGGGTTGAGAGGTGGACACGATTGCGAGTGGCGTCGCACAGGCGGGTTTTCAAGCCGGCGAGCTGATCGGCAGGCAGTTGCACACGCAACGCTGCACCTTCGGCGTCGAAGCGTTCGTCCAGTTTGTCGGCATGGAAGGCCGCCAGTGCGGCGTGCACCAGGCCCAGATCGTCGAACCGGCACTGCACCTGCACCCGCGACAACGCGATCAATGGCTGTCGCGTTGCCAGCCGAAGGCACTCGGCCGCGGTACCGCCGTAGGCACGCACCAGCCCGCCGGCCCCGAGCTTGATGCCGCCATACCAGCGCGTGACCACGACCACCACCCGATCGAAGCCCTGGCCGTCGATGGCGGCCAGTATCGGCCGGCCGGCGGTGCCGCTTGGCTCGCCGTCGTCGCTGGAGCGGTAGTCCTGCCCGAACCGGTAGGCCCAGCAGTTGTGGGTGGCATCCGGCACTGCCACGCGCTGCACGGTCTCCAGCGCATGCGCGGGAGTCTCCAGTGCGGCAGCGCGGGCCAGAAAGCGACTGTGCTTGATGTCCAGGCTGTGGTGCGCGTCAGCGGCGAGGGTATCGAGCATCGCCGCCATTCTATGCGAGGCGGTGTCGCGGGTTGCTGCGGCCATCGTGACTGCCGTTGCAAGCTGGCAGATCGAGGCGATGTTGTGCGACCGCGCTGCGCGCGGTCTGAACCTCGCCGTGGAGTGCGTCGCTGGCCGCCATCGCGCTGGTCGATGCCGTGGTGATGCGCGCAGTGCCCCGCCGCGCGGATGCATGCAGTGCCGCAGCGTCGAAGAGACGGGGCGGCTAACGCTTACACCAGGGTGGAGCGACGCTTCTCGTCGATCCACTTCGACGCCTGCGCCGGAGTGTAGTGCTGCATCCATTCGAGCATCTGCTCGATATCGGCGCCGTACCACAGGTCGGCGCGCTGGTCTGGATGCAGGAAGCGCTCTTCGACCATGCGGTCGATCATGCCAATCAGCGGTGCGTAGAAACCTTCGATGTCCAGAAAGGCGCACGGCTTGTTGCCGATGCCGAGCTGGCGCCAGGTCAGCATCTCGAAGATCTCTTCCATGGTACCGAAGCCGCCGGGCAGGGCCACGAACGCATCGGACAGCTCGAACATGCGCATCTTGCGCTCATGCATGGAGCCGACGATTTCCAGCGTGGTCAACCCGCGGTGCGCCACTTCCCAATCGGCTAGTTGCTGCGGGATCACCCCGGTCACTTCACCGCCGGCCGCCAGCACTGCATTGGCCACGGTGCCCATCAAGCCAACGTTGCCGCCGCCGTACACCAGGCGCAGGCCCTGCTTGGCGATGCGATCGCCCAACGCAATCGCGCGCTCGACATAGGCGGGTTTGTTGCCGGCATTGGAGCCGCAGTAGACGCAGATGCTTTTCATGGGAACCGGAATCGGGAGTGGGGAATCGGGAATGGGTCAACGCAACTGCAGAAGCCGGAACGCATGACGCCGGACCTGGGTCCGGCGTCAGCATGAAGAGTGAAGTGATGGGAGCGCTTCTACGATTCCCGATTCCCCACTCCCGATTCCCGACTTAATTGGCCTTATGAATCGCGCGCTTGCTCACCGCCATCGCGGCATCGTGGATCGCTTCGGACAGCGTCGGGTGCGCGTGGCAGATGCGGGCCAGGTCGTCGGCCGAGCCGTTGAACTCCATGGTCAGCACGCCTTCGTGCACCAGCTCGGAAACGCCCACGCCCACCAGGTGCATACCCAGCACGCGGTCGGTTTCGGCATCGGCGATCACTTTGACGAAGCCGGCCGGCTCGCCCATGGCAACGGCACGGCCGATTGCCGCGAACGGGAAGCTGCCGGCCTTGTAGGCGACACCTTCGGCCTTCAACTGCTGCTCGGTCTTGCCGACCCAGGCGATTTCCGGCTCGGTGTAGATGACCCACGGAATGGTGTCGAAATTGACGTGACCCGGCAGGCCGGCGATCAATTCGGCCACCGCGATGCCTTCCTCGAAGCCCTTGTGCGCCAGCATCGGGCCGCGCACGCAGTCGCCGATCGCCCACACGCCATCCACGCCGGTGTGGCAATGCCCGTCGACCTCGATCTGGCCGCGGTCGGTGACCTTGACGCCCGTGCCTTCTGCCAGCAGGTTCTTGGTGGCGGCCTTGCGGCCCACGGCCACCAGCAGCTTGTCCACGGTCAGGGTCTGCTCGCCGGTCGCGTCGGTGTAGCTGAGCACCACCTGCTTGGCGTCGCCGCTGCCGGTGATCTCGGTCTTGCCGACCTTGGCGCCCAGCTTGATGTCCAGGCCCTGCTTCTTGAATTCCTTCAAGGCGGTCTTGGCCACTTCGGCATCGGCCAGGGCCAGGAAGTCCGGCAGCGCTTCGAGGATGGTCACCTCGGCGCCCAGGCGCTTCCACACGCTGCCCAGCTCCAGGCCGATCACGCCGGCACCGATGACGGCCAGACGCTTGGGAACGGCGGTGAAATCCAGGCCGCCGACGTTGTCGACGATGGTGTCGCCGTCGAACTTGGCGAACGGCAGTTCGATCGATTCCGAACCGGCCGCCAGGATCACGTTGGTGCCCTTGAGCTCGATCTCGCCGCCTTCATGCTGGGTCACCTTGACGATGTTGCCCGGCTGCAACTGGCCGAAGCCGTAGTACGGGGTGATCTTGTTGGCCTTGAACAGCATCGCGATGCCGCCGGTGAACTGCTTCACGATCTTGTCCTTGCGGCCGATCATGGTGGGCACGTCCATCTTGGCGTCGTTGAAGCTGATGCCGTGGTCGCCGAACAGGTGGCCCATGTTCCAGAACTGGCGCGAGGAATCCAGCAGCGCCTTGGACGGAATGCAGCCCACGCGCAGGCAGGTACCGCCCAGTGCCGGCTTGCCGTCCTTGCCCAGGGCCGCGTCGATGCAGGCGACCTTCATGCCCAGCTGCGCCGCACGGATGGCGGCGTGATAACCGGCCGGACCGGCACCGATGACGACGACGTCGAATTGTTCGCTCATTTCATTTGCTCACGGGAATGGGGAATAGGGAATAGGGAATGGGGAATCGCAATAGCGCACGCGCCCTTGGCGTCCCATCCAGGTCCAGGCGGGAATGGAGCGGTCCATGGGCGCTTGTCCCATTCCCGTATCTCCATCCCCGATTCCCGGCGCTTACAGGCCGAACAGCATGCGGCCCGGGTTTTCCAGCTGGTTCTTGATGTCGACCAGGAACTGCACCGAGTCCTTGCCGTCGATGATGCGGTGGTCGTAGGACAGCGCCAGATACATCATCGGCGCGATCACGACCTGGCCGTTCTCGGCGATCGGACGCTCCTTGATCGCGTGCATGCCCAGGATGGCGCTCTGCGGCGGGTTGATGATCGGGGTGGACAGCAGCGAGCCGAAGGTGCCGCCGTTGGTGATGGTGAAGGTGCCGCCCTGCAGGTCGTCCAGGCCCAGCTTGCCGGCGCGCGCCTTGGCGGCGTAATCGGCAATGCCTTGCTCGACATCGGCGAACGACTGGCGCTCGACGTTACGCAGCACCGGCGTGACCAGGCCCTTGTCGGTCGACACCGCGATCGAGATGTCGCTGTAGCCGTGATAGATGATGTCGTCGCCGTCGATCGAGGCGTTGACCAGCGGGAAGCGCTGCAGCGCGTTGGCGGCAGCCTTGACGAAGAAGCTCATGAAACCGAGCTTGATGCCGTGCGCCTTCTGGAACTCGTCCTGCAGCTCCTTGCGCGCGGCCGACACCTTGGCCAGGTTGACTTCATTGAAGGTGGTCAGCATCGCGGTGGAGTTCTTGGACTCCATCAGGCGCTTGGCGATCGTCTTGCGCACGCGGGTCATCGGCACGCGTTCTTCCGGGCGGGCACCAGAGGCCTTGCCGACGCCGCCGGCCTTGGCGAAGTTGACGATGTCTTCCTTGGTCACCGCGCCACGACGGCCGGTGCCTTCGACCTGCGAAGGATCCACGCCCTGGGTGATCGCGGAGAAACGCGCGCCCGGCGGCAGCGAATCGGCAGCGGACTTGGACGCAGCAGGCGCCGCGGCGGCCGCCGGTGCCGCAGCAGTCGCAGCCGGGGCAGTGGCCTGCTTCTCTTCAGCTGGTGCCGCCGCAGCCACAGCGCCTTCTTCGATGATCGCCAGAATCTGGTTGCTGGTGACCGTGCTGCCGGTTTCGAACTTGATTTCCTTCAGTACGCCGTCGACCGGCGAAGGAACTTCCAACACGACCTTGTCGGTTTCCAGGTCGACCAGATTCTCGTCGCGCTTGACCGCTTCGCCGGCCTTCTTGTGCCAGCTGGCGATGGTGGCGTCGGAAACGGATTCGGGCAGTACCGGAACTTTGACTTCGGTGGCCATTCGGGGAGCGTCCTAGGGTTTTCGTTCTTTGGGGAAGAGGAGTTATTCAGCGACTTGGTCGTTGAACGGGTTGAGCAGCGCATCGGCGACCAGCTTCTGCTGCTCGATGATGTGGTCGGCCATGTGGCCGGCGGCAGGCGAGGGCGAACGGGCACGGCCGGCGTAATGCAGGCTCTGACCGCCGGCCAGGCAGAAGTTGAGGTGGTGGCGGATCTGGTACCACGCACCCTGGTTCTGCGGTTCTTCCTGGCACCACACCACATCGGTGGCGTTGGCATAGGCCTTCAGTTCGGCCGCCAGCTGCGCGCGCGGGAACGGATACAGCTGCTCCACGCGCAGGATGGCGACATCGTCCTGGCCACGCTTGGTCTGGTCTTCGAGCAGGTCGTAATAGACCTTGCCCGAGCACAGCACCACGCGCCTGACCTTGGCCGCGTCGGCCTTGGCGTCCGGGATCAGATGCTGGAACTGCCCGTCGGCCAGTTCTTCCAGGCTCGACACCGCCAGCTTGTGGCGCAGCAACGACTTGGGCGTCATCACCACCAGCGGCTTGCGGGTCGTCATGCGCATCTGGCGGCGGATCATGTGGAAGCACTGCGCCGGCGTGGTCGGCACGCAGACCAGCATGTTCTCCAGCGCGCACAGCTGCAGGAAGCGCTCCAGACGTGCGGAGCTGTGTTCCGGGCCCTGGCCTTCGTAGCCATGCGGCAGGAACAGCGACAGGCCCGCGATGCGGCCCCACTTGGCCTCGCCGGCGGCGATGAACTGGTCGATCACCACCTGCGCGCCATTGGCGAAATCGCCGAACTGCGCTTCCCAGATGCACAGCGCATTCGGGTCGGTGGTGGAGTAGCCGTATTCGAAGCCCATCACCGCTTCTTCGCTCAGCAACGAGTCGATGACAGTGGCGTCTTCCGGGTTCTGCACCAGTTGGCGCAGCGGCAGGTAGTAGTCGTCGGTCTTCTGGTCGTGCAGGATCGCGTGACGGTGGAAGAACGTGCCGCGGCCGGCGTCCTGCCCAACCAAGCGCAGCTTGTGGCCTTCGGCCAGCAAGGTGGCGTAGGCCAGGTTCTCGGCAAAGCCCCAGTCGCCGAGCTGATCGCCGGCGGCCATCTTGACGCGATCTTCGTAGATCTTCGCCACGCGGGCGTGCAGTTCGACGCCTTCGGGGATGGTGGTGATCAGCTTGCCCAGGCGGTCCAGCTGGTCGCGCTTGACGCGCGTGTCCACCGGATCGGCAGCGGTGCCGACCAGGTACCTGGACCAATCGATGGCGAATTCGTCCGGCTTGCGCTTGGCCAGTTCGGTGGTGTACTCGCCCGAATCCAGCTTGTTGCGGTAGCCGTCCACCAGCGCCTTGGCCTCGTCGGCGCTCAGCACGCCTTCGCTTTCCAGCTTGGCGGCGTACAGCTCGCGGGTGGTCTTGTGCTTGCGGATGGTCTGGTACATCACCGGCTGGGTCGCTGCCGGTTCGTCGGCTTCGTTATGGCCCCAGCGGCGGTAGCAGACCAGGTCGATGACCACGTCCTTCTTGAACTGCTGGCGGAACTCGTAAGCCAGCTTGGACACGAACATCACCGCGTCCGGATCGTCGCCGTTCACGTGGAAGACCGGCGCGCCGATCATCTTGGCCACGTCCGTGCAGTACAGCGTGGAGCGGGCGTCGTCGCGGGTGCTGGTGGTGAAGCCGATCTGGTTGTTGACGACGATGTGCACGGTGCCGCCGACCGCGAAACCGCGCGCCTGCGACATCTGGAACAGCTCCATCACCACGCCCTGGCCGGCGAATGCGGCATCGCCGTGGATCAGGATCGGCAACACGCTCTTGCGCTCGGCATCGCCGAAACGCTCCTGGCGCGAACGCACGCTGCCGACCACGACCGGGTCGACGATTTCCAGGTGCGAGGGGTTGAAGGCCAGCGCCAGGTGGACCTGCTTGTCGGTGCCCACCGCGATATCGGCCGAGAAGCCCATGTGGTACTTGACGTCGCCGGTGTGCGCACGGTCGTCATGGGCATGCTCGAACTTGCCCTCGAATTCGTCGAACAGCTTGCGCGGGTTCTTGCCCAGCGTATTGACCAGTACGTTGAGGCGGCCGCGGTGGGCCATCCCGATCACGATGTCCTTGACCTGATCGTTGCCGGACTGGCGGATGATCTCGTCCATCATCGGGATCAGCGAATCGCCGCCTTCCAGCGAGAAACGCTTCTGGCCGACGTATTTGGTATGCAGGTAGCGCTCCAGGCCCTCGGCAGCGGTGAGCCGCTCCAGGGTGCGCTTGCGGCTGGCCGCATCGCCGGCAATCTTGCCGCCGGCGTCTTCCAGGCGCTTGTAGATCCACTGGCGCTGATCGAACTCCTGGATGTGCATGAACTCGGCGCCGATGCTGCTGGCGTAGGTCGCCTTCAGGCGCGTCAGCAGATCCTTGAGCTTCATCCGCGGCTGGCCGCCGACACCGCCGGTGCTGAACTCGCTGTCCAGATCGGCCTGGGACAGGCTGTGGAACGGCAGGTCCAGGTCGGGCGGGTTGACCGGCGGGACCAGGCCCAGCGGGTCGAGCTGGGCGCCGAGGTGGCCACGGGCGCGGTAGGCGGTGATCAGACGGCCGACATTGCGCTCGCGCTCGTCACTGGCGCCTGCGCCGGTGCCGGCATTGGCAGCCTGCTTGGAGGCGGCGAGGATGTGGGCGATGGCCGCCGAGTGCGGCACATCACCGGCACCGCGACCTTCGAAACCATCGAAGTAGCTCTTCCACTTCGGATCGACACTGTCCGGGGCGACGAGGTACTGCTCGTACAGATCCTCGATATAGGCGGCGTTGCCGCCGGCGAGTTGCGATGACTGCGCGAACTGCTTTAGGAGATTATCCACGATGGTAAGTCGGGTCTGCTGTGGGGATGATTGTGCGGAAGCGGCAGGGCGAGATGCCCTATCGGTCGGTCTCAAATCTCGAAAAATTATACCCCCTTGCGCTAGTGAGGAGGCGTCTGCAAGCTGACCGACGGGGTAGACCAATCGCGCGCGCGCCTACGTGCAAGGGGCGCTGCGGCGTCAGATGCCGAGCGCGCGCGGCTCGTTCCAGAGCGCGCTGCGCTCCCATATCTGCGCGAATTCGCGCTCCAGCTGGCGGCTGCGCGCTGCGCCCGACAGCCAGGTTTCGCCATCATCGAAGCGATGACCTGTTGGACGAAAGTAGTAGGCGTCGTCGCCGACAACATAGACCGATGCAAAACTTGCATCGACCGGGTCGCTGACCGCGCGGAACCGGAACACGCTGGGCAGGCGCTGTGCCAAGCGCAGCATCGCGCTGCTGCTGGCCGCGGCACTGGCGGTGTCTTGCACCAGGACATGTACACGCTTGTCGTGGCGGGCGGTGGCGAAACGACGCAGCGCGTCGAGCACCGCGGCGTTGTCGAACAGGGCCGGGTCCAGGGCGCGGGTGTAGATCAGCACCTGGCGGCGCGCGGCGCACAGCAGCCCGGTGGTGGCGGCCAAGGCTGCGGTGAAGGAGTCCACTGCCATCGGGCCGTCGAGGCGACGGTGCACGACGGTACCGGGCGCATCGTGGGTCTGGCCAATGCGCTCGGGTGAGGAGAGGGTGTCAGCGTCGGGCAGAAAGCCCAGGCGCGCGAAGACCGCTTCCGCAGCAGGGCTGGGACATGCGCGCAGGCCAGGCCAGCCGCGCTGCCGTGCCGCGTCGACTGCGGCAGCGAGCAGTTGGTCCGCCACGCCACGGCGGCGCCAGTTGGACAGAACGCCGAGCCGGTCGAGGCGGCGGTCGGCGGTGAGCCGCACCGAGGCGATCAGCTGGCCCTCGGCGCGTACGGCCAGATGCAGGCTGAGCGGGTCCAATGCATCCCACTGGACACCGCCGGTGGCGCCAGCGGTGTCGGTGGCGCAGGCCAGCCGCAGCGCACGCAGCGCCGCGGCGTCGGCGGCCGGGTCCAGCGTGACGATCTGCGGTCTGGCGTGCGCGGTCATGCAGGCTTGGTGGTGTCGTCGCTGTCGTCGGAATCGGTCTCGTCGGCGATCGCACTGTCGACGTCCTGCTCGGCTTCGGCATCGTCGCCGGGCTCGACATCGGCCTCCAACGCCTCTGCCGGGGTATCGGCAGCGTCGGCAACCTGTTCGACATCGGCGTCGGCATCGATGTCTTCGTCCGCCTCCGGCGCGTCGTCCTCGGCGTCTTCGTCGTCGTGGTCGGCCGACACGCTCAGCGCATGCGCGTGGTCGTCGTCTGCGATGGCGTCCTCGGCATCTTCGTGGGCGCGCTGGTAGTGGCCGTGTGCCAGCAGTTCCAGTACCACCTCGCGGCCACGCGGGGACAACTGCGCGTACAGCGTGCCGTCGATCTCTTCGGCCGCGGCCAGGCGGGACGCATCCTTGGCCGACAGCGCAAACTCCAGGCCGCTGCAGAACAGCGTGGCGCCGCGCTTGGCGCGCCGCCAGGCCAGCCGCGACCACGGGTGGCGGTGCAGCAGCACGCCTTCTTCCAGCGCCTGCTCGACCGCTTCGCGCGGGATCGGCTCGGGCGCCGGCACCACGTCGCCGGAGGCGCGGTAGGTGGTCATGAAACGGCCGAACCAGTCGCCCAGACGGTCGGGGTCGTTCATGCGCAGCGCATTGAGCGCAGCGACCACGCGGTTCATCGCGGTGACGTCGATTTCGTAGGGGTCGGCCGGCACCTTGAGGTCTTCGTCGTGATAGCGCACGGCCTCGTCGGCATCGGCAATCAAGGTGTCCAGGTAATCGCCGATCAGCTCGGCCGAGGACGGTGCGCGGGTGCCGATGGAGAAGGTCAGACAGGCGTCTTCGGCCACACCGTGGTGCGGGATCAGCGGCGGCAGGTAGAGCATGTCGCCCGGGCCCAGCACCCAATCGTGGGTGGGCTTGAACTCGCGTAGCAGCTTGAGCTCGACATCGTCGCGGAACGCCAACGGCGTGGCCTTGCGGCCCTGGACGGTGCGCGCGTCGATCTGCCAGCGGCGGTGGCCCTGGCCCTGCAGCAGGAACACGTCGTAGTGGTCGACATGCGCGCCCACCGAACCGCCAGTGGCGGCGAAGCTGATCATGATGTCGTCGATACGCCAGCGCGGCAGGAAGCGGAAGTGCTCCAGCAGGGCACGCACGTCGGCGTCCCATTTGTCCACGTCCTGCACCAGCAAGGTCCAGTCATGGTCGGGCAGGCCGGGAAAATCGGTTTCCTGGAACGGGCCGGTGCGCACGTCCCAGCCGTCGGTGGCGCGGTCGTGGCTGATCAGGCGTGCCAGCACGCCGTCTTCGCAGGCCAGCCCGGCCAGATCTTCCGGCTGCAGCGGCGAGGCGAAATCCGCGAACGCATTGCGGATCAACAGCGGGTGCTTGTGCCAGTAATTGCGCAGGAAACGCTCGACCGGCATACCCAGCGGCTGTCCCGGACGGGCCTGGACTTCGATGGCAAGTGGGGTCGCTTTACGTACGGCCATGGGGGGTCCTTACACGATGTAGATAGAGAGTGCGGTGCGCGGCATCGGCCGGCGCCAATGGCCTATTGTCGACTGCCCGAGCCGGATGTGCACCTGTGCGGCGCGCAGCGAGCCGGCTCCCGTTCGCCGCTGCGGGGCTGGCCAGCGATTCCGATCGCTTCTTCGTGCTGATGGCCGTGCGAGCGGCATGGTGGCGCCTGCCGCGCACGCCGATCGCCGCGCGCGCGGTAGCGCACCGGCGCGCATCACATCACCTTGTTGCGGCTGCCGCGATCGTCTCGTAAGGGGTTGCTGGAAGGGTTGACGGTGTTGTCGTTGCCCGAAAACCGTACCTGTTTCACGGCGCGCGCCAGCACCAGATTCCTGTTGCCCTGGATGTCCACGCGATCGACATCGGTCAGATTGAGCGCGTTGTCGTGACCGCTCACGCTGAGCTGACCGAGTTGCCTGTTGAGTACCGTGACGTTGCTTCCCTCCAGCCGAATGCTGCGCGCGGTGTCCAGATTCATCGCGCCACGCGAGGCGGTGATGGTGACCGTGCCGCACGCGCCGTGCAGGATCCATTCGCTGTCATCGCGGGTCAGCCGGACATCTTTGCCGGCACAGTCTGCGCCGCTGGCCGGAGCAGGGACAGTGCCGTGTGGGTGACGCGCATCGCCGGTCTGGTGAAAAGCAAGGCCGGCACGATAGCAGTCCGGTCAGGTCACCCATGTGCAGGTCCTCGCCAACCATCCAGTCCGCTAAGGCCGTGCGACGCATCCGACGCGAGGCGTCGTCATCACTGGCCTTGATCGTGCGTCATCGGCATGCGCTGATGCCGATGACGCCTCGCCGATGAGGTCGATGACGTGGCCCGCTTCGCAAGCTCCCACCGAAGCTCGCGGTTCGGTCAGCTCAGATCGCGCGCGCCAGCTGCTCGGCCAGCCCGGTGTAGGCGCCCGGGGTGAGCGCGCGCAGGCGCTGCTTGTCTTGTTCCGGCAGTTGCAGACTTTCCACGAAGGCCTGCATCGAGGCGGCGGTGATGCCCTGGCCGCGGGTCAGCGCCTTGAGTTGTTCGTAGGGGTTCGGCAGGCCGTGGCGGCGCATGACCGTCTGCACGGCTTCGGCCAGCACTTCCCAGGCCGCATCCAGGTCGGCATCCAGCCGCTCGGGGTTGACGGTGAGCTTGCCCAGGCCCTTGGCCAGCGAATCCAGCGCGACCTGGGTATGGCCGAACGCGGTGCCGAGTGCGCGCAGCACGGTGGAATCGGTGAGGTCGCGCTGCCAGCGGCTGATCGGCAACTTGGCGGAGAAATGTTCGAACAGCGCGTTGGCGATGCCGAAATTGCCCTCGGCATTTTCGAAGTCGATGGGGTTGACCTTATGCGGCATGGTCGAGGAGCCAACTTCGCCCTCTTTCAGCTTCTGCTTGAAATAGCCCAGCGAGATATAGCCCCAGATGTCGCGCGCCAGGTCGATCAGGATGGTGTTGGCGCGGCGGCTGGCATCGCCGATTTCGGCCACATTGTCGTGCGGCTCGATCTGGGTGGTGTAGGGGTTGAACACCAGACCCAGGCTTTCCACGAAACGCTGTGCGAACGCCGACCAGTCCAGGTCCGGGTACGACACCAGGTGCGCGTTGTAATTACCGACCGCGCCGTTGATCTTGCCGGTCAGTTCGACTGCGGCGATCTGCTTGCGCTGGCGCTCCAGGCGCGCGACCACGTTGGCGATTTCCTTGCCCAGCGTGGTGGGCGAGGCGGTCTGGCCGTGGGTGCGCGAGAGCATCGGCTGGGCGGCCTGGGCGTGGGCGAGGGCGCGCAGCGCGGCGGTAATACCATCCAGGCTGGGCAGCAACACCTGACGGCGTGCCTGCTCCAGCATCAGCCCGTAGCTCAGGTTGTTGATGTCTTCGCTGGTGCAGGCAAAGTGCACGAATTCCAGCGCCGGGCCGAGTTCGGCATCGTCCTTGAGCTGCTCCTTGATGAAGTACTCCACCGCCTTGACGTCATGGTTGGTGGTGCGCTCGATTTCCTTGACCCGCGCGGCATGGGCCACGCTGAAATCGTCGGCCAGGGCGCGCAGCCGCTGCGTGGCAGCCGGCGAGAACGGCGCCAGTTCGGCGATGCCCGGCTCGGCGGCCAGTGCCAGCAGCCATTCGATTTCGACCTTGACCCGCGCCTTGATCAGGCCGTATTCGGAGAAGATCGGGCGCAGCGCATCCACTTTGGAGGCGTAGCGGCCATCGAGCGGGGACAGGGCGAGCAGAGCGGAATCCGACATGGGCAGGAGAGGCAGCGGTGACGGTGGGGCCAGCATTCTACGCCGCCGAGGCTGCGGGCAGGCCCGGTGCCCTGCAAAACGGGTTCCCAAGCCCACGGCAGAATGGCTGAATGGCGGGCTACCTGCGCGGCAGAGGAGCCCGACATGGCGCGACCTGCACTTTATGGTAGAGCTCCCTGCGCTGTTCCGGCTGCCATGCGCCCGATCTTCGCTCGCCTCGCCTTTGCGATCTTTACCGCCGCGCTGCCCGCCGCCGCGCAGGATGCCGACTTCGCCGCGCAGGCGGCGGCGCTGTATCGCACCCCGCCTGCGATCGCCAGCTGCCGCGCCGGAGACCTGCAGCCGGCGCAGCGGCAACGCGTGCTGGCGCTGATCAACGACATCCGTCGGCTGCACGGGCTCGACGCGGTCGACGACGACCCGGCGGCCGAGCCCGAAGCCACCCAGGCGGCCTTGGTGATTGCCGCCAACGGCCGCCTCAGCCATACGCTGACGCCGGACTGGCGCTGCTATTCCGACACCGCAGCCAAGGGCGCGCGCCGTAGCCTGATCTACGGCGGAGTCAGCTCGCCGCTGCTGCGTTTCTCCAGCGCCGAACAGATCGTGATCGAGTGGCTGACCGACGCCAACAATGTCAGCGCCGGTGGACTGGGGCACCGGCGCTGGCTGCTGGATCCGTTTCTGCAACGCGTCGCCTTCGGCATGGTGGCCGGTCGCGACGGCGCCACGTTCAGTAGCGGTGCCGCGCTGCGCTTCGTTCCGGCGGTCGGCGTCGCGGCGCGGACGCGTGAGGATTTCATCGCCTGGCCGATCGGCGAGTACCCGGGCCGCTACTATTCCGACGATGCGCTGTTGTCGTTCACCGCATTGCCGGACCGCAAGCGCAAGTTCGCCAATCGCGATGTCGACTACGCCGATGCGCAGGTGCAGATCCGCGAGCGCGATGGACGCCAGCTGCAGGTACGCAACCTGAGCGACGACCACGAAGGTTTCGGGGTGCCCAATAGCCTGCAGTTCCGGGTGCCGCGCCTGCAGCCGGGTGTGATCTACGACGTGACCATCCGCGGGGCGCGGTTCGGCGGGCAGTCGCGCGATTACCGTTATTGGTTTCGCATCGGCCAATCGGCCCGCGCGTCCGCCGACTGAATCGACGGCATCAGCTGGCCGCGTCGACGGCTTCGCCCACCGGCCGCACCGTGACTGCCTGGATGCGATGGCCTGCCATGCGCCGCACGGTCAGCAGGTGACCATCCAGCTCCAGCGTTTCGCCTTCCTCGGGCAGGCGCTGCAGCTGATACAGGATCAGCCCGCCGACCGAATTGACGTGGTCCGGCGCGCTCAGGTCCTGACCGAGCAGGCGTTCCAGGCGGAAGATCGAGGTGCTGCCGGCGACCAGCAGCGAGCCGTCCTGGCCACGGATCGGGGCATCGCGCACCACGTGTCGGTGCTCGTCCTCGATGTCGCCAACCACCACTTCCAGCAGGTCTTCCAGGGTGAAAAAGCCCAGGATGCGGCCTTCTTCTTCCACGCACAGCGCCAGATGGGTGGTGCCGGTGCGGAATTGCTCCAGCGCGTTGGGAATCGGCGTTTCCAGGGTCAGCACGGTGGGAGGGCGCAGCAGCGGGCGCAGATCGTCCAGGTTCTGGCCGCGTGCCATCGCCACCAGCAAATCCTTGGTGTGCAGGATGCCGAGTACCTGTTCGCCATCGGCATCGAACCAGGGGTAGCGGCTGTAGCGCGACTCACTGAATTCGGCCAGCACCGTCTCCAGGATCATGCCTTCGCGCAGGCTGCGCATGTGCTCGCGCGGGCGCATCAAATCGCCGGCGACCAGATCCGGCAATTCCAACGCGTGGCTCATCAAGGCCAGCCCCTGGTCGGGCGCAGCGGCGTTCGGGTCCTGGCGGCCGACGATCAGCATCAGTTCCTCGCGTGAGTAACGATGCGAGTGATGTTCCACCTCGCCCCAGCCGAGCAGGCGCAGAAAGCGGTTGGCGCTGGTATTGAGCACCCAGATGGCCGGGTACATCAGCCAGTAGAAAACGTACAGCGGCGCAGCGGTCCACAACGACATGCGTTCCGGGCGGCGGATCGCCATGGTCTTGGGCGCCAGTTCGCCCAGCACGATATGCAGGAACGAAATCAAGCTGAAGGCGATTGCCAGCGCAGTGAATTGTGCCGCTTCCGGCGACAGGCCCAGCGTATCGAACAGCGGTTGCAGCAGATGTGCGAAAGCCGGCTCGCCGACCCAGCCCAATCCGAGCGAAGCCAGCGTGATACCGAGCTGGCAGGCCGACAGATACGCATCCAGATGCGCGTGTACACCGAGCAACAAGCGCCCGCGCCAGCCGTTGGTTTGCGCCAGGCCCACCGCTTGCGTGTGCCGCAGCTTGACCAGCGCGAACTCGGCGGCGACGAAAAATCCATTCAACAGCACCAGCAGCAATGCCACCAACAGCAGCAGGACGTTACCCAACATGGCCGCCTCCATGCGCTGCAGGAGCGGTCCATCCGCGTGCCACCGCATGTGCGGTAGCGATGAGCAGTGTCGCGGCAACCGATGCGGAACGTGCGTTTCTACAGTCAGGCTCGTCGCCCATGGCGGCTTGGTATCTCGTCACGATCAGCAGGCAGTCTAGCCGACAGCGTGCGACGACATCGTCGCAACGCGGCGTGCGAGTATCGTAGACAGTCTCGCCAGCGTGGGTACGCCCGCCGCCAGCCATCCATCACCACAAATCAGCAATGTGCGGAGAGTGCAGATGAGCGAACGTTTCAGGACCGAACACGACAGCATGGGCGAATTGCAGGTGCCCGCCGACGCGTTGTGGGGCGCGCAGACCCAGCGCGCGGTGCAGAATTTCCCAGTGTCCGGGCAGCCGATGCCGCGCGGTTTCATTCGCGCGCTGGGCTTGATCAAGGCCGCGGCAGCCGGCGTCAACGCCGAGCTTGGATTGCTGCCGAAGTCGATCGGCAAGACCGTGCAGGCCGCTGCATTGCAAGTGGCCGAGGGCAGCTTCGATGCGCAGTTTCCCATCGATGTGTACCAGACCGGTTCGGGCACCTCGTCCAACATGAATGCCAATGAGGTGATTGCCACCCTGGCCACGCGTGCCGGCAAGGATGCGGTGCATCCCAACGACCACGTCAATCTGGGCCAGAGTTCCAACGATGTGGTGCCCACCGCCATTCGCGTGTCGGCATTGCTGGCGGTGCAGGAACATCTGCAACCGGCGCTCAAGCATCTGCGCAAGACCATCGACAAGCGCGCAAAATCGCTGGACAAGATCGTCAAGACCGGTCGCACGCATTTGATGGACGCGATGCCGCTCACCTTTGGTCAGGAGTTCGGCGCGTGGTCGGCGCAGCTGAGTTCGGCGCAGGAGCGTATCGACGACGCGCTCAAACGCTTGCGACGCTTGCCGCTGGGCGGCACGGCGATCGGGACCGGCATCAATGCCGACCCGCGCTTCGGTGGCAAGGTCGCCAAGGCCTTGTCCACCCTGAGCGGAGCCAGGTTCGAGAGCGCGGAAAACAAGTTCGAAGGACTCGCCGCGCAGGACGATGCGGTGGAGTTGTCTGGCCAACTCAACGCGCTGGCGGTGGCACTGATCAAGATCGCAAACGACTTGCGCTGGATGAATGCCGGTCCGTTGGCGGGCCTGGGCGAAATCGAACTGCCGGCGCTGCAGCCTGGCAGCTCGATCATGCCAGGCAAGGTCAATCCGGTGATTCCCGAAGCCACCGTGATGGCGTGCGCGCAGGTGATCGGCCACCACACTGTCATCACCATCGCCGGGCAAACCGGCAACTTCCAATTGAACGTGACGTTGCCCCTGATCGCCTACAACCTGCTGGATTCGATCACCTTGCTGGGCAACGTTTCGCGCCTGTTGGCCGACACCGCCATTGCCGGTCTGAAGGTGCGTCAGGAGCGCGTCCGCGAGGCGTTGGACCGCAACCCCATCTTGGTGACGGCACTGAACCCGATCATCGGTTACGAAAAGGCCGCGGCGATCGCCAAGCGTGCCTACAAGGAGCAGCGGCCGGTACTGGATGTGGCCAAGGAAGACAGCGGGCTCGGCGAAGCGGAACTGCGGCGATTGCTCGACCCGACGGCATTGACGCGTGGCGGTATCCATGCCGGCGGCGGTAGCGGGGGCTGATCACCGCAGCGCATATGTAGGAGCGCACGTGTGCGCGATGGGGCATTATCGATAACGCCCTGTCGCGGCGCGCTCCTACCGATTTTGCTGATTTGTCGTCGCTTGGCCAAGCCGGCTAAGCGTCAGTGCCGCTCGGCCTGCACATTGCCGAAGCTCTCGCGATACGGTTGCAGCGACGGAATTTCATCCAGCAATTGACCACTGAGCGTCTGGATCTCCGGCGTGGCGGTCAGCTTGATCGACTTGTATTCCTGATCCGGGCCGGCCTCGTTGACCGCCTGCTGACGCAACATCTGCAGGTGGCCGAACAGCAGCTGCAGCTTGGCGCGTGTCGGCTCTTTCTGCGGCAGCGCGATGTCGTCGATCTTGAGCGTGCCATCGGGGGTGATTTCGGCATTGGCAGCCGGCGGGCGGCGGATCATCACCGACTGCGTGGTGACCGCAACGCGCGGCTTGCCGCGTTCGGCGCGGCGAGACGATTGGTCGCCACAGGCAGCAAGCGTGCACAGCAGAAGCGCCATGCAGAGCATCACGAACTTGTTCATGGGGTCGATGGAGTGAGGAGAGCGCATTAGTGTAATCCCGCTCCGGTCTGCGGATCGGCAAAGCGGCAGTCCAGTGCCTGCCAAAATGTCGCAGGGCATCGTTCCGTTTGGTCGCCGTGCACGCATCGTCGGCTGGGGGCGCTTTCCGGCCGGCCAATCAGCAGCGGCGCGCGCCCTGCGAACAGCTGTGCAGGCGGTGCGATACGCAGTTGCCGAGCGGCGCTGATGGAGGCGCTGCCACCTCCCCGCGACTAGTCGTCGACTAGGCGTGGGGCGCACAGGCGCCGCAGTGTACGAGCGGCACATGCCGCGCCGCGTACCGACGACGCCCGCTTGTCGGTGGGCGAAGTCGGTTTGTCGGCCGCTCTACTTGCGGCAATCGTCGATGTCGTGCTGCGTCAGGGTCGAATACGGCGCAAACGCCGGCACCAGGTGCGCGGCTGCATCCTGCGCGGTGCGCAGCGTGGCCAGCTGGTCGCAGATCTGCAGGGCCTTGTTCTTGAAGGTGTCCGCCTCGGCCTCGATCTTGTCGCCGATCTGATCGGAATTGCCGCTGAGCACGCCCTTGATCGCTTCGCCCGCCGCATGTGCGCCGAACGCCGCGCCCTGGGTGCCGATGTCGATGCCCTTCTTGGCCACGCCTTGCACCTGAGCGTAGTAACTGCGCATCGCCTGACGTTGCGCCTCGTTCAAGTCCACCGGCTTGCCGTCGACGCTGAGCGCGCCATCGGCACTGATGGTGGCGGCGGGCAAGCCATTGCGCTTGAGCGTCAGGCTCTTGCCGGTAAAGGTCACGCCGGCACCATTGGCCTGGCCGGAGACGTTGACGGTCGGTTCGGACTTGCCGCAACCCGCCAGCAAGACGCTCATCACTACCGCCGAAACAAGCAATTTCATCAGCAATTCCCCCGCATCCAGAAAGAAGTCGTCATTTGTCTGCCGGCACCCGCGTGCTGCCGGAGACCTCGCTCACATCGATATCGCCGCTGCCTTTGTGCGCCACGCTCAGATCGCCACGCACCTTGCGGACATTCAACGCGCCGGAAGCGACCGACTCCACGTTGACATTGCCTTGCACATCGCGGATATCGACATCGCCCGAGCCGATCGTGCCGATCTTGATGTTGCCTGCGACGCCGTGCAGCTTGACCTCGCCGGACTGCACTTTCGCCACCTCGACCGCGCCGTGCACCTCACGCGCCTTGAGATCGCCCGAGCCCACTGCCAACACGCGCAGAGCGCCCAGGTCTTCCAGCTCGACATCGCCGGAGCCCACCTTGGCAGTCACGCGGCCCTTGGTGCGACGAATCGTCATGTCGCCGGAACCCACATCGGCGCTCACTGCGGCGGCGCCGTTGATCTGCGCATCGCCGGATCCCACGTCGAATTGCACCAGCACCGTGTTGGACACGCTGCCGCGCAGATCCAGGTAGGAGTAACTGTTGCCGAAGGAGAACCGGCGGTCATCGTTCAAGGTCACCACCAGCTTGTCGCCGACGCGTTTCTGGGTCACGGTCAGGCTCTTGAGCAACTCAGCCCTGGCAGCACAGGCGCGCCCGCTCAGTTTTCCGCCGCCGCTGGGCGAGGCGTCCAGATGCAGGTCGTTGGAAGCGACCTCGAACAGGACCGACTTCACGCCGGTCAGCTGCAGGTCCAGGCTGCGTGGTTCGGAGAATTTGCACTGCTCCTCTGCTGCTGCGACACCGGGCAATGCGAGCAGGATGGCCAGGCTCAGGGTCAGGCGCATGGGACGTCCCTCAGGCTTCGGAGCGCCGACGGCGCAGATAGATGGAGGCGGCGATCAACGCAACGCCGATGGCTGCGCCGATCCAGATGTCAGGGCTGCCATACACACGTGTGCTATCGGTGTGCTGCAATGCCCACTGCACCAGATCGCTGGGGTTCTGGATCATGCTGCTGTCCAGATTGCCGCTGACGGCAAGCGGCGACCAGGTGCCGGGCAGGGCGCTGAGCAGGCCGCGATAGCCGACGATGTACCAGATCCAGCCGATCGGCAGCGACACGCCCGGCATCGCCGAGAGAATGCTCAGCATCACGCAGGCCAGCAGCGGAAACAGCACCGCCCACAGGAACGGCTTGCTGTTGGCCCAGGCCGAGCAGAACATCAGCCAGCCCACGGTCGGCAGCGCCCACAACAGGCTCATCGGAACGGTCTTCAGCAACAGCCATAGCAGCGAAAACGGGTGCGAATGGGTCGCCAGCGCCCATGGGCTGGGCACACCTGCAATCAAGGCGCCAACGATGGCGATCAACCACAGCGCCATGCCGACCGCCGCACCGATCGCGATGGAAATCAGCGGCGCCAGCAGCAACGCCCAGGCGGCCTTGGACAACACCGTCTGCACGTCCGACACCGGCAACGATTTCCAGAACAGCACGCTGCGGTCGCGGCGGTCGTCGTACAGGCTGCCGAGCGCATAGAAAAACACCACGAACGCCAGGACTACCGACGCGATGCCGATGCCGCCCAGCAGCAGACCGTCGCCGACCTGGCCCAGCGTGCGGGTGTATTCGGCCAGGTCGTCCATGGCGATGCTGTCGCCGACCATGTTGCGGCGCGCACTGATCGCACCGATCACCGCGCCCAGCAGCGCGAAGAACACCGCAATGCCACCGGTGATGAACTGCGCCCACACGAAGCCGCCACGGTGCTCCCAATATTCGCGTTTGAGCAGCCAGGCGAAGGTGCGTGCGGGTGATGCTTGGTTGGTCACTGCATTCATGCGTAGGTCCCCTTCATGACCGCAACGAACAGGTCGGCTAGGCCGGGATTGCGGGTTTCGCCAAAACGGGCGAGCTGCTCTTTCGGCGCGCCATCGAACAACATCACGGTCTTGCCGAACGGCAGTCCGCGCTCGTCGATCGGCTTCAGCGCGCGTGCTGCATCCAGCTGATCGGCACCGACCAGGACTTCGGTGTAGCGCTCGGAGACGCTTTCCATATCGGCGGTGAGCACGATGCGGCCGTCGCGGATGAACATCACATCGGTGAGGATGTGTTCGATCTCCTCGACCTGGTGGGTGGTGACGATGATGGTCTTCTGCTCGTCGAAGTAATCCTCCAGCAGGCGCTGGTAGAACTGCTTGCGGTAGAGGATGTCCAGGCCCAGGGTCGGTTCGTCCAGCACCAGGATGCGTGCGTCGATGGCCATCACCAGCGCCAGATGCAGCTGCACGATCATGCCCTTGGACAACTCGCGCACCCGCGATTTGCGGTTGAGCTGGGTATTGGCCAGGAAACGCTCGCACTTGGCGCGATCGAAACGCGGATGCACGCCGGCGACGAAATCGATCGCTTCGCCGACCCGCAGCCAGCGCGGCAGCACCGCCACATCGGCAATGAAGCAGACCTCGTTCATCAGCGCGTTGCGCTGCGTGCGCGGATTCATGCCCAACACCTGCAACTCGCCGGCGAAATCGGTCAGGCCCAGCACCGCCTTGAGCGCAGTGGTCTTGCCGGCGCCGTTGGGGCCGATCAATCCAATGATGCGGCCAGCGGCGATGGTGAAGCTGGTGTTGTCCAGCGCGAGCCGATGCTTGTAGGCCTTGCGCAGGCCACGTGCATCGACCACATGGTCGGAGGAGACGGCGGTCATGGTGTTTTTCCCTGTGGCAACAGATCGTCGATGGACAGTCCCAGGCGCTGGATCCTTTCCAGCACGGCGGGCCATTCTTCATTCAAGAAACGCTCGCGTTCGCTGCCACGCAGCTTCTGTGCGGCTTCCGGGGTCATGAACATGCCCAGGCCGCGGCGTTTCTCCACCAGATTCTCGTCGGCCAGTTCCTGATAGGCGCGCGAGACGGTGATGGGGTTGAGTTGGTAATCGGCCGCCACCTGGCGCACCGAGGGCAGGGCATCGCCGGGCTTGAGAATTCCATCGAGCATCATGGCAATCACCCGTTCCTTGAGTTGGCGGTAGATGGGAGCGCCGTCGCTCCACTGAATGTCGTTCATGATCAGCTCCGTGGGCGCAGGGCCTGCGCGAAGGAGAAATAGGGCATCGACAGCGAAGCGCGCACATGCCGGCCAGGCCGGGAACGCGCTTCGGGGGGAGTTGTCGCGTTTTCCGTAACCGCCTCCGACACGCCATAATCGGCGCCGGACTCCGTCACCTGACTGGAAGCGGCTCCCAGGCAACCAATGGCAAACAGGGTGCTGCCGAACAGCAACAGCGGAACTGGTCGCGTGAAGCGTGTGCTGTTCATGCTTTGCCCTGCGTTGGATGACTGGTGTTGTATTCAACTATAACACCGGCACGCAGGTAGTCAACTGTTTGTCATCCCCAACTGATGGCACCCCTTTATCGGTGCGCCGCCTCAACTATCGAAGGGCATTGCTCATGTTGCTCAATCGTCTGCTAGCTCTTGTATTGACTGGCTTTTTTGCAACGCCTGCGTTCGCTGCCGGCACCCCGGTACTGGATGTGGAGTACCGGCCGCTGGCCGGCAAGACGCCGATCAACCTGAACCGTACCTACGGCGGCAAGGTTGTCATGGTGGTCAACACCGCCAGCAAGTGCGGCTTCACCCCGCAGTACGAAGGTCTGGAAGCGCTCAACCAGCGCTTCGGCAGCCGCGGCTTCACCGTGCTGGGCTTTCCGTCCAACGATTTCCAGGGACAGGAACCGGGATCTGAGAAGCAGATCCAGGAATTCTGCACGCTGACCTATGGCGTGAAGTTCCCGATGTTTGAGAAGGTCCATGTGCTGGGTGCCGAGGCAACGCCGCTGTATCAGCGCCTGACCCAGGCCACTGGCGTGGCGCCGGGCTGGAACTTCCACAAGTATCTGATCGGTCGCGATGGCCGGGTGGTTGCGCAGTTCCCCAGCAAGATCAAACCGGACGATCCGAGCGTGCTGGCAGCAATCGAACGCGAGCTCAAGGCGCCGGCGCGCTGAGCGCAGCGCTCGCATCGCCGCGCGCGCGTGCGACAATGCGCATTCAGCGCCATCGGTGGCGTGTCTTTTCACTTTTGGGAAGTGCATCGAATGAAGATGGGAAAGCGCGGCGCGGCGGCGTCGTTACTGATGGTGGCAATGGCGGCGTCGATGCCGGCGATGTCGCAGCAACCGGCCGCAGCGGCCACCAAGGAGAAGCCAGCTTTGAATGCATCGTCTGATAAGAGCACGCGCGACAACGTCAGCTACGCCATCGGTATGGACGTGGCACGTTCGTTCGAGCCGATCGCTCAGGACATCGATGTGAACGCGATGCAACGCGCCATCGAAAATGCATTCAAGGGCGGCAAGCCGCTGTTGTCGGATGAGCAGACCCAGGCCACCGATACTGCATTGCGTACCGCGCTCGCTGCCCGCAACGGCCAGCAGGTGCCAGGCATGGCGCCGGGCGCCGCGCCGGCTGCACCGTCCAAGGAAAATGTCGGCCTGATGCTCGGCGATCGCGCGGTTGGTCCGTCGCTGGCCGGTATCAAAGACGAGATCGATCTGTCGATCCTGATGGAAGCGGTGCGTACCGTGTTCGCCAAGGGCACCACGCGTCTGACCCAGCAGGAGGCCGCAGCCACCATGCAGGCATTCGCCTCTGCCAAGCAGGGCGCTGCCGCTGCCAACAATCGCCAGCAGGGCAATGAATTCCTTGCCAAGAACAAGACCGAGAAGGGCGTGATCACTACCGCGTCCGGCCTGCAGTACATGGTGTTGCGCCAGGGTAGCGGCGAGCGCCCGATGCGGACCAGCAAGGTGCGTGTGAACTACGAAGGCAAGCTGCTCAACGGGCAGGTCTTCGACAGTTCCTACCAGCGCGGCCAGCCGGCGGAGTTCGGTCTGGATCAAGTCATTCCCGGTTGGACCGAGGGCGTGGCGTTGATGCCGGTCGGTTCGAAATACCGTTTCTGGATTCCATCCAACTTGGCCTATGGCCCGAACGGCACGCAAGGAGGGCCGATCGGACCTGACGCAACGTTGACGTTCGATGTCGAACTGATGGGTATCCTTCCCTGATCTTCCGCAGGAGGCAGTTCATTCCATGCGCGTTGCGATCTTCGGCACCGGCTACGTGGGTCTTGTGACCGGTGCCTGCCTGGCGGAAGTGGGGCATCAGGTCGTCTGCGTGGATATCGATCAAGCCAAGCTTGATGCCCTCAATCGCGGGCTGATTCCGATCTACGAGCCCGGCCTGGAGCCGATGGTGAAGGCCAACCATGCCGCCGGCAGGTTGCGCTTCACCAGCGACGCGGCTGCCGCGATCGCGCATGGCGAGATCACCTTCATTGCCGTAGGCACGCCGGCCGACCAGGATGGGAGTGCCGACCTGCAATACGTGCTGGCAGTTGCGCGCACGGTGGGCCGACATATCGACGGCCCGGCGATCGTGGTCAACAAGTCAACGGTGCCGGTCGGCACGGCCGATCGCGTGCGCGCGGCGATCCAGGAAGAACTGGCCGCGCGCGGAGTGGCGCACGACTTCGATGTCGTCTCCAACCCCGAATTCCTCAAGGAAGGCGACGCGGTGGCCGACTGCATGCGCCCGGACCGCATCGTGATCGGCGCCAAGAAGCCGGCGGCCATTGCGCGCATGCGTCGCCTGTACGCACCGTTCAATCGCAACCGCGATCGCATCGTCGAAATGGACGTGCGTTCGGCCGAGCTGACCAAGTACGC
Organism: Xanthomonas sp. DAR33341; assembly: GCF_003992815.1. Lineage (NCBI taxonomy): Bacteria > Pseudomonadati > Pseudomonadota > Gammaproteobacteria > Lysobacterales > Lysobacteraceae > Xanthomonas > Xanthomonas sp. DAR33341. The sequence continues at coordinate 92,290 of NZ_QEYV01000037.1, read as the reverse complement.
GGCCAACGCGATGCTGGCGACCAAGATCAGTTTCATGAACGAGATCGCCAATATTGCCGAGCGTGTCGGTGCCGACGTCGAACACGTGCGTAACGGCATCGGCTCTGATCCGCGTATTGGCTGGCACTTCATCTATCCCGGCGCCGGTTACGGCGGCTCGTGCTTCCCGAAGGACGTGCAGGCATTGGCCAAGACGGCCGAGCAATACGGAATGCAGCCGACCCTGCTCAACGCAGTGGAAAGCGTCAATAACGCGCAGAAGGGCCATCTGTTCGAACTGGTGCAGCGGCATTACGGCACCGAGGGCGCCGGCATTGTGGCCGGCAAGACCTTCGCGGTGTGGGGTCTGGCGTTCAAGCCCAATACCGACGACATGCGTGCTGCGTCCAGCCGTCGCTTGATGGAACAGTTGTGGGAAGCCGGTGCCACCGTGCGCGTCTACGACCCTGAAGCCACTCGCGAAGCCAGGCGCATCTTCGGCGAGCGCGATGATCTGACCTTCTGCGACAATGCCTTTTCTGCACTGGAAGATGCCGACGCACTGGTCGTGGTTACCGAGTGGAAGCAGTTCCGGAGCCCGGACTTCGGCAAGATCAAGCAGGCCTTGAAGGACGATGTCGTCTTCGACGGCCGCAACCTTTACGACCCGCAAGAGATCGAAGCCGCAGGTCTGGCGTACTACGCCATTGGACGAGGCCGTTCGCTGTATGCATGAGCAACTCCCGCTGCAAGACCGCGCGCTGGAAGCGCGGTTGATCGAATTGGAAACGCGCCTCTCCTTCCAGGAGCAGGCGCTCAACGAACTGAGTGAAGCACTTGCAGACGCCCGTTTGACGGGCGCACGTAATGCCGAATTGATCCGCCACCTGCTCGAGGATCTGGGCAAGGTGCGCTCCACATTGTTTGCCGATGCAGCGGACGAACCGCCGCCTCCGCACTACTGATTGCAGATTGCCACCGCCATGAGCGATACCTTACGTGACCAGTTGCTTGGGTTGGGCTTCAAGTCCGCGCCCAAGCCCGAACGCAAACCCGATGCACGTCCTGCAGCGCGTGCGCATGGCAATGGCGGCAAGCCAGCACCCGGGGGTAATCGGCCGGGCCAGGCCAGGGGGCCGCAGCGTCCGCATGCCGCTGCGGCGACCGATGGCCATGGCGAGCGCCAACCCGCTGGCAGGCCCGAGCGTCGTCATGACGGCAAGCCCGGTGCAGCGCCGCGTCCGCAGCATCCCGCTGCAGATCGCCGTGGCCCCAGGCCGGCGCGCACGCGCGAAGATATCGATCTGGCCAAGGCCTATGCGATCCGTGCGCAGCGCGAGAAGGACGAGCGCATCGAAGCCGAGCGAGTGAAGCAGGAAGAAGCACGTCTGCGTCGCGAAGCCAAGGCCAAGCTCGAAGCGCTGGTGAAGGACAAGGGCCTGAATGATGCCGCTGCGGATATCGCCCGGCACTTTCCGTATGGCGGCAAGATCAAGCGCATTTACGTCAACGCCGATCAGCTCAAGGCGCTCAACGCCGGGGAGCTGGGCGTGCTGCAACTCAACGGACGCTATCTGCTGGTGACTGCCGAGCTTCTCGCCGAAGCCGAAGCGGTGTTCGCCCCATCGGTGGCATTGAAAGTGGACCCAAACGCACCAGCGGGCGAGGACCCGTACGCTGATCCGAAATATCAGGTGCCCGACGATCTGGTCTGGTAAGACGCGCTGCGTGGTGTGTGTTGTATACGGGCGCCTACGGGTGCCCTTTTTTTAGGCATTTTCCGCAGCCAGCAAGCGCGCAGCCGCCGCGTAAGCCAGAGGGCGGCCATCGGATTGTCGGGCGTAGAACGCATGCTGGTTGTCTGGTCATGGTGCCGCACTGCCATCGGGGCTCACCCTGACCGCTAACCCGGCAGACAATGGCCAGAGCGCCGCTATACAAGCCGGTCACAGGCGGCGCGGCACCATGCGCGCCGTTACGTATCGATGCAGGCTGGCGCCTCTGCCGTTCCCTCGTCCCTGCGTGGTTGCTCTGTCCTGCCAATGGTGCTGCATATGTCCCTGTCGTCGAAATCCTTGAAATCCAACGCCGTGGCGGCCGTCGTCTCTCGTGCGCCTGTTCGCGTGCCGGTGCGGGCGCCGCGCCGAACGCCGTCGGCTTTGGCGATGCTTGCGCTGTGCGTGGCTAGCGGGCACGCCGCCGCGCAGGCAGACGATGCGCCAGCGTTCGACCGGCCGGGCATTCCGTTCGCTGCGGAGGCGTTGCAGCCAGGTGCGTTTGCCTGGGAACAGGGCTTGCCGGATGCGAGTACCGATCGCAGCGGCGGGCAGCGCACGACCCAATACACTGCCGACACGCTGCTGCGTCTGGGGTTGTTCCAGGATGTGGAGCTGCAACTCGGGAGCGACAGCTACAACTGGCAGCATGGCGGTGGCGCGCGGGTGCGTGGCGGTGGCGACAGCAGTGTCGGGTTGAAGGTGGCCTTGCCATCGCGCTCGGAGAACTTTCATTGGGCTGCGTTGGGCACTTACAGCATTCCGACCGGCAGCCCGGCCTTCAGCGACGGCTACTCGCGCGAACTCGGGGTGACTGCATCCTGGGATCTGGCGCAGCAGCGCGCCATCGCGTTATACGTCAATTACGCGCGCGACGACGACGGGCACACCTGGACGTTCTCTCCCAATTACACGTTTTTCTCCGGCGACCATTTCAGCAGCTATGTGGAAGCGGGCTTGGACACCGGCAGCGAGCATGCGCGTGTGGCTGGCGCGGGTGGCGCCTGGCAGCTGCCGCATGCGATGCAGCTGGATGTGTCGGTGTTGCGCGGACTGACCTCGGAAAGCCCGGACTGGCAGGGTGGCATCGGACTGTCGATCGCGTTTGAGTGAGCGGCGCGAACCGCCGCTGCTGGGTCACTGGCCAGTCGGCGCGTTGCCCTGGGCCTCTCAGCCTGGTGCCAGATGAGCTATGTTGCACTGCCGCATGCATTGGCTGCGCGGAAAAGGCCTAATTGGATCGATCCAATTTGATGCCACTGCATGCGTCTTTCTTCCACCGCAAGGCTTGCCACGTGACGCCAGCCAAGCCGACACCCGAGATGACGGCGGACGACGCGACGCCGGGCGCGCGGCGCGGCGCGGTGACGTTACGCGATATCGCCGGCGCCATTGGTGTCTCGCGCGCAACGGTGTCGCTGGTGTTGCGCGGTAGCCCGCTCGTGCATGCGAGCACGCGCGCGCGCGTGGAGGCCGAGCTGGATCGGCAGAATTACGTCTACAACCGCGCCGCGGCGAACTTACGCCAGCGCACCTCGTCCAGCGTCGCGCTGGTGATCAACGATTTGTCCAACCCGTTTTTTGCCGAGTTCGCCGCCGGCGTCGACGAAGCACTGGGCGCAGCCGGCTATGTCACCTTGCTCGGTAGCACCGGCGAATCGACGCAGCGTCAACAAGCAGTGCTGACCTCGCTGATGGAGCACACGCCGGCGGGCATCATCCTGTCGCCGGCCGAAGGCAGCCAGGCGCAGGCGCTGAGCCAGGTGCTCGGCCGCCAGCGCAACGTGGTGCTGTTCAATCGCGAGGTGGAAGGCGCGCAATGGGATCTGCTGGCGCTCGACAACGCACAAGGCGCGTTCGTGGCCTGCTCGCATCTGATCGCGCAAGGTCATCGGCGTATCGTGTTCTTCGGTGGGCATGCCGCATCCAGTTCCTGCCGCCAGCGCCGCGCCGGCTACGCGCGTGCGATGCAGGAGGCGGACCTGGAAACGCATTACGTCGAGTCGGCTCCAAATCGCCAGGACGCCGCAGTCTGCGGGGCGCGCTTGCTAAACAGTACGGCGCAGGCAGCGACTGCGGCGGTCTGCTACAACGACACCGTTGCGCTCGGCTTGATGGCGGCACTGGCCAAGCACGGCCTCGTACCCGGCCGCGACTTCGCGGTGACCGGCTTCGACGATATCGCCGAAGCGGCGCTGTTCACGCCTGCATTGACCACCCTGGCTGCAGACCCGCGTGCGCGGGGCAGGCAGGCTGCGCAATTGGTGCTGCAACGTATCGGTAGCCCCGAGCTTGCCGCACAACAGCTGACCGCCGCAGTCGCACTGAATATTCGTGCGAGCAGCGCCTGCGGACCCACAACGCGAATGTCACCACCTCCCCCAAGCGGTCCATCCGCCCATTCCCCTACCAAGGCCTCAGGCCGCTGACCAGGCAATCCCTATGGTTTCCCTTTCCACGCAATCCTCCGTGCCCAGCGGCAACAAGGCGCCCGTCAACAACGGCGTCGCGTTGTCGGTGGTCACCACGATCTTTTTCATGTGGGGCTTTCTGACCTGCCTCAACGACATCCTGATTCCGCATCTGAAGGCGGTGTTCGAGCTCAACTTCGCGCAGGCGATGCTGGTGCAGTTCACCTTCTTCGGTGCCTATTTCCTGATGTCGCTGCCGGCCGGTTGGCTGGTGAACCGGTTGGGCTATAAGCAGGGTATCGTGGCCGGCTTGGCGGTGGCGGCGGTCGGCGCGCTGGGCTTCTGGCCGGCGGCGGAATTGCGCGTGTACAGCGCATTTCTCGGCGCGTTGTTCGTATTGGCCACTGGCATCACCATCTTGCAGGTGGCGGCCAATCCCTACGTCGCCTTGCTGGGGCCCGAGCGTAGCGCCTCCAGTCGCTTGACCCTGGCCCAGGCACTGAATTCGCTCGGCACTGCAATCGCGCCACTGTTGGGCGGCTGGTTGATCCTGTCCAACACGGTAATGAGCGGCGACCAACTGAAGGCCCTGCCGGAAGCTGAGCAACTGGCTTATCGCGTGCAGGAAGCGCAGGCCGTGCAAGGCCCGTACATCGGGCTGGGCATCGTGCTGTTCCTGTTGGCGATCTTCGTGTTTTTGTTCCGTCTGCCGGCTCTGACCGACGCCAGCGCACAGAAAGACGACAGCACGCATTCCTTGCTCGACGCCTTGCAATACCCGCATGTGCGCTTCGGTGTGTTGGCGATCTTTTTCTACGTTGGCGCAGAAGTGGCGATCGGCAGCCTGATGGTCAATTACTTCTCGCTGCCGCAGATCGGTGGGTTCACCGAGCGCGAGGCAACCAAGTATGTGTCGGCCTACTGGACGCTGGCGATGATCGGCCGTTTCATCGGCTCGGCGCTGCTGGCCAAGCTGTCGCCGCGCGTGTTGTTGTCGGTGTTCGCTGCAATCAACGCGGTGTTGCTGGGCCTGACCATGGCCAGCGGCGGCATGTTGGCGGTGTACGCGCTGGTGGCGATCGGCCTGTTCAATTCGATCATGTTCCCGACCATCTTCACCCTGGGCATCGAGCGGCTTGGTCCGCTGACCGGGCGCGCGTCGAGCCTGCTGATCATGGCCATTGTCGGCGGCGCAATCGTGCCGTATCTGCAAGGGTTGCTCGCCGACAGCATCGGCCTGCATGAGTCGTTCGTGCTGCCGTTGCTGTGCTACCTGTACATCGTGTTCTACGGTATCTGGGGCTCGCGGTTGCGCGGCGCACTGGCGGAGGCACGCGCATGAGTGCGAGCAGGCATCAGGTGGTGTGTTTCGGCGAAGCGCTGATCGACATGCTGGCGTTGCCGCAGGCCCGCCCGGACGAGGCGCGCACCTTCGCGCAATATGCCGGCGGTGCGCCGGCCAATGTCGCCGTTGCGGTGGCGCGCCTGGGGGGCGCTGCGCATTTTGTGGGCATGCTCGGGCGCGACATGTTCGGCGATTTCCTGCTGCAAAGCCTGCAGCAATCCGGCGTGGCGACCGACGGCATCGTACGCACCGATCAGGCCAAGACTGCGTTGGCGTTCGTTGCGTTGGACGACGCGGGCGAACGCAGTTTCAGTTTCTACCGTCCACCGGCAGCGGACCTGTTGTTCCGTCCCGAGCACTTCGCTGCGGACGGGTTTACGCAGGCAGCGGTCTTGCATGTGTGCTCCAACAGCATGACCGAGCCGGAAATTGCCCAGTGCACGCTCGACGGCATGCGCCGTGCGCGCGCCGATGGCGCCATCGTCAGCCTTGATCTGAATCTGCGCCCGATGCTGTGGCCGCAGGATGTCGACCCGGCGCCGTTGCTATGGGAGGCGCTGGCGTTGGCCGATGTGGTCAAGCTTTCGCGCGAGGAACTTGAGTATCTGGCGGGAACGCTCGATAGCGACGCCAGTGCGGTCACGCAAAAGCTGTGGCAGGGCAGGGCCAGTTGGTTGCTGGTCACCTATGGCGGCGGGCCGGTGCATTGGCAGACACGGACCGATTCGGGCCAGGTGCCGGCGTTCCAGGTGCAGGTGCGCGATAGCACCGCCGCCGGCGATGCGTTCGTCGGCGGGCTGCTGTATCAGCTGGCGACGCGTGCTGCATCGCTGGAGCAGCTGTGCGGTGATCCCGCGGTAATCAATGAGGTGATCCGGTTTGCTGCCGCGGTCGGCGCGCTGGCGGTGACGCGCAAGGGCGCGTTCGCGGCAATGCCGAGCATCGATGAAGTCCATTCCTTGATCCAGGAACAATCATGAGCCGTTTGCCTGCAACACCCGCACCCGATTTCCGTTCGGCCGACGTCTTGCGCCAGCACATCGCCGACACCATGGCGTTCTATCATCCGCGCGCGATCGATCCGGCCGGTGGGTTTTTCCAGTATTTCCGCGATGACGGTTCGATCTACGATGCCGGGCATCGGCACTTGGTCAGCAGTACGCGCTTCGTCTTCAACTACGCGATGGCCTACCGCGAGTTCGGCGATGCTGCGTACCTGCAGGCGGTACGTCACGGGCTGGACTATCTGCGCAACGTGCATCGCAACCCGCAAACCGGGGGTTACGCGTGGACGCTGCGCGATGGCGTGGTCGAAGACGACATGAATCACTGCTACGGCGTTGCCTTTGTGTTGCTGGCGTATTCGTGCGGCTTGAAAGCCGGCGTCGATGAGGCGCGTGAGTGGATGGACGAAACCTGGCAACTGCTGGAAAAACACTTCTGGGAAGCAGGCTTCGGCTTGTATCGCGACGAAGCCGACGCGCAGTTCAACTTCACCAGCTACCGCGGTCAGAACGCCAACATGCATATGTGCGAGGCGATGATTGCTGCGTACGAGGCCAGCGGCGAGCAGCGTTATCTCGATCGTGCACTGGTGCTGGCGGAGAACATGACCCAACGCCAGGCTGCCAAGGCCGATGGGCTGGTGTGGGAGCATTACGATCTGCATTGGAATATCGACTGGGATTACAACCGCGACAATCCCAAGCACCTGTTCCGCCCGTGGGGCTTTCAGCCGGGCCATCAGACCGAATGGGCCAAGCTGCTGATGCTGCTGGATCGCTATGCGCCGGCCGACTGGTTGCTGCCCACCGCGCAGCACCTGTTCGATGTGGCGGTGGAGCGCTCATGGGATACGCAGCGCGGCGGGCTGTATTACGGCTTCGACCCTGAAGGCAATGTCTGCGACGACGACAAGTATTTCTGGGTGCAGGCCGAGTCGTTGGCCGCTGCTGCATTGCTGGCGCAGCGCAGCGGCGACGATCGCTACTGGCAGTGGTACGACACGCTGTGGGCCTATTCGTGGGCGCACATGATCGACCATCAGTATGGCGCGTGGTATCGCATCCTGGATGCGGACAACCGCAAGTACAGCGATGAGAAAAGCCCGGCGGGTAAGACCGATTACCACACCATGGGCGCGTGCTACGAAGTCTTGAACGTGTTGCGGCCGGCTGCTTGATGCTGGCGTGATCCAAGCGCCGCCGCGCAATGCGGTGGCGTTGCAGCGTAGGAGCGCACCCGGGCGCGATGAGGTTCTACCAGGAAAGCCTCATCGCGCCCGGGTGCGCTTCTACGATCTGCGGACTGCAGATGCCCTTACTCCGGGTCGTAATCCAGATTCGATGCCAGCCAACGCTCGGCCAGTGCCGGCGTGATGCCCTTGCGCTTTGCGTAATCGGCCACCTGTTCCTTGCTCAGTCGCCCGACCACGAAGTACTGGCTCTTGGGGTGGCTGAAGTAATACCCGGAGACCGCGGCGGTGGGCAGCATCGCGAAGCTTTCGGTCAGCGACATGTCGGCGTTGCGCTCGGCATCGAGCAGATCGAACAAGGTACGTTTTTCGCTGTGTTCGGGGCAGGCCGGGTAACCGGGTGCCGGGCGAATGCCGCGATAGCGCTCGGCGATCAAGGCTTCGTTGTCCAACGCTTCGTCCTCGACATAACCCCAGAACTCGGTGCGCACGCGTTGATGCAGGCGCTCGGCCAGTGCCTCTGCCAGACGGTCGGCCAGAGCCTTGAGCAGGATGGAATTGTAGTCGTCGTGCGCGGCTTCGAACCGGGCCACATGCGCATCGATACCGATGCCGGCAGTGACCGCGAAGGCGCCGATCCAGTCCTGCGTGCCGCTGCTTTTCGGAGCGATGAAATCGGCCAGGCAGAAATCCGGGCGGTCGATGGGCTTGTCGACTTGTTGGCGCAAAAAGTGCAGGAGTTGCCGGGATTGGGGATTGGAAATTCGGGATTGGCTTTGCTTCTGCCAATCTCCAATCTCGACTTCCGAATCCCGGGGGTCCGTCAGGATCACCTCAACATCATCCCCAACGCTATTTGCCGGCCACAGCCCGAACACGGCCTTGGCCGTCAGCCACTTCTCTTCGACGATGCGCTTGAGCATGCGGCGTGCGTCGCGATACAGCTCGCTGGCCTGGGTGCCGACGATTTCGTCGCTGAGAATCGCGGGAAACTTGCCGGCCAGTTCCCATGCCTGAAAGAACGGCGTCCAGTCGATGAGTTCGATCAGCTCCTGCAACGGGTAGTCGTCGAAGACGTGGATGCCTGGCCGGCGTGGGGCCGGTGGCGTGTAAGTGCCCCAATCGCCGTCGAAGCGTTGCGCACGCGCTTTTTCGAGCGACACCAAGCGCTTGGCATCGCCGCGATTACGGTGGCGTGCGCGGATTTCCGCGTAATCGGCATCGTTGGCGGCGACGAAGGCCTGGCGTAGGTCGCGCGAGATCAGCGACTGCGCCACGCCCACGGCACGCGAGGCGTCCTTCACCCACACGGTGGGCGCGGTGTAGTGCGGGTCGATCTTCAGCGCGGTGTGCGCGCGCGAGGTCGTTGCGCCGCCGATCAACAACGGAATGTCAAAGCCCTGCCGCTGCATCTCGCGCGCCACATGCGACATTTCTTCCAGAGATGGCGTGATGAGGCCGGACAGCCCGATCAGATCCGCGTTTTCTTCGCGTGCGCGATCCAGGATCACCTGCGCCGAGACCATTACGCCCAGATCCACCACATCGAAGTTGTTGCAGGCCAACACCACGCCGACGATGTTCTTGCCGATGTCGTGCACGTCGCCCTTGACGGTGGCCATGATGATCTTGCCGTTGGACTTGCCGACATCGCCGGTGCGCAGTTTTTCCGCTTCGATGAAGGGCAGCAGATACGCCACCGCTTTTTTCATCACGCGCGCGGACTTGACCACCTGCGGCAAAAACATCTTGCCGGCGCCGAACAAATCGCCCACTACGTTCATGCCGTCCATCAGCGGGCCTTCGATCACGTCCAGAGGGCGTGTGGAATGCTGGCGCGCTTCTTCGGTATCGGTTTCCACGAATGCGTCGATGCCATGCACCAGCGCATGCGCCAGGCGCGCGCGTACCGGCTTGTCGCGCCAGGCCAGGTCTTCGACTTTTGCCGCGCCCTTGGTGCCCTTGTAGCGCTCGGCGATTTCCAGCAGACGTTCGGTGCCGTCACGGCGTCGGTTGAGGATCACGTCCTCCACGCGCACGCGCAGTTCCGGGTCCAGTTCGTCGTAGATCGGCATGCCGCCGGCGTTGACGATGCCCATGTCCATACCGGCCTTGATCGCATGGAACAGGAACACCGAGTGGATTGCCTGGCGTACGGTTTCGTTGCCGCGGAACGAGAACGAGACATTGGAAACGCCGCCGGACACATGGCAGTGCGGCAGCGTGTCCTTGATGATGCGGGTAGCTTCGATGAAGTCCACCGCGTAGTTGTCGTGCTCTTCGATGCCGGTGGCCACGGCAAAGATGTTCGGGTCGAAGATGATGTCTTCCGGCGGAAAGCCCACCTGCTCGGTCAGCAGCGTGTAGGCGCGCGTGCAGATCTCGACCTTGCGTGCGCAGGTGTCGGCCTGGCCCGCTTCGTCGAAGGCCATCACCACCGCGGCGGCGCCGTAGCGCAAGACCTTGCGGGCGTGTTCGATGAACACCGCTTCGCCTTCCTTGAGCGAGATGGAATTCACCACGCTCTTGCCTTGCAGGCACTTCAATCCCGCTTCGATGACACTCCACTTGGACGAATCCACCATCACCGGAATGCGCGCGATATCCGGCTCGGACATGATCAGGTTGAGAAAGCGCGTCATTGCCTTCTCCGAATCGATCAGGCCTTCATCCATGTTGACGTCGAGGATCTGCGCACCGCTGTCCACCTGCTGACGCGCGACCTCCACCGCTTCCTCGTAGCGCTCCTCCTTGATCAGCTTGCGGAACTGCGCACTGCCGGTGACGTTGGTGCGCTCGCCGACGTTGACGAACAACAGGTCCGGCGTAATGACCAGCGGCTCAAGGCCGGACAAGCGGGTGTAGCGGGGAGTGCTCATGCAAGGCTCTGCTGGAAGGCGACGCCGACGGCGCGATCGGTCGTGGTGAGTAGGTGTTCACGGCCCGACCCTGGGGCGCGGTGCAATGCGGCCCTCATCCGGCGCTTCGCGCCACCTTCTCCTGCAAGTGGGAGAAGGCAGGTGGACTGCGCACGGCGCGTCCTTGCGGCAATCCAAGCGCCGCGCTGTCCTTCTCCCGCCAGCGGGAGAAGGTGCGCGGCGCGATCGGTCGTGGTGAGTCGGTGTTTACGGCCCGCCCCTGGGGCGCGGTGCAATGCGGCCCTCATCCGGCGCTTCGCGCCACCTTCTCCCGCAAGCGGGAGAAGGCAGGTGGACTGCGCACGGCGCGTCCTTGCGGCAATCCAAGCGCCGCGCTGTCCTTCTCCCGCCAGCGGGAGAAGGTGCCCGAAGGGCGGATGAGGGTGAGCCTGAAGCATCACGCCGCCAGCTCTTGTGCGCCCGGCAATTGCCGCGGTGGCAGATCAGCGACCGCCTCGGCAATGGCGCGGATATGGTCGGGCGAGGTGCCGCAGCAGCCGCCGACCAGATTGAGCAGGCCGGCCTGTGCGAATTCGCGCAGCGTCTGCGCCATTTCTTCCGGCGTCTCGTCGTATTCGCCGAAGGCATTCGGCAAGCCGGCATTCGGATGCGCACTGACATAGGTGTCGGCGATCTGCGCCAGCGTTTCCACATGCGGGCGCAAATCCCTGGCGCCGAGCGCGCAATTCAGGCCGATCGACAACGGCCGGCCGTGCGCGACGGATGCATAAAACGCTTCGGCAGTCTGTCCCGACAAGGTGCGACCGGATGCATCGGTGATGGTGCCGGAGACCATCACCGGCAAACGCCCGCCGCGCGCGTCGAAGACCTCTTCGATCGCATACAGCGCGGCCTTGGCGTTGAGCGTGTCGAAGATGGTTTCCACCATCAGCGTATCCGCGCCGCCATCGATCAGGCCCTCGATAGCCTCGCGATAGGTTGCGCGCAGCGCATCGAAACTGGTATTGCGGTAGCCCGGGTCGTTGACGTCCGGGCTGATCGAGGCAGTACGGCTGGTGGGGCCGAGCACGCCGATCACAAAGCGCGGCTTGTGCGGGGTCAACGCCTCGACGTCGTCGCAACAGGCGCGCGCGACCTGTGCGCCGGCCTTGTTCAACTCGTACACCAGATGTTCCAGGTGATAGTCGGCCTGGCTCACCGACGTGGCGTTGAAGGTATTGGTTTCCAGGAGATCGGCACCTGCCTCCAGGTAGGCACGATGAATGCCGGCAATGATTTCCGGGCGGGTCAACAGCAGCAGATCGTTGTTGCCCTTCAGGTCGTGGCCCTGCGGTACGTGCGCGTGGTCGCAACCGGGGCCGTGCACGTGCGCACTGTCGTAGCCGTCGGCAAAGCGGGTGCCGCGGTAATCGGTCTCCTGCAGATCGTGGCGCTGGATCATGGTGCCCATCGCCCCATCGATGATGAGGATGCGCTCGGCAAGCGCGGCAGTGAGCTTGGCTGCGCGTTCTGGATGCAGCCACGGCAATGCAAACGGGATTGGAGATTCGGGATTAGGGATTCGCACGTGCGTCATGGTCCGGTTCTCCGCGCAGCGGTGTCTTTGTTTTCCACTAATCCCGAATCCCGATTCGCCATTCCCGGCTTCACCGCAATCAGCGAGATCACTTCGAAATGGGGCGGGCGTTTTTCGCGTGTCACCGTCTCCAGGCTGGAGACGTCCAGCCCGGCTTTTTCAACGAACTTGCGCAACTCCTTGACCGCAAAGCCCAGATTGACGTGGCCGTACGCATGCACTGCGGCGCGATGTTCGTGCTTGGCCAGGCTGCACAGCAGCAGGCGGCCGCCCGGGCGCAGCACGCGCGCCGATTCGGCTACCGCCTGCGCCGGTTTGGCCGCGTAGGTCAGTGCATGCATCAGCACCACCAGGTCGAAGCTGGCAACGGGGAATGGCAGCGCATGCATATCGCCTTCGCGCACTTCCACGTTGCGTAGTTTGCGCAGGCGCTCGCTGGCGGCCGCAACTACGCGCGCGCTGGTGTCGATGCAGATGTAGCGGGTGGCGTGCGGTGCCACCAGTTCGGCCAGCACGCCGTCGCCGGACGCGATATCGAGCACGTCGCCGGTTTCCAGCAGGGGCAGGGCGGTGCGCGCCAGGGCCTCCCAGGTGCGGCCCGGCGAGTAATGCCGCTCCATGTCGCCGGCCACCGAATCGGCCCAGTTCTGGTCCGCGGCACGGTTGGCCAGCACGGCGGCCACGCGCTCGGCATCCTGGCGCAACAACGGGTCGTCGCTGCCGGTGCTCAGTGCCAGCCACAGCGCCCGTTGGGCCGGGTCCAGCGACACTTCGTCGAAGCGGTAATACGCCGACACCCCGGCGCGACGGTCGCGGACCAGCCCGGCTTCCTTGAGTTTGGCCAGGTGCGTGGACACCCGCGGCTGCGCCAGGCGGGTGATGGCCGACAGCTCGGCCACGGTGAGTTCTTCCTGCTCCAGCAAGGCCAGCAGGCGGACTCGGGTGGCGTCGGCGAATACCTTCAGGCGTGCCGACCAGTCTTCCAGATCCATGAATATCTCTATATCGCGATATGGAGATATTTTCGACCCGGCGCCAGGTGCGGTCAACTACATACGCATGCGAATGGTTGGCGCTACAATGGGGCTCAGCTCAGGCCTGAAGGGGTGCGACGTGGATTTCAGCTTCACCGAAGAACAATTAATGATCCAGGATGTGGCGCGCCGCATCGCGCAGGAAAAGATCGCGCCCAGCGCCGAGCAATTCGACCGTAGCGGCGAATTCCCGCTCGAAAATATCCGCCTGTTGGGCGAAAACGGCCTGATGGGCATCGAGGTGCCGGTCGAATACGGCGGCGCCGGCATGGACCCGATCAGCTACGCGCTGGCGATGATCGAAATCGCCGCGGCCGACGGCGCGCATTCCACCATCGTTTCGGTCAACAACTCGCTGTTTTGCACCGGTATTCTGAAGAACGGCAGCGAAGCGCAAAAGCAGCTCTACGTGCGCGCGATCGCCGAAGGCGCGCACATCGGTGCGTTCGCGCTGACCGAGCCGCAGTCCGGCTCGGATGCCTCGGCAATGCGCTGCCGCGCGGTCAAGCAGGCCGATGGCAGCTTCCTCATCAACGGCAAGAAGAGCTGGATCACCTCCGGCCCGGTGGCCAAGTACATCGTCTTGTTTGCAATGACCGAGCCGGACAAGGGTTCGCGCGGCATCACTGCGTTCATGGTCGACACCGATCGCGCCGGTTTTCATCGCGGCAAGACCGAGCCCAAGCTCGGCATTCGCGCCTCGGCCACCTGCGAAATCGAGTTTGCCGATTACGTTGCGCAGCCCGATGAAGTGCTGGGCGTGGAAGGCGAGGGCTTCAAGACTGCGATGAGCGTTCTGGACGCCGGGCGCATCGGTATTGCCTCGCAAGCGGTCGGGATTGCACGTGCGGCTTATGAGGCCACGCTGGCCTACGTCAAGGAGCGCAAGGCATTCGGCGCGGCGATCGGCACGTTCCAGATGACCCAGGCCAAGATCGCCGACATGAAGTGCAAGCTGGATGCAGCGCTGCTGCTGACGCTGCGCGCCGCGTGGTTGAAAGGGCAGGGGCAGAAGTTCGGCACCGAAGCGGCAGTGGCCAAGCTCACTGCATCCGAGGCGGCGATGTGGATCACCCATCAGGCCGTGCAAATCCATGGCGGCATGGGGTATTCGAAAGAAATGCCGCTGGAGCGCTACTTTCGCGATGCAAAGATCACCGAAATCTACGAGGGCACCTCGGAAATCCAGCGCCTGGTGATTGCGCGCGGCGAGACTGGCTTGCGCTGAAGTCGACCGCGCTCCAGCGCTGCCGCCACGCGCGGCAACGCTGGAGCGCTCTCCGCGATGCAAAGATCACCGAAATCTACGAGGGCACCTCGGAAATCCAGCGCCTGGTGATTGCGCGCGGCGAGACTGGCTTGCGCTGAAGTCGACCGCGCTCCAGCGCTGCCGCCACGCGCGGCAACGCTGGAGCGCTCTCCGCGATGCAAAGATCACCGAAATCTGCGAGGGCACCTCGGAAATCCAGCGCCTGGTGATTGCGCGAGGCGAGACTGGCTTGCGTTGAGGTCTTGCCGCGCTCCCGCGCTGCCGCTATACGCGGCAACGCTGGAGCGCGCTCGGGTCGCAGCGATGCGGCAAGGTCCGACCGCTTGCTGCAGTGCGTTGTGATCACCAAGGGCGGCTACGCCAACGCTTGTCCTGCGTTGCAGGCGCGGACCACAATCGACGCCTCTCCCGTGTCTGGTGCGCGCATGTCCCGGTCTTCGCACGCTGCTTGGTTCCGTGTTTCACGCTCCGGCTTTGCACATACGCTTTGGTGCTGGGGGCTGCTGCTGTTCTGCACGATGGCAAGCGCGCAAACGCCGCCACCGTCGATCGTGCCGACCGATCGCCTGCAGGAGTCCTGGTGGGCGCAGCGGCATGCCCAGGTGCTGGAACAGGTCAAGCAGCACCCGGATGCCAAATTGCTGCTGATCGGCGATTCGATCACCCAAAACTACGAAAAAGCCAAGGCGCCGGACGAAGACTTCCAGCCGACCTGGCAAACCTTCTACGGTAGCCGCGGCGCACTCAACCTGGGTTTCAGTGGCGACGGCACCGAAAACGTGTTGTGGCGGCTGGCCAATGGCGAAGTCGACGGGCTGCAGCCGAAGGTCGCGCTGGTGCTGATCGGCACCAATAACACCGGCCATCTCGGTCAAACCGCCGAGCAGACCCAACTCGGTATCGATGCGGTGGTCGCAGCGATCGAGCAAAAGCTGCCGCGCACGCACATCCTGCTGCTGAGTGTGTTGCCCAGCGATCTCTCCAGCGAAAAATCGCGGCGCGATGCGCAGATCAATCAGGGCCTGGCCGTGCGTTACGGCGACAACCCACGCGTGACCTATCTGGATGTGAGCTCGGTCTTCCAGCGCGGCGGCAAGCTGCGCACCGAGCTGTTTTACGACACCCGGTTCCGTCCGGCGGCCGGTGCCTTGCATCCGGACACGCGGGGGCAGCGCATGCTGGCCGAAGCGATCGAGCCCACGCTCGCGCGGCTGCTGGGCGAGCCGCCGGTCAAGCCGGTGGCCGAACTCGGCCGTGACGCGGCGACCTCGCTGATGCCGGTCGACTGGCTGGAGCAGGATTCCTACGACTGGTACGCACGCCACCACGCAGCGCTGGCCATCGCGCGCAGCCTGAAGCCGGAGGTAGTGATGATCGGCGACTCGATCACCCATTTCTGGTCTGGGCCGCCGCAGGCCACGCGCGTCAGTGGCCCCGAATCGTGGCAATGGTTGTATGGCATGCGGCCGGTACTGAATCTGGGCTTCGGCTGGGACCGCACGCAAAATGTGCTGTGGCGCATCCGCCAGGGCGAACTCGATGGTCTGGACCCGCGCTGGGTGGTGCTGCATCTCGGCACCAACAATCTCAGCGGCACGGCGCAATCGCGCGCCAGTACCCCGGCTGAAGCGGCGTTGGGTGTGCAGGCGGTGGTGAGTGAGGTGCGCCGCCGCCTGCCCAACAGCAAGCTGATCCTGATGGCGATCATGCCGCGTGGCCGCAACCCCGACGATGCGCGGCGCGCGCCGATCGCCGAGACAAACCGGCTGCTGGTCGCGCGCTATGCCAAGGATCCGGCGGTGCAGTTGGTCGATATCGGCCCCAGGCTGCTGCAGCCCGACGGCACGCTGCCCGAAGCGCTGATGCCCGATGGCACCCATCCCAGCGAATCCGGCTACCGCATCTGGGCACGGGCGCTGCGCGAGGCAGGAATTACCGCTGCGCCGTGACGGGGGCGGCGCGCGCGCGTTCGTCGAAAGGCGAGCGCGGCTGGTGAGTGTGGCACTGCGGCCGCCCGCGCGCTGCTGCGTTGTGCGTGCCGACAGTCGCGTTTGGTTTTTAGCATTGCGCGGGCCCACATTCCGCGTGGAGCGTGATGACGGCCGACGGGCTCAAGCGAGGCTATCTGCCGCGTCCGACGCCAGGAAAGCGAGCCCGGGTCGAGGTGCCGGCAAGGGCTCGGCGCGGCGATCGAGTACAGAGCACTGCATTTTCGAGCCGCAGAAACCAGAAGACCCCCGATTGCTCGGAGGTCTTTTTAAACTGGTGCCCAGAAGAGGACTCGAACCTCCACGAAGTTGCCCCCGCTAGCACCTGAAGCTAGTGCGTCTACCAATTCCGCCACCTGGGCAGGTGAGCCGCGAATTTTGCAGGCTCCCGGCAGGCTTGTCAATGGTTTCTGTGCGGCAATCGTCGGCGGTCGCGCCGGCCTTGCTGCCCATCTCGCCGCGCCACGCAGTACCATGTAAGCAATGACAAAGAAAAAAACCCCAGATTCCGATCGGCCGAGTCGCCGCAAATCCACCGGCGCAGGCGATTCCAGCGCTGCCGAACAGCAGAAGTTGCCGGGCTGGATGCCAGACTTCCTGGTCCGTGCCGCAGCCGGCGCATCGACCAGGTCCGCCAACAAGCGCGCTGCCGACAAAGCATCCAACGCCTCCAAAGCCTCGCCACAGCCGGCGACCGCGCCGCCTGCGCCGCCTGCGCCGCGCGCTCCGCATCCGCGCAAGAGTGGCCCGTCTGCGCCGCCGCCGGAACGCTTCCAGACCGCCGCGCCCGCGGCTGCCGAATTCAAGGATCCGCATGCCGAGCGCGAGGCTCTTCGGTATGCCGAGCCGATCGCCAGCCGCGAGGCGATCCTGCAGTTGCTGGAAGCCTGCGACGGTCCGCAGACCGCCGAAGAAATTGCCGAGCAGCTCAATCTGAGCGATCGCATCGACGCGCTGGGCAAGCGCCTGGCTGCGATGGTGCGCGAAGCACAGCTGGTGCAGAACCGCCGCGGCGGTTATGCGCCGGTGCAGCAGACCAGCCTGATCGCCGGCGTGGTCATCGCCAATCCGGAGGGGTTTGGTTTCCTCAAACCCGACGAGGGCGGCGACGATCTGTTCCTGCCACCGTTCGAAATGCGCAAGGTCATGCATGGCGACCGCGCGCTCGCCAATGTCACCGGCATCGATCGCCGCGGCCGTCGCGAAGGCGCCATTGCGCGCGTGCTCGAGCGTGGCATGTCGCGCATGCTGGGGCGCTTCTTCTATGAGCACGGCGTGGCTTACGTCGACCCCGACGACAAGCGCATCCAGCGCAATGTGCAGATCGCCCCGGACGGTATCGGCGAGGCACGCGAAGGCCAATTGGTGGTCTGCGAACTGATCGCCCCGCCGGACGCGCGCCGCCCGGCGATCGGCAAGATCATCGCGGTGCTGGGCGACAAGCTGACGCCGTCGCTGGTCGTGGAAATGGCCATCCACGGCCATGAATTACCGCACGAATTTCCGCAAGAAGTACTGGACGAAGCGGCGGCCGTGCCGTTGGTGGTCGAGCCGCAGATGATCGGCGGGCGCGTGGACCTGCGGCAGATGCCACTGGTCACCATCGATGGCGAAGACGCCAAGGATTTCGACGACGCGGTGTATTGCGAACCCAACGCCGACGGCTTCCGTCTGGTGGTGGCAATCGCCGACGTGTCCAACTATGTGCGTCCCGGGACGCCGCTGGACGACGAAGCGCAAAAGCGCGCCACCTCGGTGTATTTCCCCGGGTTCGTGGTGCCGATGCTGCCGGAAACGCTGTCCAACGGCATCTGCTCGCTGATGCCCAAGGTCGACCGCATGTGTTTCGTCTGCGACATGCAGGTGGGGCGCGATGGCGAAGTGACCGGCTCGCGTTTTTACGAAGCGGTGATGAATTCGCACGCACGCCTGACCTATAACCAGGTCTGGAAGGCGGTGGGCGAAGACGATGCGGATACCAAGGCCTTTATTGGTCCGTTGCTGCCGCAAGTGCAGCGCCTGCATCAGCTGTATCACCTGCTGTCGAAGGCGCGCACGCAGCGCGGCGCAATCGAGTTCGAAACCTCCGAAGTGCGCTTCGTGCTGGACAATACCGGCGAAGTCACCCAGGCCGGCATGCTGGTGCGCAACGATGCCCACAAGCTCATCGAAGAATGCATGATCGCCGCCAACGTCGAGGCGGCGCGCTACCTGCTGAGCGTGCATGTGCCCGCGCCCTACCGTGTGCATGAGCGCCCGCCGGAGAGCAAGTACGAAGACCTGCTGGAGTTCCTCAAGGAATTCCAGCTGAGCTTGCCGGCATGGAGCAAGGTGCGACCCGGCGACTACACCAAGCTGCTGAAGAAGGTGCGCGCGCGCCCGGATGCGGCGCTGCTGGAATCGGTGTTGCTGCGCAGCCAAAGCCTGGCGGTGTATTCGCCGGAGAACAACGGCCATTTCGGTCTGGCGTTGGAGGCATACGCGCATTTCACCTCGCCGATTCGGCGTTACCCGGATCTGTTGGTACACCGCGCAATCAAGCACGCACTGACCGGCGCCAGCCCGCAGACATTCATCTATACCCCGCGTCAGATGGCGGCGCTGGCATTGCAATGCTCCGAGCGCGGACGGCGTGCCGATGAAGCCGAGCGCGAAGTGGACGAGCGCTACCGCGCAGCGTGGATGGAAAAGCACGTCGGTGGCCAGTTCGATGGCGTGATCAGCGGTGTGACCGGATTTGGCCTGTTCGTGGAGTTGACGCAGTCCAAGGTCAACGGCCTGGTGCACGTCACGCAGCTGCCGCAGGACTATTACCAGTTCGATCCGATTCGCAAGACGCTCAGCGGCGAGCGCCGTGGCCGCGAGTTCCGCCTCGGCGACCCGGTGCGTGTGCTGGTGCTCAAGGCCAGCATGGAAGAGCGCAAGATCGATTTCCGCCTGGCCGACGAAAATGGCGGGGCGCCCGAAGCGCCGCTGCCGCCGCGCGAGAAGCCGACCAAGCGCAAGAAGAAATCGTACTGAGCTGCAGGACCATGCTGCGGGCGATCGAAATGGCAGCCCGCAGCACGTTTAGTGGTGGCAAGAGCAGCCACTAACATGTAGCGAGAGTCGTCGGATGGGTGCAGATGGCGCTGATCCATCGCAGCGTGCCGGCGTTTCCGGCCGATTCCCAATCCCGCTACCGGCCGCGTCCGCTTGGTGGTGAGCGCAGTCGTGTTATTAGCTGTCATAGAGGCAGGTGGGGCCGTTGCAGGTGTGTGGGTCTGCAATGGTGTCCGTAACAGACTGACGCGGAGCAGGGCATGGACACTTCAAACGAATACAGCGGCGGCTGCCAGTGCGGGGCGGTGCGGTTTCATGTGCGTGGTGCGTTGGTGGACGCTTCCATCTGCCACTGCCGCATGTGTCAGAAAGCATTCGGCGCGTATTACGCGCCGCTGGTGTCTGTGCGAGGCACCGAGTTTCGCTGGACCCGTGGCGAGCCCAAGCGCTTTGCATCGTCGACGGTCGTGCAGCGCGGGTTTTGCGCCGATTGCGGCACGCCATTGACTTATGAGGCACCCGACGGGATCTCGGTTGCAGCAGGTGCCTTCGACACGCCGGAGCGGTTGCCGCCGCATATCCAGTATGGGTTGGATCGCAAGCTGCCCTTCGTCGATAGGTTGGCGCATCTACCCACGCGTCCACCCGAAGACGATGCCGCCGCGGAGGCGTTTTTGGCCAGCGTGGTGTCGCGGCAGCATCCGGATCACGACACTGCGCATTGGCCCGCGTGAGAAGTCGCCCTGGTTTGGTTGTGCTACTGATCGCGGCATGCGAGCAGTGACGGTATCACCTCGCTCGCGGCCGTCTCGCCGCGCCAAGACGCGCTGGTGCACGATATGGCAGGCTTCCATCGGCACGATGGGTTGCACGGCCAGCATGCGTTCACTGCAGGCGCGCCATTGGCCCCGGGCGCTGCGCGTCCAGCACCGGTGCCCCTTGCAGCAACGCTTCGCTGGCATCGCCCGGGCTCCCATGCACCGGCCGTGACGTGACAGGCCGCAGGCCCTACCATTCCCTCTTTACCTCTTCGTATGCCCGCGCAATGAGCAAGCAGAACCAGTGGATCGTCGGCGTCAACGCTGTCGCCTCGTCCGTCGAGAACGACGCCGACAACGTGCGCGAGGTCTTGATCGAAGCCGGTAGCAAGAATCCGCGCCTGACCGAGATCGAGGAACAGGCGCGCCGCAAGGGTATCGACGTGCGCCGGGTCAACACCCAGGCGCTTGACGGTGTTGGCGGGCAGGTGCGCCATCAGGGCGTGGCCGCGCGCTATGCCGCCGCGCGGCTGTGGGCCGAGAACGAGCTGGAAGGGCTGGTCGAGGCCGCCGCAGGGCGCGCGCTGGTGCTGATCCTCGATGGCGTGCAGGACCCGCACAACCTTGGCGCTTGCCTGCGCAGTGCGGCAGCGGCCGGGGTCACCGCGGTGGTGATTCCCAAGGACAAGTCGGCCACGGTGAACGCCACCGTGCGCAAAACCTCCGCCGGTGCCGCCGACCGTATTCCGGTGGTGGCGGTGACCAACCTGGCGCGCTGCCTGCGCGACCTGCAGAAGCAGGGGGTGTGGCTGTATGGCTTGGCCGGCGAAGCAGAGGCTTCGTTGTACAGCGTGGATCTGCGCGGCAATGTCGGGCTGGTTCTGGGTGGCGAGGCCGATGGCCTGCGCCGTCTCACCCGCGAGCACTGCGACGGCCTGGTCAAGATCCCGATGCCCGGCGAAATCGAAAGCCTCAATGTGTCGGTCGCGACCGGTGTGACCTTGTTCGAGGCCGTGCGCCAGCGCCTGGGCGCCTAACGCCTGCGTGCATCAGGCGCGAGCGCAGGCGTGCCGGCCTGGGTATCGCACGCGCGTTACGCGATGCACATCAGCTCCAATTCTTGATCGTGGCAGTGCCGATGGGCATCTGCGCAATGTTCCGCGCAGATGCAGCTCGCAGACAGTGGCCTGACCCACGCGCAGGGAGTTGCAGCAAGGCTTTCCAGAGCTGCGCTTCCATCGTCGAACGCCGCGCGGCGTTTTTGCCTACCATATCGCCAGCGAACGGCGCGTTGTGTGTGATGAACGATGGGGTGGGCGCCTGGCAAACAGGCGAGAGCAGTTGCGGCGTCCAGGCGTCAGCACGACGAAGAAATAGACAGCAGCAGCGCTGGTTCGGTGTCGGCGCCTGCCTGCTGTTGGCGCTGTGTTCGCTTGTTGCGGTTGCCTCACCGGCCGGAACGGCACGCTTGCGCGATTACGCCGTCGATAGCTGGAGTTCGCGCAACGGGCTGCCGCACAACTCCTTGCGCGACATCGCCCAGACCCGCGACGGGTATCTGTGGTTTGCAACCTGGGAAGGCCTGGTGCGCTACAACGGGCTGGAATTCAGCGTGATCGACCGCAGCACGCGCCCTGGGCTGCCCGATAACGGCGTCGGCGCACTCTACGTAGATCGCGATGGCGCGCTGTGGCTGAGCGATGCACGCGGCAACCTGGTCCGGCATGCTGCCGATGGGCAATGGCGGCAGTGGCAGCGGCAGGGGCAGTGGCCGCAGGCGTTGATCCATGCCATGACCATGGACGCTGAAGGCCGCATGTGGCTGTTGTTCGAAGGGCATGGGCTGGGCTGCCTGTGGCCGGATGGGCACTTCGACTATTTCCCGCCGCGCGATGACGCGCCACTGCAGAGCAGCTTTCCGCGCATGGTGTTCGATGCGCGGGGGCGCTTGTTGATCGGCACCTTCGATGGATTGATCTACCGCGAACCGGATGGGCGCATGCACCGCGCGCCGGCTGCATTCGGGTTTCCACCGGGGTTGGCATGGCCGTATCGCGCAACGGACGGCACGGTGTGGGTGGTTGCGGGCGATCAGCTGTATCGCCTGCAGGGCGAGCGCGCCGAGCTGGTGCATCGGGTGCCGGGGCAGGGCCACTTCACCGCGATGCTGCAGGATCGCCGCGGCGATCTGTGGCTGGGCAGCGAAAACCAGGGGCTGCTGCGGATCGGGCCGTACGGCGTGGAGCAGCTGCCGGCCGGTCGCAGCCTGCCGACCGGACGCATCGTCAGCCTGCGTGAGGACGCAGAAGGCAGTATCTGGGTCGGCGCCAACGGCGGTCTGTTCCGGCTGCGCGAGACCCTATTCAGCAGCTACAGCCAGCGCGATGGATTAAGCGGCGACTACAGCCGCGCCATGTTGGAAGACCGCGACGGCAGTCTGTGGATCGCCGGAACCGCCGGCCTGGACCGGATGCTGCCGGACGGGCGCATCGTGCCGGTGCCGGTGGTCACACCCTCCGGGCGACGCCTTTCGGTGCTCAGTCTGGCGCTGGACCGGCACGGCGATCTTTGGGTGGGCACCTATGCCGATGGCGTCTTCGTGTTGCGCGCTGGGCGCGTGCTGCGCCATTACGGCGAGGCCGAGGGCATTCCCGGCGGGCATATCCGCGCGATCGTGATCGACGACCACGATTCGGTGTGGCTGGCAACCCAGCGTGGCGTGGCGCAGCTAGTGGATGGCAGGCGCGCGCCGTTGGCCATCGAAGGCCTGCCTGTCAGCGTGGTGACCGCATTGGCCAGCGTCGATGGTGCGTTGTGGATCGGTTCGGTCGATGGTGCGGCAGTGCTACGCAACGGCAAGCTGCGCCAGTTGAATCTGGAAAAACTGGGCGGCGCGCGCAGCGTGTTCGGTTTTCAGCCCATCGGCGATGCCATGTGGATCGCGACCGATCGCGGCCTGTATCGCGAGCGCAATGGCGTGCTTGCACGCGTGGGTCTGGAGCAGGGTATGCCGGTGGATACGGTGTTCCAGCTCATCGACGACCGGCGTGGCAATGTATGGATCAGCAGCAATCGCGGTGTGCTGCGTACCGAACTTAAGACCCTTAATGCCGTTGCCGACGGGCACGGCACGCTCGCGATCGAACGCTATGGCGAGATCGATGGCATGGGCAATGCGCAGGCCAACGGCAGTTCCGGCCCCAGCCTGCTGCGGCGTGCCGACGGCACGGTGTGGGTAGTGACAGCTGGCGGCGTGAGCAGGGTCGACCCCTCACGCCTGCAGCGCTTTCGCGAACGTCGCCCGCCGCCGGCAGTGATCGAGAATGTGCAGCAGGATGGCCAGCCGTTGGTGTGGCGCCAGCGCGCACAACTGGCTGGCGGGCATCGCTTGAACGTGTCCTACGTCGGCATGAGCTTTCTGCTGCCGGAGCGAATCGAGTACCGCACCCGACTGGAGGGTCTGGACGCTAGCTGGACCGAGCGCGGCCGGCAGCGCAGCGTGGAATTCATCGGCCTGCCGCCGGGCAGGTATCGTCTGCACGTGGCTGCGCGCCATCCGGGCGGGGCATGGAGCCCGCACGAAGCGGTGTGGGCGTTCGAGGTATTGCCGCTGTGGTGGCAACGCCAGGATGTGCGCTTGGCCGCGGCGCTGGGGACGCTCTTGTTGCTGGCCTTGCTGTATCGCGTGTTGCTGCATCGCTACAAGACCCATAACGCGCGCCTGGCCGAGCTGGTGCGCAAGCGCACCGAGGACCTGCAACGGCAGGCGCAGCGCTTGCTGCAGGCCAACCAGGAAAAGAGCGAGCTATTGACGCGTTTGCGTATCAAGTCCGACGTGTTCGAGCGTCAGGCGCACGAAGATGCGTTGACCGGGCTACCCAACCGTCGCCATTTCGACGAAGCGCTGGCGCGCGATATCAGCCGTGCACGGCGCAGTGCGCGCCCGCTGGTGCTGGCGATTCTGGATATCGATCACTTCAAGCGCATCAACGACCATTATTCGCACGCCAGCGGCGATGCGGTCCTGCACGAGGTGGGGGTGCTTCTCACGGCGGCCGCGCGCGCCTCGGATCTGCCGGCACGCCTGGGCGGCGAAGAATTCGCGCTGCTATTGGCCGACACCACGCTGGACGAGGCACAGGCACTTTGCTTGCGCATCCGCGCGCTCTTCCATTCCCGTCACAACTGGGGCAGCGTCGAGGGCTTGCAGGTGACCTTCAGCGCCGGTGTTGCCGCACTGCGCGACGAAGACACCGGCTCGTCGCTGATGCAGCGCGCCGATCACGCCTTGTACGAGGCCAAGAGCGCCGGGCGCGACCGGATCTGCGTGGGTTAGGGGCGGGGAATCGGGATTCGGGAGTCGCAACAGCAGTGCAGACATTCCTCCTCCTGCGGGAGAAAGTGCCCGCAGGCAGAGGAGGTAGATGCGCTACTGGCGCGCCACCTTAGAGTGCCACCTGTGCAAAGCTCTTGCGATTCCCGATTCCCGATTCCCGATTCCCGATTCCCCAACTCAAACCGGCCCGGGCCAGGCGTTGGCGATCTTGCAGAACAGGCGTGCGGTCTGTTCGGTGTCGTAGACCGCGCTGTGGGCGTCGGCTGCATTCCAGTCCAGGCCTGCGGCCTGGGCGGCGCGTGCCAGCACGGTCTGGCCGTAGGCCACGCCGGCCAACGTCACCGTGTCGAACACGCTGAAGGGATGAAACGGGTTGCGTTTGTGGCCCACGCGCGCCACGGCCGCGTTGAGAAAATTCAGATCGAAATGCGCGTTGTGGCCGACCAGGATTGCGCGCTGGCAGCCGTATTTCTTCACTGCTGCGCGCACCGGCGCGAACACATCGTCGAGCGCGTCCTTTTCCTGCTTCGCGAATCGGAATGGATGGTCGAGCACGATACCGGTGATTTCCAGCGACTTCGGGTCGATCTCCAGCCCGGGCGCCGGCACCAGGTGTGCGCTGGCGGTCTCGCCGGGAAAGAAGCGTCCGTCGGCACCCATTTCGATCGGCACGCAAGCGATCTCCAGCAGTGCGTGCTTGTTCCAGTCGAACCCGCCGGTTTCTACGTCCACCACCACGGGCAGATAGCCACGAAAGCGGCGCGACATCGGCAAAAAGGAGGGGGCAGGCTGTGCATCGACCGGTTCGTTCATCCGCATAGCCTAGCAGGTCGCACGTCGGGCTCTGCCTTGGCTGCAGGCTTGCAGATTCATACCTGCGGCGGCTGCGGCCCGCATCACCCGGTGCATGACCTAACACCATGCCGTTGGCGCGCACGATCGCCCCGTGTTGGCGAGCATTTTTTTCGAACCGGGCGGCTGTGGACCATATGCGTCGGTCGCCCCCACACCAAATAGGAGAAGCCCGATCCGCGTTGCCACGGACCGGGCCTCACTGACGACACGGTGAGCGAGCGCTTAGTGCCCAGCGACGACGCTGGTGATCAGCCCGGTGGCCACTGCGATCAGCACGTACGTGTTATCCACGCGACGCCATTCGTGTCCACGCGGCGGCGGCTTGAGATGGTGCTTGTGGTAGTCGGCAACGCGGCTGCCACGATGGTCCGGCGCCAGCCGCTCGCCGCGACGATACGGCGGGCCGCGCCGGTCGTTGCGGTGATCGTCGTGATCCGCCTTGCGGCGATCGTCGCGCCTGTCGTCATGCCTCTCGTCGCGATGGTCGTCATGGCGATCAGGGCCATGGTCGTCGTGACGATGCGCGTTGCGGTCACGGTCGTGATCGAGGTCGTGCTGCTGCGGCGCTGCAAACGCTGCGCCAGAGGTCAGCAGCGTCAAGGCCATGAAAGATCCAACGAAGCGTTTCATCAGCGGACTCCTGGGTCACAGGAAATGCCTGTGCACCTGCACGGTAGAAGTTTCAAGCTGAATACGTAATGAGAAGGCGTTCCGGCGCCTCACGGCAGCGCTGCCGGGGTCTAGACGACGCCGGTACTGCTGGTGTCGTCGCGCTTCACGCGCGGAGGCAAGGGTTGTTCGCCATGCACCAGGAACCACACGTTCTCGGCGATGTTGGTGGCGTGGTCGCCAATGCGTTCCAGATTCTTTGCCATGAACAGCAGATGCGTACACGGGGTGATATTGCGCGGGTCTTCCATCATGTAGGTGAGCAGCTCGCGGAACAACGCGGTGTACTGCGCATCCAGGCGCGCATCTTCGTCGCGGACACGGATCGCCGCATCGGCATCCTTGTTGCGATACGCCTGTACGGCTTCTCGCACCGCATCGGCCGCCATCTGGCCGAGCGCGCGCAGGCCCACGGTCTGCGGCAGCGGCGGTGCGGAATTGAGCGCGATCGAGCGCTTGGCCACGTTGGCCGCGTAATCGCCGATACGTTCGATATCGGCCGGAATCCGCAGGCCTGCAAGAATTTCGCGCAGATCGCGCGCCATCGGGCCGCGCAATGCAAGTCGCATCACGTCGTGGCTGATCGCGTGCTCCAGCGCATCGATCGCCTCGTCGTTGACCACGATGCGGTGCGCGGCATTGTCATCGCGACGCTCCACCACATCCAGTGCGGCTTCCAGCTGCGCCACCGCCGTCTCGCCCATGCGCACGATCTCGGCGACGAGACGGTGCTGCTCCTCGTCGTAGCTTTTGACGATATGGTCGTTGAGGTGCTGGTTCATCGTGATCTCGATTCGTGGCAGTGGTGGATGTCCGCCGTAACCTTGGCGACATGGCACATGATGCAAATGTCGTGCCGGGCGGTGTGGCGGAACTGCGTCAATGCGGCGTTGCGCTGGCGCGCCTTACATCAACCGAAGCGGCCGGTGATGTAGTCCTCGGTCTGTTGCTTGGACGGCTGCGAAAAAATGGTTTCGGTGCGGTCATGCTCGATCAGATCGCCCAGGTACATGAAGGCGGTGTAGTCGGACACGCGCGC
Organism: Xanthomonas sp. DAR33341; assembly: GCF_003992815.1. Classification (NCBI taxonomy): domain Bacteria; kingdom Pseudomonadati; phylum Pseudomonadota; class Gammaproteobacteria; order Lysobacterales; family Lysobacteraceae; genus Xanthomonas; species Xanthomonas sp. DAR33341. Next base: position 65,140 of record NZ_QEYV01000037.1, on the reverse strand, counting down.
GGCCTGCTGCATGTTGTGGGTGACGATCACGATGGTGTAGTCGCGCTTGAGCTCTTCCACCAACTGTTCGATCCGGCTGGTGGAAATCGGGTCCAGCGCGGATGTCGGTTCGTCCAGCAACAACACATCCGGGCGCAGCGCTACCGCACGTGCGATGCACAGGCGCTGCTGCTGGCCACCGGAAAGACCCAGCGCGCTCTGCCCCAGCTTGTCCTTGACCTCGTCCCACAGCGCGCCTTGGCGCAAGGCCTGCTCGACGCGGTTCTGCATGTCGGCTTTGGACAGTTTTTCGTGGTGGCGGATGCCGTAGGCCACGTTTTCGAAGATGGTCATCGGAAACGGCACCGGCTTCTGGAACACCATGCCCACCTTGCTGCGCAGGCGGTTCATCGGGTACTTCGGCGACAGGATGTTTTCGTTGTCCAGCAATACCTCGCCGCGCGCTTCCATCTTCGGATACAGCGCGTAGATGCGGTTGAAGATGCGCAGCAAGGTCGACTTACCGCAGCCGGAGGGACCGATCAGCGCAGTGACGCGCTTTTCGGGGATCTCGATGTTGATGCTCTTGAGCGCGTGGTACTTGTCGTAATAGAAATCCAGATTGCGTGCGGCCACCTTCACCGGCGCCTGCGCCGTCGGCGCCCCCGTGGCGGCCGGGACAGCGATGCGATGCATCGGCTTGGCGTTTTGGAGATCGTTCATGTCGGGTGTCCGGAAGGAAAGGTCAGTCATTGGAGATCTTGTTGCGCAAGAGCAGGGCGCGCGCGCCCAGGCTGACCAGCAACACGAACACGGTCAGCACCAGCGCGCCGGCCCAGGCCAGCGTCTGCCAGGTGTCGTACGGGCTGCCGGCGAATTGATTCATGATCACCGGCACGCTGGCCATCGGCTGGAAGATGTTGCTGTTCCAGTACTGGTTGCCGAATGCGGTGAACAGCAGCGGTGCGGTTTCGCCGCTGATGCGCGCCAGCGCCAGCAGCACGCCGGTGACGATGCCTGCCGAGGCGCTGCGGTACAGCACCTGCACCGTGACTTTCCACTGGGGAATGCCCAGCGACAATGCCGCTTCCCGCATCTGCGCCGGCACCAACCGCAGCATTTCGTCGGTGGTGCGCACCACCACCGGCAGCACGATGAAAGCCAGCGACAGCGCACCGGCGAATGCCGAAAAGCGTCCGCCGGTCTGCATCACGTACAAGGTGTAGACGAACAGGCCCAGCACGATCGATGGCGCCGACAACAGGATGTCGTTGACGAAGCGCACCACCACGCCGGCCTTGCGCGCGTTGCCGTACTCGGCGAGCCAGGTGCCTGCAGCGATGCCCAGCGGCGTGCCGATCGCCAGTGCCAGCCCGCACATCACCGCACTGCCGAAAAAGGCGTTGAGCAGGCCGCCTTCCTGCATCGGCGGCGGCGTCATCTTGGTAAACAGGTTGAGATCGATGCCCGGCACGCCCTTGGACACCAGCGTCCACAGGATCCAGGCCAGGAAGAACAGACCAAACAATGCAGTGACGCACGAGAGCAGCAACGCGATGGCGTTGGTGACCCGGCGGCGGTTGTACAGCGATTGCGACACCGAAGCGGCGGACATCAGTTGCCCTCCCGACGCGACAGCTGCATGAGCATGAAGCGCGCGATGGCCAGCACGATGAAGGTCACGATGAACAACACAAAGCCCAGCAGCAGCAATGCCGACCGATAGGTTTCAGTGGCCTCGCCGAAATCGTTGGCGATCAACGCCGCGATGGTGGTGCCGGGCTCCAGCAGCGACGGCGACAGGCGCACCGTGTTACCGACCACGAAGGCCACCGCCATGGTTTCGCCCAGCGCACGTCCCAGACCCAGGAACACACCGCCGATCACCGCAGAGCGGGTGTAGGGCAGCACGATGTCCCAGCTCACTTCCCACTTGGTGGAGCCCAGCGCGTATGCCGATTCCTTCAAGCGCGTGGGCACGGTCAAAAACACTTCGCGCATCACCGAGGAGATGAAGGGAATCACCATGATTGCCAGCACGAAGCCGGCGGTCAGCAGGCCGATGCCCAACGGCGGGCCCTGAAACAACGGGCCGATCAGCGGCAGCGTGCCGAGATGATCGTTGAGCCATGGTGTGACGTGCTCGGTCATCACCGGCACCAGCACGAACAGGCCCCACATGCCGTAGATGATCGACGGGATGCCGGCCAGCAGTTCGATGGCGGTGCCGACCGGGCCACGCAGCCAGCGCGGCGCCACCTCGGTCAGAAAGAACGCGATACCGAAACTCACCGGCACCGCAATCAGCATCGCGATGACCGCGGTGACCAGGGTGCCGTAGATGGGTGCCAGCGCACCGTATTTGTTTTCGACCGGATTCCAGTCGGCCGAATAGAAGAAACTCAGGCCCTGCATCTGCAAGGCATGGCGTCCGCCCCACAGCATCGACAGCGCCGCGCTGCCGAGCGCCAACAGGACGAAAACGACCGTAGCGGCCAGCGCAAGCTTGAACAGGCGATCGGCGCGTGCGTCGCGCAGGTCGCGGCCGCGTGGCGCGGTCATCGCTTCGGGAATGGCGGTGGCATTCATTCGATTGGACTCGTCACCCGCGCAACGGCGGGAGCGTGAGACAGCAGGAACGGCGAGGCACCTTCAGGTACCTCGCCGCAGCGCAGCCCGCCGCATGGGCGGGTGCAGGGCATTACTTGAACTCGCTGCCCCAGTAGGCTTCGATCTGCTTCACCAGCTCCGGCGGCAGCGGCACGTAGTGCAATTCGCTGGCCTGGGCCTGGCCGTTTTCCAGCGCCCACTTGAAGAAGTCCAGCGTCGCCTTGCTGCGCGCGGCGTCCTTGGGCTGCTTGTGCATCAACATGAAGTTGGTCGCGGTGATCGGCCATGCCTTCTCGCCCGGCGCATTGGTGATCACCAGATTGAAGTCACGGGCGTTGGCCCAGTCGGCGCTGGCAGCGGCGGCGGCAAAGCTTTCCGCATTCGGCTCGATCCATTGGCCGGCCGCGTTCTGCAGCGAGGTGTACGGCATCTTGTTCTGCAGTGCGTAGGCAAGCTCGACATAGCCGATCGAGCCCTTGATCTGCTGCACGTACGACGCAACGCCCTCGTTGCCCTTGCCGCCCACGCCACCCGGCCACTGCACCGAGGTGCCTTCGCCGACCTTGCTCTTCCACTCCGGGCTGACCTTGGACAGGTAGTTGGAGAAGTTGAAGGTGGTGCCCGAACCATCCGAGCGATGCACCAGGTTGATCTTGGTGGCGGGCAGGGTCACGCCCGGGTTGGCCGCGACAATGGCCGCGTCGTTCCACATCGTGACCTTGCCCAGGAAGATGTCGCCCAGCAGGGCGCCGGTCAGGCGCAGCTTGCCCGGCGCGATGCCTTCCAGATTCACCACCGGTACCACGCCGCCGATGGCGGACGGGAACTGCCCCAGGCCAGCCTGTTGCAGTTCGGCGCTGTCCAGTGGCTTGTCGGTCGAACCGAAATCCACCGTGCCGGCCTTGATCTGCGCAATGCCGCCGCCGGAGCCGATCGACTGATAGTTGACCTTGTTGCCGGTGGCGGCGTTGTAGTCGGCCGACCACTTGGACACCAGCGGATAGATGAAGGAAGCACCGGCGCCGGAAATTTCAGCGCCCTTGCTGTCGCTGGCGGCGGCGCCTGCGGCTGGCGCGCCCTTTGCGGCGTCTGCGGACTGCGCGTCCTTGCCGGGCGAGCACGCGGCCAGGGCGAGGGCAATGGTGAGGGACAGGGCGGTCAGGCTGGCCGACTGCAATTTCATGGAAGCTCCGAGGCTGGATTGGCCGGTGTCTCCGGCAGACCACACTATGAAATGATGTTTTTGTTACACCCGCATGACAGCGCCTTCTGGCCAACGCATCACAAAAAAAGACGCGGACCACGGAGGGCGTTGCACCCTCCGGGATCCGCGTCCCGGCGCCGACGCCGGGGAGAGAGACGGCATCGTTCCTTCACGCGTTTTCGTGCTTGCTGCCAGGCCCTAGTGCACGGCGCCCATTGCCAGTTCAGGTGGGCGGGCGGCTCGCCGGCATGGACCAGACAACGGCCCATGCCGTTTTAGAGCATGGCTTGCCCCACCAAGCCGCTGCAGCAGAGGCCTGCGCCGTACTCTTAGTGCGGCAGATTCTTGGCCCAGTACGCCTCGATCTGGGTCACCAGCGTGTCCGGCAGCGGCACGTAGTCCAACTGTTTGGCCTGCGCATCGCCCTTGGTGTAGACCCAGCGGAAGAATTCCAGCGTGTTCTTCAGTCCAGCCGGATTCTTCGGCTTTTTCTGCACCAGGATGAAGTTGGTCGCCGTGATCGGCCAGGCGTTATCGCCGGCCGCGTTGGTCATCACCAGATAGAAGTCCTTGGCCGTGCCCCAGTCGGCGCTGTTGGCAGCGGCGGCGAAGGTTTCATCCGACGGCTGCACGAACTTGCCGGCCGCGTTCTTCATTGCGGTGTAGGCCATCTTGTTCTGCAGCGCGTACGACAGCTCGACATAGCCGATGCCGCCCTTGATCTGCTTCACGTAGGCAGCCACGCCCTCGTTGCCCTTGCCGCCGATGCCGGTCGGCCACTGCACCGCCGTGCCTTCGCCGACCTTGCCCTTCCAGTCCGGGTTGACCTTGGAGAGGTAGTTGGTGAAGTTGAAGCTGGTGCCCGAGCCGTCGGAGCGGTGCACCACGGTGATCTTGCCTTCCGGCAGTTTCACGCCCGGGTTGAGCGCGGCGATGGCCGGGTCGTTCCAGGTGCTGACCTTGCCCAGGAAGATGTCGCCCAGGGTCTTGCCGTCCAGCTTGAGCGTACCGGCGGCAATGCCCGGCACGTTGACCACCGGTACCACGCCGCCGATCACCGAGGGAAACTGCGCCAGGCCGGCAGCGGCCAGTTCTTCCGGCTTGAGCGGGGCATCGGAAGAGCCGAAGTCCACGCTGGCCGCCTTGATCTGGGCAATGCCGCCGCCCGAACCGATCGATTGGTAGTTGACCTGCTTCTTGGTGGCCGCGTTGTAGTCGGCCGACCACTTGGACATTACCGGGTAGATGAACGACGCACCGGCACCGGTGACGTCGGCAGCCTGGGCGCACAGTGCCAGCGAAGCGGCGAGCACGCCGACGGCCAGACGGGTCTTGAAGGAGTGGATCACGGAACAGCTCCTGTAGCGAAGGGATGAGGACGTCCCGCCGTGGTGCCATTGCAGGGCAACGGCATGACCATGCGGTGTCTGGGACATGACAGGCCGATGACGGCGTTGCGCCGTCGGATGTTCGGGCCGGCAGGAAGTGGCGGCTGCCACCGCGTGCCTCGACCGAGCGCACGCGGCAGCGACGCACTTACCAGTAAAACTGCGCGCGTGCTTCGATGATCGACGGATTGTCGTCGACCAGGCCGCGCGTGCTGCTGTTGTAGCGGGTGCTGTCGACCTTGGCGTAGTCCAGCGCGAACTTGAAATTGGAGCGCCAGTACCAGTTGGCGCCGACCGTCCAGATGTTCATCTTGCCGCCCAGCACGCCATCGACGAACGGCGTGTTGCCGTTGGCGACCAGGTGGCCGTCGTTGAGGTCGAGGGTGTCGTAGCGCACCGCCAGCTGCCACATGCCCGATGCCGGCTCGTTGGGTAGCGGGGTGGTCGGCACGCCCGCCTTGTAGCCCCAGGTTTCGCCGGTGAGGTTCCAGACGCCGCTCACGTACCAGCCGTCGCTCTTGTAGTCGTGCGCATTGGCACCGATGCGGTTGGCGTTTTCCTGGAAGTACTCGCTCTGCAGTTTGAACGGCCCGGTGATCCACATCGCCTCGGCACCGGCCACGCCGACGTCGTCCACATTGGTGATGGCGCCGCTGTCGATCAGGCGAACCGTGGTCAGGTCCGCGTCGGGGCGTGCGCGCAGGCGCAAGGTGTCGTCGTCGGTGTCGTAGGCCAGGTAGCTCAGGCCGAAGTGCAGCACATTGCCAGTCTCGTTGATTGGCGCCCAGGTGCCACGCGCGCCATAGCCGTTGCCGTGCGCCTGGTTACGGGTCAGCTCGCGGCCGAATGCACTGGCGGTCACGCTCCAATTGTTGTCGCCCATGCCATAGGCCACGCCCAACCGGCGCGAGATGCCATAGGTGTTCGTCACCGACGCCTTCGACACGAAGTCGTTGTTCTTGGTGCTGGACAGTTCTTCCAGGCTGTTGGGCTGCTTGAACTGGCCGATCTGCAGGTAGTTGTTCGCGTTGCCGCCAAACTTGTACTTGATGTTGTTATCCAGGAAGCGGCCGGTGCTGCGAATGGTGGTGCCACGGATGGTGACTTCCTTCAGCACGCTCGGGTCATAGCCGGCGACCCATTCGAAGTTGCCCGGGCCCTTGCCCTTGAGGACCAGCTCGGCGCGCCGGATGCTGAATTCGGAATTGTCGCCATTGGCACCGATCGGACCATTGAGGTCCTGCACATCGTTGTGGAACCAGTTGCCGTCGGCCTGGACCAGGCCTTCCAGCGAGATTTCCGAACCGCCGATTACATCGATGGCGATCTCGGCATGTGCTGCAGGAGCGGCCAGTGCCAGCAGCAGCGCGGAACCAAGCAGGGTGGGAGCGAGTTTCATAGATGCCTTGCGACCTGAGAAAGTGGGCGCAGGCTAGGGTGTGAAGGTTGCGTTAATGTGACAAAACAACAGAAACGTAATAAGTAATTTTTGTCAATAAAGACAAGAGTTTACGTGTGTTTAAACTATGTCATCGTGTGTCAAAAAGCTGAACGGCAATGGTTTATGACAGCGCCGCGCGCCGACCCAAATCCTTGAATTTGCAAGCTGCGCCGCTGACGGCCTGAACTAGAGCCACGCCAGCCTGAACACATGCGTCAGTTTGTGCGGCGCACCACTTGCATACGCGACGTCAGAATTGTTAGCTTCGAGGCCATGTTTCCTCGATTCCTCCAATTGCTGTTGGTCTGCCTGCTCGCGCTCTCCGCGTGGTCGGCAGCCAATGCGCACGCGCGCATGCAGGATGCGTTCGTGGGCGACGGCTTGGCGGTCATGGTGGATGCTGGCGAAGAACGCGATGCAGTTGAAGATCCGCAGGACGACGGCGATACACAGAGCCAAGTCGACACACAGCCTGCAGACGATATCCCCTTGCTCTCCCAAGCATGGCCGATGCTGGCGCGGTATTCCCCCTCTTGGCATGCGCATCACGCGCCGGCAAATCAAAAACGCGACCTGATTCCACAGCTGCGTCCTCCAAACGCACTGCTTGGCTGATCCCCGCTGTCGCTGCACCCGGTGCGTTCGGCGCCGGATTCCTACCTGATTTGTTTGTCTTTGCAATTCGCGGCGTGCGCCGCGGACGGCTATTCGTTGCCTAGAGGAATCTCCCATGGAAAGTTTGCTAGAAGGTTTTCGTCATTTCCGTAAGGAAGTCTATCCGCGCCAGAGTGCGCGCTTTCAGGAGCTGGCGGGCGGCCAGAGCCCGCATACGCTGTTCATCACCTGCGCAGATTCGCGCGTCATGCCGGAGCTGATCTTCTCCGCACAGCCAGGCGAACTGTTCGTCTATCGCAATATCGGCAATGTGGTGCCGCCTTACTCTCAGCACGTCAGCGGCGTGGTGGCGGCGATCGAATACGCCATCGCTGTGCTGGGCGTGCGGCACATCGTGATCTGCGGGCATACCGATTGTGGCGCGATGAAGGCCGTGCTCAAGCCGGAGTCGCTGGAAGACGTGCCCTCCGTGGCAGCGTGGCTCAAGCACACCGATGCGGCGCGTCATGTCACCGCGCATCACGGGCACGATCCACAGAGCCCGGATGCGCTGAACTGCATGACCGAAGAGAACGTGGTCTCGCAGCTGGACCATCTGCGCACGCAGCCGGTGGTGGCAGCGCGCCTGGCGGCAGGCACCTTGCGTATCCACGGCTGGATCTACGACATCGCCCACGGGGAGATCCGCGCCTTCGATGCCGAGAAGGGTGGCTTCCGGCCACTGCTGGCCGAAAGCACCCCCGAAGCCACTCCACGCCCGCGACTGCAGCAAGTCGTGCGCGCTGAACTCGCCTGACGGAGCCTGCCATGAACACATCAGGTATCGGCGGATATTTCCGTCAGGGACTGTTTGGGCGTGATTTATTGGCGTCCGTGGTGGTCTTCCTTGTCGCGCTGCCGCTGTGCATGGGTATCGCGATCGCATCCGGCATGCCGCCCGCCGCAGGTCTGATCACCGGCATCGTTGGTGGTCTGGTCGTCGGTTTTCTGGCGGGTTCCCCGCTGCAGGTGAGCGGGCCGGCCGCCGGCCTGGCTGTGTTGGTGTTCGAACTGGTCCGGGAGCACGGCGCTGTTGCGCTCGGGCCGGTGATCTTGGTGGCCGGTGCGATTCAGCTGATTGCCGGTCTGTGCCGCGCAGGCGTCTGGTTCCGGATGACATCGCCGGCCGTGGTGGCCGGCATGTTGTCGGGCATCGGCATCCTGATCGTGGCCTCGCAGGCGCACGTGTTGATGGATGCCGCGCCCAAGGCACGCGGTCTGGAAAACTTCGCCGCATTGCCTGGCGTGTTGTGGCAGGCCATCAGCGAGGGGACCGGCCGTAATGCGCTGTTCGTGGGTCTGGCGACGATCGGCATCATCCTGGCTTGGGACAAGCTGCGCCCGCAGCGTCTGCGGTTTCTGCCGGGTGCATTGATCGCGGTGGTGGTTGTCACGGCGACCGTGCAGTTGCAGGGCTTGAATGTCAACAAGGTCGACGTGCCGACCAATCTGTTCTCTGCGATCAGCATCCCCAGCATTTCCGACATCTTTGGCGTGTTCAACCACACCTTGCTGGTCTCGGCTGTGACCTTCGCCTTCATCGCCAGCGCCGAAACCCTGCTGTCGGCGGCAGCGGTGGACCGTATGCATCAGGGCGCACGGACGCAATACGACCGTGAGCTGGCGGCGCAGGGCGTGGGCAATATGCTCTGCGGCTTCCTGGGTGCTTTGCCGATGACCGGCGTGATCGTGCGCAGCGCGGCCAATGTGCAGGCCGGTGCGGCAACGCGTGCATCGACCATCCTGCACGGCAGCTGGCTGCTGGTGTTCGCCATGCTGTTGCCGTGGCTGTTGCGGATGACGCCGGTGGCGTGTCTGGCTGGCATCCTGGTCTATACCGGCGTGAAGATGATCAAGATCGGGCAGGTCAAGGAACTGGCGACCTACGGCCGCGGAACGGCTGCGATCTACCTGGCGACCACCTTCGCGATCGTGGCTACCGACCTGCTGACCGGCGTGCTGATCGGCTTCGGTCTGTCGCTGTTCCGTCTGGCACTGCATTCTTCGCGTTTGAAGGTGGAGGTGCGCGAGCACGCCGACAAGAAGGACGAAATGCATCTGACCCTGCAGGGTTCGGCCACCTTCCTGAAGGTGCCGGCGATGGCACGTACGCTGGAAAGCGTGCCGCCGAACACTGCGCTGCATCTAGATGTGGCCAAGCTGCACCACGTCGATCATGCCTGCATCGAGTTGTTGCGCGACTGGAGCCGCAATGCGGCCTCGCGCGGCTGCGAACTGGTGGTGGACTGGAAGGAACTGGATCGACGTGTCGAAGGTCAGCCCACGGTGGATGGCGTGCTGGTGGAACAGCGCGTCGAGCAGGCGAAAGCTGCGTAAAGTGTCGTAAACGCCCGGCGTTCGCGCCGGGTGACCCCATCGTGATCGGATGATGCATGGCGCCGAACGACGCATCATCCGGTCACGATTTTTTTTGGCGCGAGTGGGGATTCGGGATTCGTAAAAGCTTGCGGCTTTGCGGTTGCTGCGCGTGGATCAGGGCGCGCGGTTGCGTCGTTGCTCCGGCTACATTGCTGCATCAACTCCTGGTTTTTGTTTGCCGCTCAGGGGCCGGCGGCGTCTTGTCGCGGTAGCGGCATAGATCTTGGATCACGCAGCCCGGGCAATCCGGTTTGCGTGCCTTGCAGACGTAGCGTCCGTGCAGGATCAGCCAGTGATGCGCATCGTGCAGGAATTCGGACGGAATCACCTTGACCAACTTGTCTTCGACCGCGCGTACGTCCTTGCCTGGCGCAAGACCGGTGCGGTTGGAGACGCGAAAGATATGCGTATCCACGGCCATGGCGGGCTCGCCGAAGGCGGTGTTGAGCACCACGTTTGCGGTCTTGCGGCCAACGCCGGGCAGCGCTTCCAGCGCGGCGCGATCATGCGGCACGTCGCCGCCATAGCGCTCCAGCAGGATGCGGCAGGTGGCGATGACGTTCTTGGCCTTGGCGTTGAACAACCCGATGGTGGAGATATATCGCTTCAGGCCTTCTTCGCCGAGATCGAGAATGTCGCGCGGGGTATTGGCCACCGGATATAGCTTGCGGGTCGCCTTGTTGACGCCGACATCGGTGGCTTGCGCCGACAGCAGCACCGCGATCAATAACTCGAATGGGGTGGTGTACTCCAATTCGGTGGTGGGGTGCGGATTGAGTTCGCGCAGGCGCTCGAACATTTCCCGTATCTCGGGCTTGCGCATGCTGCCGCCACGACGCGTCGGCGCCGTTGCCTGAGGTATGTTCATGGCTGCGCTCCGCCAGCGGCTTTCGCCTTTGCGCGCGCCAGGATGGCAGCGGCCAGCGGCGGCAGTGCGGGCGTTGCCGGTTGGCTGGGTGCCGGGGCGGGGGCCCTGCGCGCGTCGCGTTCGGCAGCCCGGCGGTGCAGGCGCGCGGAGCGCGCGCGATAGCGTTCGCGCGCGGCCCAGGCGTCTCGTAGACGGCGCTGCGCGCTTAGCAACGTGGCGCAGACCTGCGGGCAGTCGGCGTCCAGCGTATCGTGCTGCGGGTCGGGCAGATACGCCATCAAGCCGAGTGCCAGCGCACGATCCAGGTCGTCGGCCTGCACACAATCGAACAACAGCAGCGGCCATGGACGCGATTCCGGAATGAGGTCGAGCGTCATGGCGATATCAACGATTGCGGAACTGTGCAGGGCGTTTGTCGAGAAACGCGCGAGTGCCTTCGCGCATATCGTCAGTGGCGAATAACAACGCAAATTGCGCGGTTTCCAGCTGCAGGCCTTCTTCGATGGCGCATTCGCCGCCGAACATCACCGCATCGAGAATGCCGCGCAGCGCCAGCGGCGCCGCGTTTGCCAGGCGTTGCGCAAGCGCCAGCGTCTCTTCGTGCAAGGCATCCGCTTCGACCACGCGATTGACCAGGCCCAGTTGCAGTGCGCGGGCTGCGTCGATCGGCAGGCCGAGCAGGCACAGTTCCAGCGCTGCGGCGCGACCGGTCAGACGCAGCAGGCGCTGCGTGCCGCCAAAGCCGGGGATCAGGCCGAGATTGATTTCCGGTTGCCCCAGGCGCGCTGTTGCTGCGGCGATGCGCAGGTGGCACGCCATCGCCAGCTCCAGGCCGCCCCCCAGCGCGAAGCCATTGATCATCGCGATCACCGGCTTGGGCATGCGTTCGATCCGGCGCATCAGCCGCTGGCCCAGCAGCGAGAATGCGCGGCCCTGGATTGCCGACAGATCACTCATTTCCGCGATATCCGCACCCGCCACGAAGGCCTTGGGGCCGGCGCCGGTGAGAATCACGGCGCGTACATCGTCCGCAGCGGCTGCGTCTTGGAACGCCTGATCCAGCGCCTGCATGGTCGCCTGGTTCAAAGCGTTCAGTTTGTCCGGCCGGTTGACGGTAATCGTCCGGACGCTGGCGTGATCGGCGATCAGAATGACGTGATTGGACATGTGAACCCTTGCGAACGTAAAAAAATAGTAAATACGGAACTTCCGAAAGCCTTGCTGGTCCTAGCTTTCGCGATAAGTAGCGGTTCGGTATCGCGGCCGTTATCCTAGCGCGTCATCTCAGGCGGCAGACCCGTCCTGTGCCACCACCCTGGAGAATTGTTTGATGAAGTTGCGTTCTATCGCGGTCGCCGTGGCGGCCCTGGCCCTGACGGGCAATGCACTGGCCCAGGACACGACGTCCGAGAAGGGCAAGTTGAGCTATTACTTCGGCTACGACTACGGCAACAATCTTGCCGAGCTCACCGGCCGCGGCGAGCAGCTCGACATCAACTCGGTGGTAAAGGGTCTGCAGGACGCCTATGCCAAGAAGCAGCCGGCGATCACTGCCGACCAGCTGAAGCCGGCGGTTGAAGCGTTCCAGAAGCGCGAGCAGGGCCGTGCCCAGCAGGCCAAGGCCGAGTACGACAAGGCCGCTGCGGCCAACAAGACCAAGAGCGACGCGTTCCTGGCCAAGAACAAGAGCACCGCCGGCGTGCAGACGCTGCCGAGCGGCGTGCAGTACCGCGTGATCGAAGCCGGCAAGGGCGTCAAGCCGACCCAGGCCAGCACCGTGCAGCTGGAAGTGGCCGGTCCATTCCCGTTCGGCGACCGCGAGAAGGCACGTCCGGCACAGCAGATCCCGGCCATCAAGGTCAGCGAAGTCGAAATGCAGGCCATGCGCGACACGCTGCTGCAAATGCCGGCCGGCTCGAAGTGGGAAGTGACCCTGCCGCCGGAAAAGGCCTACGGCGCCGACCCGCGTACCCCGTTCCCGCCGAACGTGGCTGTGCAGTTCGAGATCAAGCTGGTCAGCGTCAAGTAATTGCACGCGATGTTGCTGCGACAACGCCGGCCACCAGGCCGGCGTTGTCGTTTTGGTCTGGCGATTGTCTGAAGAGAGCGATGCAACGATGCAGCGGCCGCAGGACCAGCGATGAGCGGCAATGACGTCGGATCCGATGATGGTCCCGATTTCGCTGCCGGCCCTCTGCCCAGTCCGTGTATCGGTGTATGTTCGCTGGACGCGCAGTCGCACTGCGTCGGCTGTTTGCGCAGCCTGGATGAAATTGCACGCTGGATGAGCATGAGCGACGCCGAACGCCAGGACTATCTGCACACGGTGCTGCCCGCACGCGCGCTGACGGCACGCCTGCCCGAATACGCGGAGTTGAGGCGGGCGCTGTATCCGCTGGACACCGCGCCGGCCGGGCCGGGTTGGAACCATGCCGAGCTGATCGACCTGACCGACGGCGACGCGTCTGCCGAAGCGGCGGTGCTGTGCGGGCTGGTGCCGCGGGAGCAGGGAACGACGGTGTTGCTGACGCGGCGTACGGACAGCTTGCGCCATCACGCCGGGCAGGTCAGCTTCCCTGGCGGACGGATGGAGCCGTCCGATGCCGACGCCGCCGCTGCAGCGCTGCGCGAGAGTTGCGAAGAAATTGCGCTGGGTGCGCAGCAGGTGCATGCCATCGGATACCTGGATCCGTTTCTGACCGTCAGTGGATTTCGAGTGACGCCCGTGGTGGCGGTCATCGACCCGGGGTTCGTGGCGGTGCCGCAGCCGGATGAAGTGGCGGACGTCTTCGAAGTGCCGCTGGGCTATCTGATGGACCCGAACAATCTACGCAGTGTGGAACTGGAATTCCGCGGGCGCCCGCGGCGCGTGCTCGAATACGACTGGCCTGCCCACCGCATCTGGGGCGCTACCGCCGCCATTCTTCTCAATCTTCGTCGTCGCCTGGAGCAGGTTGCATGAGTGCCGATCCGAACTGGACCACGTTGGTCGATGCCGCCGTGCTGGCGGCCGCGTTGCAGCATCCGCAGCTGCGTCTGCTGGATGCGCGTGCCGCCCCACCGACCGCGCCAGACCCGCACGCAGCGCGCAAGGCGTACGCGCAGGGGCATCTGCCCGGCGCGCACTACGCCGATCTCGACCAAGACCTTGCAGATCTTTCGCGGCCGGCGCAGGGGCGGCACCCGTTGCCGCACAGCGCGGCATTCGCCAAACGTCTGGGCGAATGGGGCATCGATCCGCACACCCAGGTCGTTGTCTACGACGCGGCCGATGGCAGCATGGCGGCTGCGCGCGCGTGGTGGATGTTGCGACTGATGGGGCATCGCCGGGTGGCGGTGCTGGACGGCGGCTTGGCCGCTTGGCGTGCTGCCGGGTTTGCGGAAAGCACCGAGTCACCTGCAGTGGGTGATGGCGCAGCGTATCCCGGCAGTTTCGATACCGCCGAGGTCGTGGATGCCGAGCAGATCGTGCAGCGACTGCAGCAGGCGCCGGGCTGGTTGCTGGACGCGCGGGCAGGCGAGCGTTTCCGTGGCGAAGTCGAGCCGATCGATCCGGTGGCCGGGCATGTGCCGGGTGCGGTGAATCGTCCGTTGGGGCTGAACCTGCGTGATGGTCGCTTCAAACCAGCTGCCGAACTGCGCGCCGAGTTGTCCGCGTTGCTGGGTGCGTACCGGCCCGAGCAGGCGGTGGTGATGTGCGGGTCGGGTGTCACGGCATGCCATCTGTTGCTGGCATTGGAAGTGGCCGGGTTATCAGGAGCGCGCGTCTACGCCGGTTCCTGGAGCGGTTGGCTGCAAGACGCCGCGCGGCCGGTCGCGACCGGCGCCTGATTGCAGGCACAATGGCGGCAGGAACGGTGACCTGTGGGGACGCGGGTTCGCTGCGCGGAGCGCAGTTTCTTGCAGTGCTGGGTGAGCCATGCGGTTGCAGTTACGGGTTGGCGCGCTGTGCGTCGCGGTGTGGACGTTGGCTGCCTGTTCGGCGGAGTCGTCCGCCGATGTCAGCGATAGGCCTGCTGCCGGTCATCGAAATGCGGCGCAGCACGATGTGTACCAGGTCGCGCTGGAACAAGCGCGTGCGGAGCGGCTGAGGCAGCTGCGTGCGCCCGACGGGTGGTTGAGCTATACCGGTTCGGGGCGCGTGCGCGCCGGCCAGTACCGTGTGGGCAGCGACCCGCATAGCGATATCGTCCTGCCTGCCGGCCCTGCGCAGCTGGGGCAACTGACGTTGGATGCTGCAGGGCAGGTGCGCTTTCGCGCAGATGCTACCGCGTCAGTGGCGCTCGATGGGCAGCGCGTCGATGAGGTGCGCCTGGAACCGGAGCGGGCAGGGCAGCGCGGCGACCGGCTGGACGTGGGTGGCCGGCAGTTCTATCTGGTGCAGACCGGCGCCTTGTACGGCTGGCGCTTCCGCGACCCGGCAGCGCCGGCGCTGACGCAGTTCGACGGGCTGGACTATTTCCCGACCGATCCGCAGTGGCGCATCCAGGCGCAGTGGCAACCCTATCCAACGCCGCGCACAACGACCTTGCTGACGTCGATCGGCACGCCGCTCACCGTGCAGGTGCCGGGAGAAGCGGTGTTCTCGCGCGATGGCCGCCAATACCGCTTGCGGCCGCTGCTGCAGGAAGATGGCCAGGGCCTGTTCTTCCTGTTCGCCGACCGCACCAGCGGCAAGGAAAGTTATGGCGGCGCGCGTTATCTGTTTGCCGCGTTGCCCCGCGATGGTCAGGTGGTCCTCGATTTCAATCTGGCCGAAAATCCGCCATGCGCGCTGACGCCCCATGTGGTCTGCCCCATCGCGCCGCCTGAAAACCGGTTGGACGTGGCAGTCAATGCCGGCGAGAAGACCTACCGTGCGACCGAACGTTGAGCGTGCTGCAACGCGTTGACGGTGCGCGAAGGAAGATGTTTTTCGGGTCATCAAAGCATCCGAGAGCTATCACGTGCGTGTTCTGCAGGCGACGCTGCCTTTCGACGGCAAGATTGGCGCGCATGTTGAACCGCTTCTCGTCGATGTCGGCGCCGTCGGGCGCTACCGGGCATGACCGACGTAACGCAGCGAGTCGCCCACCGGCGGCGGCAGACGTGCATGAGCCGGAGTGTTTGCAGGTAGCTGCCGATTCCGCGCCCGTCACGCCGGTGCGGTGGTTGGGCAGCGTCTTTTTGTAGCCGCTCCAGATGGACCGGCAAACACCTGTCGGATGCAGGCGTCGTCCGGTTTCTACAACTGCCTCCTAACCTGGCGTGTGCGACCAGCTCACCGCCGCTTCGATACGTGACCACGGAAACAACGGTCCGGGGTCGAGCTTGCGTTGAATCTTGCGCGACGGGTCGTCGCTGGCCGCTTCCTGGGTGGTATCCAGGGCCTGATGGCCGGCGATGCGCCGCACCGACGGCAACTGCTGCTGGAGCCATTGCAACAAGGTGATCAGCACCGCGATCTGTGCTTCGGGATACGGTTCGGTCATCTCCTGATACCGCGAATCCAGCCAGTGTGGATAACGGCCGCGGTTGACCAGTTCGATGCCCAGCGTATGCGGGTTGTGCCCGCGCACATGATGCGCAACGCGCTCCAGGGCGACGTATTGCTGGATGCTGCCGTTGCGATCGAGGTAGTAATGCCCGCTGTTCCCGGTGCCGCTGTCATAAAGCACGCGTTCGCCGTATTCGCGCGCCATCGCCATGTCCGGCAATTCGGTGCAATGGATGACCACCATGTCGATCTGGGTGAGCGCGCGCCTGGCCAACCGCGATTCGTAGGATAACGGCGCGTAGGTGATTGGCGGCGACGGCAAGACGGCATCGGACATGGAGCGGATGCTAGCATTGCCCGATGGCTTTGAATCCCGACAGCCCCCTGGGCAAATTGATGGCGACGCTGCCGCAGACCGGTCAGGTCACCTGGATCGGCGTGCGTCCGGCGCGCGACGTGGCGATGCTGGAGGTGGACGCGGCGCAGGTCACCACCGGTATTGGCCTTGTGGGAGACCGCTACAAGGGCGGCAGCGGCAAGCGTGGCGTGACCCTGATCCAGGCCGAGCATCTGCCGGTGATCGCGGCGTTGTCAGGACACGCGACCATCGCGCCGGCGACGCTACGGCGCAACCTGGTGGTGTCCGGCATTCCGTTGGTCGCGTTGAAAGGGCGGCGATTCCGGATCGGTGAAATTGAACTGGAAGGCACCGACCCGTGCGACCCGTGTTCGCGCATGGAAGATGCCCTGGGCGCAGGCGGCTACAACGCCATGCGCGGCCACGGTGGGCTGTGCGCACGCGTCCTGCGCGGCGGCGTGCTGCGCATCGGCGATACGGTGCAGGCGCTATGAGTCGCGGCCATTGCATCCTCTCGCACGGCTTCGAAAGCGGCCCGGACGCCTTGAAAGTCACCGCGCTGGCCAACGTGGCCGAGCAGTTGGGCTGGACCCACGAACGCCCGGATTACACCGACCTGGATGCACGCCGCGAGGTGAGTACGCTGGGCGACGTGCGAGGCCGGCTGCAGCGCCTGCTGGAAATCGCGCGGGCGGCGGCCGAGAAGGGGCCGGTGGTGCTGGTCGGCTCCAGCCTGGGCTCGTATATCGCCGGGATGGTGTCGTTGCAGGTGCCCACCCGCGGCCTGTTTCTGATGGTGCCGCCGACCAAGATGGGCCCGATGCCGGCGCTGGACGCCGCACCGGTGCCGATCTCGATCGTGCATGCCTGGCGCGACGAACTGATTCCGGCTGCCGACGTGATCGCCTGGGCGCAGGCCCGGCATGCGCGCCTGCTGCTGGTCGACGACGACCATCGCCTTGCCTCGCACGTCGACGCGTCGGCACGCGCGTTCGCAGAGTTGTTGCAGAGCCTGTGATGCGGACGGTTCCCAGCCACGGCTGCGTGTGGTGCCACCGATGAACGTGTTGATCCGCGAAGCCACCGAAGGCGACGCCGCCGCCATCGAACTGCTGACCATGGTGGCCTTCATGCGCGCCGAACGCAGCCGGCATGACGAGCACCAGGTGATTGCAGGATTGCGTCAGGACGGCGCACTGGCGTTGTCGTTGGTGGCCGACCACGACGGCTATGTGGTCGGGCATCTGGCCGTCTCGCCGGTGGCGCTGTCCGACGATTCGCCCGGCTGGTTCGCGCTTGGCCCGCTGGCCGTGGGGCCCGGCCACCAACGGCAAGGTCTGGGCGCGCGGTTGGTGCAGGCAGCGCTCGCCACGTTGCGCGAGCGCGGCGCCGCAGGCTGCCTGGCGCTGGGCGAGCCGGCGTTTTTCCGGCGCCTGGGTTTCGCGGTCGAACCTGGCTTGGTGTTGCCCGAGGTGCCTGCATCGGAACTGCAAGCCCTGGCATTCGGCGACCGGCTGCTGCCGCTGGCCGATGTGTCTTACCACCCGGCGTTCGGGCTGGGTTGAGCGCGAGCTGCGTTCGCCCGGCCTGTTGCGCCGGTGTCGCGGCCGGTGCGGCGGGTTAGACTGGGCGCACTTGACCTTTTTGGGATTGGTCCGATGCGCCATTGATGCCGCCGTCGAGATGACGGCCTTACCCGCTGCTGGTCCGGTTGGATCGGCGCGTGTGCTGGCATGCAATGGAGACCGGTATGCCCTGTCCGTCGCTGACGCTGGAACGCGTTGCGTATGTGCTGCCCGATGGCAGCCCGCTGTTTTCCGATCTGAACATCCATATCGACCAACGCGCTACCGGCCTGGTCGGGCGCAATGGCGTGGGCAAGAGCGTACTTGCGCGCCTGCTGGCCGGTGAACTGCTCCCCAGTGCCGGGCGGTGCGTGCGCAGTGGCCGCGTGCACTACCTGCCGCAACGGGTGAGCGTGGCGCCGGGGCAGCGCATTGCCGACCTGGCTGGTGTCGCGCCGCTGCTGGATGCGTTGGACCGCATTGCCGCTGGCAGTGTTGCGCCGGCCGATTTCGAACGCGTTGGGGAGCGCTGGACGGCCCATGCGCAATTTGCTGCCGAACTGGAACGGCAAGGCCTGGGTGGACGCGATCCGCATGCACCGGCCGCGCAACTGAGCGGCGGCGAAGCGATGCGCGTGGCGCTTGCCGGTGCGTTTGTGAGCCAGCCGGATGTTCTGATTCTGGACGAGCCCAGCAATCACCTGGATGGTCCGCAACGCCAGCGGCTGATGGATCGATTGCTGGCCTGGAGCGGCGGCTTGCTGGTGATCAGCCACGACCGCGGCGTGCTCGAGGCGATGCAGCGCATCCTGGACTTGTCCGCGCACGGGCTGCGCAGCTACGGCGGAAATTACGGATTCTATGCGCAGCAGCGCGCCAGCGAGCAGCGGGCCGCCAGCGATCTGCTGGCCCGGCGCAAACATGCACGCGCACGCGGCGAGCAGGTGTTGCGCGAGCAGCTGCAGCGTCAACAGCACCGCCAGGCACGCGGCGCGCGTGCTGCGGGGCAGGCCAATCAGGCCGCGATCCTGCTTGGCGGGCAGAAGCAGCGCAGCCAAGTCAGCGCAGGCCGACTGCAACAGCAACGTCAGGCCGAGCTGGCGCGGCTGAGCGAAGCGGTGGTGCAGGCTGCAGCGCAGGTGGAGGTCGATCCGGCGATCGCTGCGTTGGCGCCGACCTTGCCTGCCAACACGCCGCGGCGGCTGGCGACGCTGCGGCAGGTGGAAGTGGCGGACGCGCGGCTGGGCGGGCGACGCGTGGACCTGCTGCTGCAGGGGCGGTCGCGGATTGGTCTGGTTGGTCCGAACGGCAGCGGCAAGTCCGCCTTGCTCCAATTGCTGGCTGGGCGCCTGCAGCCAAGCGCAGGGCATTGCCAGGTGCACGTGCCGGTGGCGTATCTGGATCAGGACCTGGGGCTGCTGGACCCGGCGCGCTCGGCCGCTGCGCAACTGCAGGAGGCAAACCCGGGTGCGCCAGCCCACGTGCAGCGGCTGCGCCTGGCGCTGCTGGGGCTGGACCAGACACGTGCCGACCTGCCCTGCGGCCAGCTCAGCGGCGGCCAGCGGCTCAAGGCTGCGCTGGCCTGCGCGCTGTACCGGGCGCAGCCGGCGCACCTGCTGTTGCTGGACGAGCCCACCAACCACCTGGATCTGGCCTCGGTGGAAGCGATCGAGGCGCTGCTGCACGACCACCAGGGGGCGCTGATCGTCGCCTCGCATGATGCGGCCTTCCTGCAACGGTTGGGCCTGCAGCAGCGCCTGGACACCGCGCAGGCGCAGTGGCGGCTGGCGCCGTGGTGAACCGTGCAGTGTGCGACGCTGGCGCCGGGCTGGTAATGCCGGTCGCGATGGCCGACCATTTGCGGCCCGTCCACGGCGGCCGCGGCATTGCCCACCAGGGAGCTGGCCCGCCGTCCTGCTTTCACGCTCGCCGCCGCGGCCAGCGTCTTTATCGATACCTGCCTACGTGAAATTCTTCGCATCCTGCGCCAAGGGCCTGGAATACCTGCTTGCCGACGAGCTGCTTGCGCTCGGTGCCAGCAAGGCCACTGCCACTATTTCCGGCGTCAACGTCGAAGGCGAACTGCGCGATGCGCAGCGCGCCGTGCTGTGGTCGCGCCTGGCCAGCCGCGTGCTGTGGCCGCTGACCGAGTTCGATTGCCCGGACGAAGACGCGCTGTACGCCGGCGTGGCCGAACTGCCATGGGACGCGCATCTGTCGGTGGGGCATACGCTGTCGGTGGACGCGCATGTGTCCGGGACCGCCATCACCCACGCCCGCTACGCGGCGCAGCGCATCAAGGACGCGGTGGTCGACACCATGCGCCGGCAGGGGCTGGAGCGCCCGTCGGTGGACGTGGAAAACCCGGACCTGCGCCTGAACCTGTCGCTGCGCAAGGGCCGCGCCACCATTTCGGTGGACCTGGGCGGCGGCCCGCTGCATCGTCGCGGCTGGCGCATGGCGCAGAACGAGGCGCCGTTGAAGGAAAATCTGGCCGCAGCGGTACTGATGCGCGGCGGCTGGCCGCGCGCCTATGCCGATGGCGGCGGTCTACTCGACCCGATGTGCGGCAGCGGCACGCTGCTGATCGAAGGCGCGCTGATGGCCGCCGACGTCGCGCCCGGTCTGCAGCGCTACGGCAGCGATGTGCCAAGCCGCTGGCGCGGTTTCGACCGCGACCGCTGGCAGCAGCTGGTCGGTGAGGCGCGCGAACGCGATAGGGTCGGCCGCGCTGCGCTCAAGCAGGTGATCCATGGCAGCGATATGGACCCGCACGCCATCCGCGCTGCGAAAGAGAATGCGCAAGTGGCCGGCGTGGCCGAGGCGATCTGGTTCGGCGTGCGCGAGGTCGGTGAATTGCAGACCCCGCCGCAGGCCACCGGCGTGGTGGTGTGCAACCCGCCCTACGACGAGCGCCTGGCCGCCGATGCGGCGCTGTATCGCCGCCTGGGCGACACCTTGCAGCGCGTCGCGCCGCAGTGGCGTGCCAGCCTGCTGTGCGGCAATGCCGAGCTGGCGTATGCCACCGGCCTGCGCGCGGGCAAGAAATACCAGCTGTTCAACGGTGCGATCGAATGCGCGTTGATCGTCTGCGACCCGATTGCAGTGCCGCGGCGTACCCCGCTGGCGGCACCAACCGCGCTCAGCGAGGGCGCGCAGATGGTGGCCAACCGGCTGCGCAAGAATCTGCAGAAATTCAAGAAGTGGCGCGCACGCGAAGGCATCGAATGTTTCCGCGCCTACGACGCCGACCTACCGGAATATTCCGCCGCCATCGACGTGTACCAGCAGGCCGATGGCGACCGGCGCATCTTCCTGCATGTGCAGGAATACGCAGCGCCGGCGACGATTCCCGAGGCCGATGTGCGCCGTCGCCTCAACGAATTGCTGGCCGCCGCACGCGAGGTCTTCGAGGTACCGGCCGAGCGCGTGGCGCTGAAGTCGCGCGAACGCGGCAAGGGCGGCAGCAAGTACGGCCGCTTCGAGCAACGCAACGAAATCGTCCACGTGCGCGAACACGGCGCGTTGCTGCGCGTGAACCTGTTCGATTATCTGGATACCGGGCTGTTCCTGGACCATCGCCCGCTGCGCGGCACCATGGCGCAGCAGTGCAGGGGGCGCCGTTTCCTCAATCTGTTCTGCTACACCGGTGTGGCCAGCGTGGAAGCGGCGGTGGCCGGTGCGGCCTCCACCACCAGCGTGGATCTGTCTGCAACGTACCTGCAGTGGTGCGCCGATAATCTTGCGTTGAACGGGCTGGCCGGCAGCAAGCACAAACTGGTGCAGGCCGATGCATTGGCCTGGCTGGAAGCCGAGCGTGCGCACTTCGATGTGATCTTCTGCGACCCACCGACCTTCTCCAATTCTGCGCGCGCGGAAGATTTCGATATCCAGCGCGAGCACGTGCGTCTGTTGCGCGCGGCCGTGGCACGGTTGGCGCCGGGGGGGGTGTTGTATTTCTCCAATAACTTCCGTCGCTTCAAGCTGGACGAGGACGGGGTGGCGGAGTTCGCGCAGTGCGAAGAAATCAGCCCCCGCACCATCGACCCGGACTTCGAGCGGCATGCGCGCATCCATCGCGCCTGGCGGTTGACGGCCTGAGCTCGGGCCGGTTGCGTCCGATGGCGGGCCGGCATGGCCCGCAGGCGCCAGCAGACGCAGTTGCCAGGATGCCATGCGTGCAGGCGCGGGAGCGGTGCTTGCGACGACGCAACTGCTGCCGTGCATGAGGGGGAGGGTGGGACATGAGCGCAACGGACCCACAACAAGCCCAGCACGGGGCTGCGGTATGCTGATTCGCATGCTCTGGAGTCAACGATGACCGCACCACCTCGCATCGCTTTTCTTGCCAGCCCCGCCGAGCCGGCGGTGGCCGCGCGTGCGCGCCTTACGCAGCGCTATGGCGACCATGCGCTGGACAGCGCCGACATCGTCTGTGCGCTGGGCGGCGATGGGTTCATGCTGCAAACGCTGCACCGGCATGGCGCCTCCGACAAGCCGGTGTTCGGCATGAAGCTGGGCTCGGTCGGCTTTTTGATGAACCAGTACCGCGACAACGAGGACGACCTGCTCGAGCGCCTGCAGCGCGCCGAGCCGGCGTACCTGCGGCCGCTGGAAATGCAGGTGCAGACCGAATCCGGGGCCAGTGCCGGCTCGCTGGCCTACAACGAGGTCTCGCTGTTGCGGCAGACCCGGCAGGCCGCGCATCTCAGCATTGATCTCAACGGCCAGACCCGCATCGCCGAGCTGATCGGCGATGGCGTGATGGTGGCCACGCCGGCCGGCAGCACGGCGTACAACTATTCCGCGCACGGGCCGATCCTGCCGCTGGGCTCGCATACGTTGGCGCTGACGCCGATCGCACCGTATCGTCCGCGACGCTGGCGCGGCGCCATCCTCAAGGCAGATACCGAAGTGCGCTTTCGCGTGCTCGACCCGTACAAGCGCCCGGTCAGCGTCACCGCCGACTCGCACGAAATTCGCGACGTGGTCGAAGTGACCATCCGCGAATCCGCGCAGCGCCAGGTCACGTTGTTGTTCGATCCCGAACACAATCTGGAGGAGCGCATCTTCAGCGAGCAGTTTGCGGTGTGAAAGGCGGGGATCCGGGATTCGAGATTCGGGATTGGCAACGGCAGCAGCGTGCCACGTCGTCTTTAGAATCGCGCGCACGCGCTACGATGCTGCGCGGATGGGCGATCCAATCCCGACCTCCAGTTCCCGCTTTAAACCAATCCCCGAATCCCGAATCCCGCCCCAATGACCGATAACTCCCCCAGGCTCCTGACCGTCGCGGTGACCTCGCGCGCCCTGTTCGATCTCGAAGAAGGCCATGCGCTGTTCGAGGCCGACGGAGTGGAGGCGTATTCGGCGTTCCAGCGCGAGCATGAGGACGACATCCTGCAACCTGGCGTTGCGTTCCCGGTGGTGCGCAAGCTGCTGGCGCTCAATCACGATGTGCCCGAGGACGCGCCGCGGGTGGAAGTCATCCTGCTGTCACGCAATTCCGCCGATACCGGTCTGCGCATCTTCAACTCGATCCAGCATTACAACCTGGGCATCGTGCGTGCCACCTTCACCTCGGGCGAGCCGACCTGGCCCTACGTCAAGCCATTCGGGACCGATCTGTTCCTGTCGGCCAATCCGGAATCGGTGCGCCGTGCGCTGAGCCATGGCATCGCGGCGGCGACCATCATGCCGCGCGCACTGGGCGAACGCGCCGAGGCCGCCGCGGCAATCGTGGACAACGACGAAAGCCGGCTGTCGACGCAGCTGCGGATCGCCTTCGATGGCGATGCGGTGATCTTCGGCGACGAGAGCGAACGTATCTCGCGCGAGCAGGGCGTGGAGGCCTTCGGGCGTCACGAGCGCGAACGCGCGCGCGAGCCGTTGTCGGTGGGGCCGTTCCGTAATTTCCTGTCGGCGCTGCATACCTTGCAGGCGGCCTTTCCGCCCGGCCAGGCCTCGCCGATCCGCACGGCGCTGGTCACCGCGCGCTCGGCCCCGGCGCATGAGCGGGTGATCCGCACGTTGCGCGAGTGGGGCGTGCGTCTGGACGAGGCGCTGTTCCTTGGCGGGCGTCACAAGGGCCCGTTCCTTCAGGCGTTTGGTGCGGATATCTTCTTCGACGACTCGCAGCACAACATCGACAGTGCCCGCCAGCATCAGCATGTGGCCGCCGGCCATGTGCCGCACGGCGTGGCCAACGAAGGGTAAGGCGAAGGCGGCTACGTCGCTCAACCGGCATCATGACGCCGGCGACATCTCCAACTGGAGGTTCACCACCTTCCAGCGCAACCCCTGTGGTTCCAGCACCACCTTCAGTGGTGGTTCGCCGGGGGCGCGTTCGACGTCGATCACGAAGCGGTCCAGCGCCTCGAAGCGGTGTTTGGCGTTTTTCAGCGGTCGTGCTGGCTCGGTGGGGCCGAAGGGATCGCCGCCCTGCAGTTCATTGCGGCCGCGCTTCCACAGCACATGCCCCTGCAACAGTGCACCGATGCCGATCGGCGTCACCAGCGTATCCACCGCTGCACCACCGAGTTGGTTCCCCAGGCCATACAGCAACGTGCCCCACGGACTGGCGGCGAGGTCTGGACCGGCTTGCCGCACCAGATAATCGTTGAGCTGGGCGCGCAGGCTGCTGCGCACACGCGGGAAGTCGACATAACGTTCCAGTGCAGCGGTGTCGCGTTGCTCGATGGCCTTGGACAGGCCATGCATGGTCATGTAAGGCCCGCCGAACCACCACGCAGTGACGGTCAGCAGGAAAGCGATGAGGACGCCGATGGCTTTTTTCATGCCGCCCAGACTGCCGCAATCGCGGCCGCGACAGGTGAAGATCAGTGACTTGGGGAGCCGAGGCCATCGCCGACTGCGTATTGATGCCGGTGTGGCGGATCAAGCCGCGTTCGCGCAGGCGCTGCATAGCCAGCAGCAGGTCGTCGTTGATGTCGTGCTCGCTGGCGCCATGTGGCTGGCAGATGTCGAGATAGTCCAAGCCAAGATTGCGCAGCGATGTTTGGCAACTGGCCCTGATCGCTGCAACAGAGAAGTCACGCCGTTGCGCACCACTGGCACCGGCCTGGCCGGTCAACGTACCGCCCTTGCTGGACACGACAAGCGAATCCCGCGAACGCTGCGCCAGCAGGGGGCGCAGGATCCGTCGCAGGCGCGGTTGCGCATGGAAGGCGGAGTAGTGGTGGCCGGTATCGAGCAGGTTCGCGCCCTGCGCCAGCGCGTGCTCGACCACCCGTGCGGCGGCGCCTTCGTCGAAGCGCCGATGGCCCCAAGAGCCGGAACATCCCTAACCGATCGGCGAGACCAATAGCCTGGTGCGGCCCAGCGTCCGGCGCTGTTGGCCTAGCGGTAGATCCTGTGTCATCAAAATTCCAGGTCCAAGGCCGCGCACAGGTAATCGACGAACGGCGCCAGGATCACCAGGTCCGCCTCGATGGTCTGGCGCAGTCGCGGCCCGGTCATGATGCTGTCGTCCAGGTGACGCAGATACGCCCAGTTGCGGTGCTTGAGATCGTCGATGAACTCGAAATCGTTGGGGAAGCCGCGCGGTGCCCGCACCAGTTTTTCGCTGTCGTCCAGGCTGAATTTGCGCAGCAATTTCGGGTTATGCGCAGCGGCCTTCCAGCTGCCGGGGTTGTCGAAAATGAACTGGCGCAGCTTGCGTTGCGTGTCCGGCTCCGGATGCCACAGGCCGGCGCCGACAAAACTTTCGCCGGGCTGCAGATGGAGATAGAACGATGGCGCCGGCATCTGGCGGCGGCGCTCATGGAACAGGCGCGCGCCTTGCCAGTTCTTGTACGGCGATTTGTCGTTGGAAAACCGCGCATCGCGATAGATGCGGAACAGCGAGCCGCCCTGGGTCCTGGGATCGGCGCGATAGTGTTCGCTGACCTGTGCCAGTGCAGGCTGCAGATCGGTGATCAGCTGCAGGAACGGCTGGCGCACATGCGCTTCATACTGATGCCGATGGTCGTTGAACCAGGTCTTGTCGTTGTGGCGGGCCAGGGCGCGTAGGAACTTGAAGCTGGCGTCGGAAAAGTAGGTGGTCATAGCGTGCGTTGGAGGTCCGAACCCCAGGCGGCGAGCTGGTCGAGTAGGGCTTGCTTGGTAGCATCGTCGGGGTGAGCACCCCGTAAATCCGCGATCTGCGCGTGGTATTGCTCCAGGGTGACTTCGCCCAGGCCGCGGTCTTGGAGCAGGCGCTGGCGGCGATACACGTTCCAGCGCTCCTGTTCCTCGAACGAGAGTGTCTGCGGCCAGTTGCGCGCGCGGTAGCGAAACAGCAGCTCGATCAGGCGCGGATCGCGAAAGCGCGCTTCCAGCGCGCCCAGTTCGTCCGGCGCGCTGGCGCGGACCTGCGCAAGCAGGCGTTTGTCGCCTTCGGCCACAAAGCCATCGTAGAGCGAGGCGTCGGCATCGTTGACCGCCGCGGCCGCGGCGCGTTCGCTGCCGTAGACCTGGCGCACCTTCTCGGCAAGTTCAGGGCCCAATGCGCGCAACCGTGCCGCCTTGGCCACTACCGCGTCGTGATCCACACCCAGGCGCTCGAAATCCGCAGCGCGCAGATGCTGCCAGGCTACCAGCGCGGGCGACTTGTTCAGATGCACTTCTTTTAGCGGAATACGCTGTTCGCCTTCCGGCAAATCCGCGGCGCGGATATACAGGCGGTCTGCAATATCGTCGGGGCTGAGCCGCAACAGCACCTCCGGGTCGCCCTCCAGATCGAATACGATCACGCGGCTGTCGATGCGCGGGTGGCGCGTCAGCGGCAGTACCGCCGCAGCGCAAAGGCGCGAGGCGGGGTAACGCTGCGAAACATGCAGCACCGGTTGCATCGCAATGACATCCAGCAAGGCGGCTGCAAAGCGCTTGTCGCGCAGGCGCAACGCGTAGTCCCACAACTTCGGCTGGTGCTGCTGGAATTTGCGCGCCATGCCGATGGTGGCGTACACGTCCGACAAGGCTTCGTGCGCATCGCCTTCGCGCACATCGTTGGCATCGGCCAGGTGCTCCAGCTTGAACGAGGTGGCGCCATCTTCGCGCTGTGGCCAGACGATGCCGTCCGGGCGCAGCGCGTGTACCAGTCGCAGCACATCCAGCAAATCCCAGCGGGAATTGCCGCCACGCCACTCGCGCTCGTACGGGTCGTAGAAATTGCGGAACAGGCCGCAGCGGATGAATTCGTCGTCGAAGCGGATCGAGTTGTAGCCCAGCGTGCAGGTCTGCGGTCGGCCCATCTGTTCGGCGATGCGTGCGAACGCCTCGGCCTCGGTGACGCCTTCGCGCAGCGCGTGCTGCGGGGTGATGCCGGTCACCATGGTGGCGTAGGGCGAGGGCAGCAGATCGTCGGCCGGCTGCACGAAAAAGCTGATGGGCTCTTCGATCACGCGCAGTTGCGCGTCGGTGCGCACTGCAGCGAACTGTGCAATGCGGGTGCGGCGTGGATCCTGGCCGAAGGTTTCCAGGTCGTAGAAGAGAAAGCTGTCAGGCATGCGGGTACGACATCCAGATGCGCGGCGCACGGCGTATGCGCTGCCGGGGTCGCCTAGTATCCCCCATCGCGGCAACGCCACGCGAAGAGCAGCTAACAAAACGACTGCGCAGCCGCCAGGCGGGTGCGGCCGGTGCTCGGAATCGGCATGTACCACTCGTATACTGCGGTTCTGAGCGCGCCGTCCGCGCCCACCTGACGGCTGCTCGCTACGTTTTGTCAGCCGCTGTAAGGCGTGGCCGTGCGGGAGGTGAGCCACGTCCACGGGCGAAGCGCTCGCGTAGCGGGCCGGGTGCGGCTTTGTCAGGCGCTAGCCACTACACATGGGGCGCTTGCAGGTGCTGGCAGCTGCAGCACCGCACCGAAGAGACATCCTTTCCGCACGCCAATCGCAAGCCTGCTCGTCACCGTCGCCGCTGCAAGCATCAATGCCGTCCTCCGCGTCCTCCGCAGACGTCAGTGCGCGCCGTCTAGCGGCTCCAGGCGTGCGTGCACAACCGCTTCCAAGGCGGACCAGTCGATGCGCGACAGATCGCTGTGCCCGCGCGTGGCCTGCACCAGGATCTCGCGCTGGATCTCGCTGCGCGCCAGCGCAATCGAGTAGCGCGTGCGCAGGAACGTCACCATGGTGTAGTGCGGCACGAAGCGGGTGGGCCAGCGCGCCTGCAACTGCTGTTCGAGCTCGCGCTGCAGCAGGAAGTCGGGGTCGTCGACGCGGTCGCGCATTTCCAGGTAGTTCTCCAGCGCCATCTGCTGGATGGCGGCCGCATCGTCGCGACGCGCAGCCTCGAAGGCCGCGAACGCGCTTGCCAGGTCGTCGTGCGCGTCCAGTTGATCTGCCAGTGCCACGCAATCTTCGAATGCGCAATTCATGCCCTGGCCATGGAACGGCACCATCGCATGGGCGGCGTCGCCGATCAGCAATGCGCGGCCATCCAGATGCCAGCGATCCAGGGTCAGCGTGCCGAGCAGCCCGGGCGGATGCTCTTCCCAATGTTCCTTGAGTTGCGGAATCAGCGGCAATGCGTCCGGGAAATCGCGTGCGAACAAGGCGAATGCTTCATCGCCGGTACGCGTGGTGGCGAAGCTCGGCTCGCCGGCGTTGGGCAGGAACAGGGTGACGGTGAACGTACCGCCATCGTTGGGCAGCGCGATACACATGTAGCGCCCGCGCGGCCAGATATGCAGCGCGTTGCCTTCGATCCGGAATCCGCCACCCGGCTGCGGCGGAATTTCCAGTTCCTTGTACGAGTGATCGAGGAATTCGGTGCGTTCGCCCAGCGGCGATTTGCGCTGCATCGCTGCGCGCAAGGCCGAGCCGGCGCCATCGCTGCCGATCAAACTCTGAAAGTGGATCTCGTGCGGCTGGTCGTCGCGGTCGTCGATGAAGCGCGCATAGCCGGCGTCGAAATCCACGGTATGCAGGCGGCGATAGAAGTGCACGCGCGCGCCGGCCTGTTCGGCCAGATCGAGCAGGGCGACATTCAGCGCGGCGCGATGGATCGACCAGATCACCTCGCTGTCGTCGCGCCCGTAGCGTTGCAGCTGCGGTTGCCCGACCAAGGGGTGCACCATGCGCCCACGCATCATCACCGCCTTGGCCATCACCGCATCTTCGGCGCCGGCCTGGCGCAGCGCATGCCGGCCGCGTTCGGCCAGCGCCAGATTGATCGAGCGGCCGGACTCGTAGCCCTTGATGCGCGGGTCGCCACGCCGTTCGTACACGGTGACCTGCCAGCCGCGACGCGACAGCAGGATGGCCAGCAGACAACCGGCCAGACCGGCGCCGATCAGGGTCAGGGAACGCTGAGAAACTGGGCTCAATGCAATGTCCGGAAGCAGCCGGACGCAGCGCCGGCGAAAAGGGGAAGACAGCGAATGGCAGCAACGCCGGGCGGGCTGGGAGTGTACGTGGGCGCGCGGCGATTCCGCGTGCCATACAGGTGCGCTGGAGGCACTGCAGTCAGACTGCCGCGCTCAAGCAGCCGCCCAGGCTTCCACCTGCTCCACGAAGGTATGCAGATCGCTGAAGCGGTTGTACAGCGGCACAGGCGCAATACGGATCACGTCCGGTTCGCGCCAGTCGCCAAGCACGCCGGCTGCGTGGAGGTGCTCGAACAGCGCGCGGCCCCGTGCGCGTCCGCCGGCCACCCGCAGCGAGAGCTGGCAACCGCGTCGCGCTGGTTCTACCGGCGTGACGATCTGCAGCACCTGCGGCACCCGCGCGTGGATCAGCTGCTCCAGATGCCCGGTGAGCTGTTCGGACTTGGCGCGCAATGCAGCCATGCCGGCCTGGTCGAACAACGCCAGCGAGGCGCGCAGCGGTGCCAGCGCCAGCACCGGTGGATTGCTCAGCTGCCAGCCTTCGGCACCGGGCGAGGGCACGAACTGCGGGTCCATACGGAAGCGGGTCTGCTGCTCATGTCCCCACCAGCCGGCCATGCGCGGCAGGTCGCTCGTCGCATGCCGCGCGTGCACGAAGCAACCGCCCACCGCGCCGGGACCGGCGTTGAGATATTTGTAGTGGCACCACACCGCGAAATCCACGCTGTCGTCGTGCAGGGTCAGCGGGAGATTGCCCACCGCATGCGCCAGATCGAAACCCACCGCCGCGCCCTGCGCGCGCGCCAGCCGCACGATTTCGGCTAGGTCGAAGGCCTGCCCGGTGCGGTACTGGATGCCCGGCCACAGCACCAACGCCAGGTGCGGACCATGCTGCGCAATGGCCTCGGCGATGGCCGACATCGACACGGTGCCGTTGGGTTCGTCGGCTTCCACTTCGATCAGATGCGTGGCCGGGTCCAGCCCGTGCAGGCGCAGTTGCGATTCCACCGCATGGCGGTCGGACGGAAATGCGCCAGCTTCGATCAGGATCGCGCCGCGCTCGGCAGTGGGACGATAAAAGCTCGCCATCATCAGATGCAGATTGACGCTGAGGGTGTTCATCGCCACCACTTCGCCGGGTTGCGCACCGACCACGCGCGCCAGCGCGTCACGCACCAACTGGTGGTACGTCAGCCATTGGGTCGGGCCGGTGAAGTGGCCTTCCACCGCCAGCGCACCCCACTGGTCGAGCACCTCGTCCACCATCGCGCGGGCCGCGCGCGGCTGCAGGCCGAGCGAATTGCCGACGAAATAGGTCTGATCGTCATCGCCGTGCTGCGGGAACACGAAGGCATCGCGCAGGTTGCGCAGCGGGTCGGCGGCATCCAGTGCAGCAGCATGGGCGCGGGACAGCGGGTCGGTCATCGTCGGGCTCGCAACACGGATCAGGGCGGCAGTTTACCCGCCGGCATCGTGCACGCCGTCATGCACGGCCGGCGCGCCGGCCGAGGCCGGTCGGGCAGGGCGCAGCAGGTGGGTGAGCGTGCCGATGCTGTCGGTGACGCGGTCGATGGTGTCGGCCAGCGCGGCGGTGGCTGGGGAACTGTCGGGCAATGCGGCCAACGCATCGGAAAGCTGGCGCTCGGCGTTGCGCAAGGTAGCCGCGGCAGGGGTGCCGCCAGTGCGCAGGCCGTCGATCACCGCGGACAGCGCCTCATCGGCCTGCTGCGCAAAGCTGGGCAACGCGTCCAGCGTGGGTAGCGGATGGCCATCTCGCAGTACCGCTTCCAGCAACAGGCTGGCGCGGATCAGCCGGTTGCCATTGGCCAGCAGCGAT
Organism: Xanthomonas sp. DAR33341; assembly: GCF_003992815.1. NCBI lineage: Bacteria > Pseudomonadati > Pseudomonadota > Gammaproteobacteria > Lysobacterales > Lysobacteraceae > Xanthomonas > Xanthomonas sp. DAR33341. Next base: position 34,049 of record NZ_QEYV01000037.1, on the reverse strand, counting down.
TCGGCCAGCTTGAGCTCCTGCAGATTGCGACGGCTGCGCGGTTCGCCACGCAAACGCTCGATCGAGGCCTGGGCATTGGTGCGTGCAACACGCGCGGCGGCACGCGTATCGCTCAGGCCCTCCATCTGGCCGAGCAGCAAATGGCGCAGATGGTCGCGATATGCGCTGAGCAATTGCGCCAGCGAGGCGCGAATCTGCCGGCGTTCGCGGGTGGGCCACAATGCATAGGCGACCAGCGCCAGCGCGCTGCCGGCCACGGTCGCCTGCAGGCGCGCGCCGACCGCTTCGCCCGGTGCCACGCCTTCGAAGGACAGCAGCAGCACCAGCATGCCGGTCAAAAACGCCACGCCGATGCCGTAGTTCACCTGCGTCAGCAACCGAAACCCAAGGCAAAACAGCGCCAGCAGGGCCATACGGATGCTGGCGCCGTCCATCGCCAGATGCGCGAGCAAGGTGGCCAGTAATAGGCCGACGAAGGTGCCGGCCACGCGCAACGCGCCAAAGCTGAAGGTGCCGCCGAAATCCGGTTTGAGCACGATGGCGGTGGTCATCGGAATCCAGAAGCCGTGCGGGATTTGCTGCCAGCGCTGGAAGGCGATGGCCAGCGCCAGGCACACGCCGCAACGCAACGCGTGCCGGAAGGCGACCGACGACAGGTCCAGATTTGCGCGCAACGTGGCCCAGGTCGCGGCCGGGCGCAGCACCGACGGCAGCCGCGCTTCGGCCAGTTGCGCCTGGATTTCGCCACGGCTGCTGGCCCAGTGCGCGTTGCGGATCAGCGCGCGTAGCTGGCCGCCCAGGCCCTGTGCGCGCGCGACGGCGACGCGCACCAGGCGGCGTTCGCGCGTATCGGCATTGTCGTGCTGAAACCGTGCCAATGCCCCGACCAGGTCGTCGAACCCGGTCATCGAGGCATTGGCTGCCTGCGGGTCTTCGCCCATGGTCATCGCGTGCGCGAGCTGTTCCAGCACGATGGCGCTGCGTTCGAGCACGCGTTCGATCGCCGGGCGCGCCTGCGAGTCGGTCAGGCGCGTCTCGGCATCGGCCAACGACAGCAGCTCCAGCCGCACGCGATCGCACAGCTCGGCGATGATGCGAAAGCTCTGCACCGCGATCGCGCGCGAGCGATGCTCGCCGTGCAGCATCACCATCGCGTCGAGCACTTCCTGCGTCGCCGGCGGCGCCGCACTGGCGTCCGGGCGCTGCCGCGCGCTGCCGGCCAGCTGGCGCATCAGCTCTGCCAATGCAAAGCGTTCCGGGCGATAACTCTGCAGCGGCCACGCCGCCAACGCCAGCACCACCTGCAGCAGGCCGCCAGCGAAGATCAGCGCCGCCACACCGGGTGCCTGCTGCACCGGCAGCCGCATGTCTGCGCTGACGACCAGCAGGATCATGCTGGTCAGGCCCACCCGCGCGGCCACCGGTCCGAGCGCCACCAGCAAGCCGCCGCCCAGGCCGAGCAACAGGCCGGCCACTACCAGCGCCGGCGTATTGTGCCCGACCCAGATGCCGAGCAAGGCAGCCAGGCCGGCCGCCAGGGCTGCCATCAACATGCGTTGCAGACGCGCACGATACGGCCCGGGCTGGTCGGAGAACATGGTATTGAGCGCGCCGCTGCACACTGCCAAACCGGCGGCAACCTGCCCGGTCGCCCCCCCGATCGCCAGCGGCAGGACGACTGCAGCGGTGTTGCGCAGCGCGACGCGCAAGGGCACATCGCGTGGTTTGAGGTCGATCAGTGCGCGCAGCATGGTGCCGGTTTCGGAGCATGCGAGCGCCAAACCTGCTGCGCGCGATCGCGTGCGGTTAGGTTGTCAACCCTCGACCGTGGCATAGCGCTCAGGCGCAGGATGCAGGTGCCCGCACTGCGAACAGGTGCGCAGTGCGGGCGAGCGGTAGAAGCGATCGAACACCGGCGGGAAGTCGGTTTCGATGTTTTTCAGCGGAAACATCGCTTCATACAACTTGTGATTGCACTGCGGGCAATACCATTGCAGGCCGTCCTGCTCGGTGGGCAGGCGCTCGCGTTCGATCACCAGGCCGATCGAGCCGTCCGCGCGTTGCGGCGAATGCGGTACCTTGGGTGGCAGCAGAAAGACTTCGCCGGCACGGATCGGGATGTCGCGCGCCACGCCCTCGTCCTGCACCTTCAACACCATTTCGCCCTCGAGCTGGAAGAACCACTCCGGGCCTTCGTCGTAGTGATAGTCGGTGCGCGCGTTCGGTCCCCCGACAACCATGATGATGAAGCCATCCTGCTGGATGCACTTGTTGCCCACCGGCGGTTTGAGCAGGTGGCGGTGTTCCTCGATCCAGGCGTGCAGGTTGATTGGCGGGGTCAGCATCGACGTTTCTCGGCAAAGAAGATATCCGGTTCAGTCGGCCGCCGATGTGCGATGGACGCTGCGGCCGGCCACGTGTGCGTACGGCTCAGCGCTCGGTTTGATCGGCCTGGATCTGCGCCAGCGCTGCGTCATAGCGTTCCTGCAGCAGCTCGGGGCGGTCGATCGACATGCCCAGGTCGTGCGCGCGGCCATCGCGCAGGCTGTATACCCAGCCATGCACGCTCAATTGCTGGCCACGCTCCCAGGCGTCATGCACGATGGTGGTGCGGCACACGTTGACCACTTGTTCGAGCACGTTGAGCTCGCACAGGCGCGCGTGCTGCACCGACAGTTCGCCCGCGTTGTGCAGGCAGGCTTCGTGCTTGTCGGCCACGTCGGTGACATGGCGGATCCAGTTGTCGACCAGCCCCATGCGCTTCTGGGTCAGGCTGGCGAACACGCCGCCGCAGCCGTAATGGCCGACCACCAGCACATGCTTGACCTTGAGCACATCCACCGCGAACTGGATCACCGACAGGCAATTCAGGTCGGTATGCACCACCACGTTGGCGATATTCCGGTGCACGAACACTTCGCCCGGCGCCATGTCGATGATCTGGTTGGCCGGCACGCGCGAATCGGAGCAGCCGATCCACAGATATTCCGGCGTCTGTTGAGTCGAGAGTTTGGAAAAGAATTCCGGATCCTCGCGGCGGATACGCTCGGACCAGGCGCGGTTGTTTTCAAGCAAGTGGTTAAGCTCGTTCATGCGCGCAGTATTCCAGAAAATGTGGTCGTGGCGGCTTCGATGAGCGCCCAGGATGAATCAGCTTTCAGGCTTCCCAGTCTCGGCGAACGACCGATGTCCGGCCAGCGCACCCCTGGGGAAACTGGCGCCACCGATCAACTCAACAGGTGGCGCCGATGGCCGACTTCAACGCGTTCTTTCCGACCTTGCTCAAACACGAAGGCGGTTTCGTCAACGATCCCGTCGATCCGGGCGGAGCCACCAACAAGGGCATCACCCTGCTGACCTTCAAGGCCTGCGCGCAGGACCTGCTGGGCATCGAGCCAAGTCTGGCGAACCTGCGTGCGTTGACCGACGCCCAGGCTGGGGTCATCTACAAGGCGCAGTACTGGGACCGGCTGCGCGCCGATCAAATCGCGCTGCAGCCGTTAGCCAACATCGTGTTCGACTTCTACGTCAACGCCGGCAACAACGCCATCAAACTGCTGCAGACCGTGCTCAACAGCCAGACCGGCGGCACGTTGGTCGCGGACGGCCGCATGGGGCCGGCCACCTTCGCGGCGCTTGCATCCAGCAACCAGCAGGACCTGTATGCACGCTACAAGGCAGGCCGCAAGGACTATTACCACAGGCTCGTCGCCGCGCGACCGCCGCTTGGCAAGTTCCTGAAGGGCTGGCTGGCGCGCGTGGATTCCTTTCCCGACTCGGTCTGAGCCGATAACGGCCCAGCGACACTTCCGACTGACGAGCCCGACATGGCGCAGATATCCCTCAATGATCTGATCGAAGCACTGGCCGGCGCGGTCATCGACGCCCAGGACCGGATCGAGCAACACCAGATGGCCAACCTGGGTGCGTTCTTCGACGAAGACAACCGTCCCAGAAGCGTCCTGATCCGCTTGCCGTCGCAGCACCCGGAGGCGGGTGAGAACGACGAAGACCTGTATCGGGCACCGCTGTTGCCGCTGGTGTCGTCCAACGTCCTGCGGATCAAGGATGTAGAGATCAGTTTCGATGCACAACTGGGCGAACTCAGCGAGCTGGACGAGGCGGTCGTGCCGGACGCGTTGGCGGTTCCGGCGGTCGTCGAAGACTGGCATCCCAAGCCGCCGGCGCTGCCAGGCCAGATCGGCATCGACCTCGGCTCCAATGCAAAAAATGCGCGAAACAGTGCAGTGCACGTCGTGTTGCGGGTGGAAGGCAGCGAGCCGACCGAGGGCGTGGCACGTCTCATCAATCGCCTTGCGCAGTCGCAAGGTGTGTTCAAAACGGTCAAGGGAGAGTAGCTCCCGCCGTCATCGTTTTCTTCATAAACAACCACTCTTCAGGAGAACACCATGAGCGATATCGTCAACATGTCCGACCAATTCAAGGGCCTGCCGATGGCAGACCTGATCGGCGCCCCGTTGCGTGCAGCCTGCGATGCGCAGGTCATGCTGGCACGGGCCACCGCCGACTTCATCAAGGTCATCGGCTTTCTGCCGCCGACCGACCCTGCCGACCCCAACGGGAACGGCGGCACGCGCACCGCGCAGTTCAAATTCAAGCGCCCGGTCGAGGACCCTAGCGGTACCGGGATGGCTGAGGAGGAAGTCGAGATCGTTGTACCGTTGTTGACCCTTGTCAACGTACCCAACCTGAGCATTCAGACCGTGGACGTGACCTTCGATATGGAAGTCAAATCCTCGTTCTCGGAAAAGGAAGCCGAAGACAAGAGCCTCAAGGTGGATCTGGAGGCCAGCGTCGGCTGGGGCGTCTTCAAGGCCAAGGTCAACGTGCAGGGCTCTGTGTCAAGTCATAAGGAAAATACCCGCTCTTCGGATAACTCGGCCAAGTATCACGTCGCGCTGCACGCCGAAGATCGCGGCACGCCCGAAGGCCTGTCGCGTGTGCTCGACATCTTGCAGACCGCTGCGGCCCCACGCAAAGTCACCGCGCCTGTGCCGGTGCCGTAAGCGTCGCTGTTGCGTCCCGTACTTTTCCCTCACCCGAGTCGTTGCCGATGATTGATTTGTCAGAAGTCAGTTACATCAAGCGCATCGTCGTCGGCAGCGACAATCCGGCGAAAATGCAGACTGCCGAGCAGGTCGAAGCTGCGCAGCAGTTGCTCAATCGATGCCTCGGCGAAGCGCCCAAGGGGGCGATTCTCGGGATCGAGAAGAGCTTCAATATCCTGCAGTTGGGCGAGCACCAGGTCGTGCTGCAATGGTTGTGCTACCACGTCGGGTTCAAGCGCAAGCCGGTCTGGCTGACGGAGGCATAGATGGCACGTGCAAGCTATTGCCTCGACGCCTTCGTGGAGCTGCTCGACCAGGCCGTCCGACGCGCGCAACAGCGGTGCCGCCAGCGGCACGCTGCAGTTGTAAATGCCGCGGCGGCCGCATGCGACATGTGGGTGCATTGCGTGGATGGTGAGCAAACGGCGCAGGCCGAAACGGCACCCCTGTTTTCCATTCCTGTCTGCCAATTGCGTGCGCTGGGGCTGCAGCAAATCAGCGAGTTTTCGTTGACGCTGCAAGTGCAGATAGAGCCGGTCACGCGGACCGATGGTGCTCCCGGGTTGGCATTGCGTCTTGCGCCTCCAGATGGCCGTACGCCTGGGCATACGCTGAAGATCAGCTATCAAGGAACCGAGCGTCCGCGTGGCGTGCTTTGGTTCGATGGTGTCGCGTTGAAGGAGTGGATACTGCATCCGTTCATGGACGTGCCACTATCCGATCCAGGAGAACTGCGATGAGGCTGCTGCTGTCGGACGCCGATGCCCGTGCGGTCGCCGAGCGGCTGGGAACCGATGTGGCCACCTTGCATGCAGATCTCTGTCGGCAGTCCCGGCGCAAGCTGCGATCCATCTCCATCATCTGCTTGGTTGTTGTTCTGGTGATCGCTGCGTTCGCTGTGCTGAGCGGCAGCGGGATCGATCTTTCCACTATTTCCAATTTCTTATCGGAGCGTTTTCATGGCTGGTCAACATCGCTATCGTCATCGCATTTTGCGCATCACCTCCGCACTTGCCTTGTGTTTATCGCTGACTGCAGCGCAGGCGGCTCCCGCTGGCGGGATTCCGGCTGGTGACTGGCGCGGTATCCTGTCCGCCAGCGGCAGTACCGGCCCGGTCTACGTCCGTCTGAGCGCGCGTGCGGCTGGAGTCGAGGGCACCCAGGTGGCCGATCTGCGATTCGGGCCTCCCTACAATTGCGCGCTCGAGTTACGCGCGCAGCCGGATGGGTACGCGTTGCTGTCGCGCAATGGCGGCAAGTTCTGCGAGGCGCTGACCGGTGGGGTTGCCCAACTCCAGATGGCGGATAGTGGGGCGCCTGGGATGCAGCTCACCTTGCCTGGCGGCGCCTCGCCGTTGGTCGTTGCCCTGAATCAGAGCAGTGCTGGATTGGCCGAAGCCGGGCGCTGGCGCGCGGCGGGCTTGATGTCCGCGCAGCTGGAGATCGTGGCGACCACCGTCCGTCCGGGAGACGTGCTCGGTCGCCTGCGTTACGGTGCCCCACGGGACTGCCAAGTGGAATTGCGCTATGCCGGGCGTGCAGCAGGTGCGTTGAATGCCTGGGTCGTGGCCAACGATAGAGGCTATTGCCGTCAGCTCAGCGATGCCCAGGCCAGTCTGCAGGTTCGTGCTGATGGCAGTGCCGAGCTTGCACTGCTGTTGAAAGGTCAGCGAGAGACCGCACTGTTCGAGCGGATGCCGTGAGGTGTCGTCGCTGCGTGTCTGCCAGTCAGGACGTCATCTATGTGGAAGCGAGCCAGTAGGCGCGCCGGCCTACGGCGACGCGCAGTGGCCCAGCCCGTCCCGCCGGCGGAATTGGGCGGGCCGGCATTTTCCAGCGTGCTCGAACAACTGGAGCTCGAATGCCGGGCGATGGTCTCCTACGCACTGAAGCAAGGGCTGGCAATGTCTCCCGATTTGCCTGGCCGGCTGGCAGAGCTGCGCGTGATGCCTGGCGCCTCCTTGCACGGCGAATCCGGTGCGCGCGAATTGGCCGGTCTGCACCGGCAGCTGGTGCGTGCGATCCAGCCGGCAACGCCGCAGGCGGTGGTGCTGATCGAGCGCGAGCGCCTGCGCGGTGGTTGGTTGCGCTGGCTCGGGCCGATTCCGTTGATCCGCACCTTGACCTTGACCTCGGTCGGTTGCCTGGCCTCAGTGGTCGGGCTGGCGATGTCCAGCCTGGTGAACGAGCGCAACATCACGCTGGGCTTCCTGGATTCCTCAGGAAGCACGCTGGGCTGGAATGTGATGTTCATCCTGGCCTGCGCCGGACTCGGTGCAGCGTTTTCCGCGTTGTTCCAAGCCCATCGTTACGTTGCCGACGCAACATACGATCCGCGCTTCGATTCCTCCTATGCCGCGCGTATGATCCTCGGTCTCATCGCTGGCCTGATCCTGGTGGAGTTGCTGCCGGAGAATCTCTTCGCTGAAAGCAGTCTGGGTGCATTCGGAAAGCCCGCATTGGCGATGATGGGCGGATTCTCGGCAAGCGCGGTGTATCGCCTGCTGCAACGCATGGTCGAGGTCATGGAAACGGTCGTGCGCGGCGATTCCGGCCAACAGGCCGCTGCCGCGATCCAGTCGCAGCGTGCGTCGGCCGAATCCGAAAGCATCCGTGCGCGTGGCGAACTTGCCGCAGGTCTGCTGGACCTGCAGCGCGAGATGCAAGCGGACCCGCGTCTGGATCAGGTGCGCCAGCAACTGACCGGCCTTGCCAGGCAGATGATGTCAGACGATTCCTGATCTTTCGCCCATGAGCTGCGCTCAGACGCGCGCGCCTTTTTTTTTCTGCCCGTCCGTAGGGTGCGGTTTGGCACAGCCTGCGGGCATCAGGTGGCAGCGCGCTTCGCGTCGTGCGGCATAGCTCGCTTCGGCATCGGCGTAAATTGCCTAACACGCTTCAGGCAGGCGCACCCGTCACGGTGCCTCAGCGACATCGGCAGCGTTGTCGATACCGGCATCTGATGCTCGCCAAATCAGTTCAAGACCGATGGCCCGGAGGTGAGCGTGTGACAAGCTCGCTCAAGTGCTCCTGCCGAGCATCTGCCGATTCGCTGCAGCGCGCCGCGTGCAAGCCGCTGCGCACTCGCGGTCCCCATTCGTGCACCAGAGGGTATGATGAAGACACGTATCGTCGTCGCTGCCGATCGCACCATCCTCGTGGAAGGGATGGTCGCTTTGCTACAAAAGGTTCCGGGTATCGAAGTGGTAGGGCATGCGGAAGATGGGCTGGCATGTCTTCAGATCGCCGCCAGAGAACGGCCCGATATCGTCCTGGTGGATGTTCTGCTGCCCGGCCTCAATGGTATCGATCTGACGCGGCGCTTGATGCAGCGCAGCCCCAACAGCCGGGCAATCTGTATAGCTCCGTCCGATGCCTGTACGCAGGCCAGCGCAGTCTTCGAAGCCGGCGCCAAAGCATATCTGGCGCGAACCAGCCGCTTCGCCGAATTGCTGCGGGCAATTCAATGCGTCATCCAGGATCAGACCTACATCAGTCCGCAGATGTCGCGTTCGCTGATCGCCGGGCTGCGTCGTGCTGCCAAGGCCGATTCTGCGTACACCCGACTCACCTCACGCGAGCGCGAAATCGTGCAGCTCTATTCGGAGGGCCTGTCCACCAGGCAGATCGCCAACCGCTTGCACCTGAGCGTGAAAACGGTGGGGACGCATAGCGAAAACTGTATGTTGAAGCTCAATATCCAAAGCATCGCTCAGCTGACCCGTTATGCGATCGCGCAGGGCCTTTCTCCGCTTGAAGCAGCAATCGGCGGTAGCGGTGAGCCATCCGATGGATGCGTAGCGCGGCACATGCGCCGTGCCGGCTGAGGCGTCCTGGCTACGCGCAGCGGCACACCGGCCGCATGGACGCTGGTGCATGTACTCAGGTGCGAGGCGATGGCTTGCGCATATCAGCATCGCCGGTGGCCGGTACACCGCCGCCACAGCGTGTACAACGCTAGCGCATGCAGAGCCTGCTCCGTTTCTAACCGGTCCCGATCTGCGGTCTTGACCGATACCCGGTGATGGGTGCGATTCGCACACTGGTGTTGCGTCCATTGGCGCAGGCGGCGCAACCAGCGACGCACCATCATTGACAGGAGATTTTCATGAGAACCACGTTGAAACTTGAAGCGGAGAGCTATGCCAAGGCGCTGAAAGATATACGGGACGCCAATGCGAATGCGCAGTCTATCGAGGTGTCCTACGTGCCTGGCGAAGCACACGAAGAAGTCTCACGCTACTTTCTCAAATATCCCAACTTCGAGTTGAACGCCTATGCTCTCAAAGATCGGAAGTACGATCTGAGCAAGTATCAACACACGGGTAAATTTCCGAGTGTCACAAGCGTCGACTTGGCTGCCGCGTTGTCCAAAGGCGGCGAAGGCAAGACCGCCATGAACGAACGGTTGAGCGTCGTGGTGTGTCTGATCTGCGAGGCCGCGCGTTCCGAGCCGATCGAACAGGCGATGCAGGCAGCCATCGCGCACGAGTACGTCGACTTGGAGCGCTATCGTGTGTTGATGAACATGTACGACCACACGCTCACGTTCAAGCGCGAAAATCGCACTGCAGACGCGTTGCTGCCGCTGCAGTTGCAGGACTACATCGACTACGTCAAATCCACGAAGTACACCGGCGATAAAGGCATCGAAAAGACCATTAGCGACCTGGGGTAGTGCGTTATCACGTCCATCAAACCGCAACGGCGGCAGACGCCGTTGCGCATCAAGAGCCGCTAACAAAACGTCGCGAGCAGCCGCTAGGCGGCGTGGATGGCGCTCAGAGCCGGAGTACACGGGGTACATGCCGATTCCGAGTGCCGATCGCGCCCGCATGGCGGTGCGCAGTCGCTCTGTTGGCTGCTCCAAGGAGAAAGCTATGGGTATGTCCGAAGATGCCGCTGCCGGCGGGCAAGGCGGCAATCTGGAGTTGATTCAATCGCTGGAGCAAATGCTCGAACGTGACCAGACCGGCAAGCTACTGCAGCCACTTTCCGGCATGGCGGTCGTGCGGCCGATCTATCAGGTGCCGGCGATTGCGCTGGCGGAACCGCTGAAAACACTGGTCGCCACCATCTTCCGCTCAGCGGGTGTCTACGATGCAGTGCCTGAATCCAGGCACGGCGAAAATGTGCACGGTTCCATGCGCGATGTGCACCAAAATAACGACAATGGCCGCCGCTATCTTCCGGTGCTCGATTATCCCGTCGCACCGACAGGCCGTGCCGGGCGTTATCACGACTATATCGTGCAGCGGAGCAAGGCGGATGTGCAAAACCGGCAACGCCAACGCTCGGGCATCAGCGGCGTGCTGACTGGTTATGTGGAATACACCGTGGTACTGGAGGGATGTAGCAACGTACGATTGATCTTCGACTATCTCAACACGCGTTTCTTTATCTCTCCCAATCACTATAAGCCCTGGGCCAGGCCAGAGGCATTGGTTGCACGCCGCAATTTGGGCGCCGACCCGGCGCGCTATCGGCTTGCACCGCACGAAGCAGGCATGGACGAGCAGAGCTGGCGCGACGACGAGTTATACGGCCCCCATCTGCTGATCATGCTCTGAGCACGGCGAAGGGCGATCCCCGGTGAAGTAGGGTGCTGCAATGACCTGTGCGCAGGTCGTTGCAGGTGTCGGCCGTCGGCCTGGCCGATGTGTCCGTCTATCTGTGACACGCGTCCGACAATGCGCCTGCGGCTTCTCAGCGCCTGGTTTCGGCATTCAATGCCGCCTGCATCAATGCTGCGATCGCGTGCGCGTCTTGGTCGGCTTGCTGCGTCAGGAACTGGGCGACACTGCGTTGATTGCCCGCCGGGTGGTTCTGGCTCAGTTTGAAGGTGAGCTCGATGCGGCTTGGAACGAAGCGGAAGCCGACCAGGCCGCGCAATTGTCGGCGATGACTGTCGCGCTCCATTTCGAACTGCCAATCGCTGTCCACGCGCCGCTCGAAGTGCGCGCTCATGCGCGCGATCAAACTGCCCAGCGCCTCCTCATCGCTCACCTGGCTGCAGCGTCCATGCAGGTGCGCGACAGCGTAGTTCCAGGTGGGCACGCGCGCAGCCGCGTCCTTGTCCAGGTACCAGGTGGGCGAGACATAGGCATGCGGGCCCTGCAACACCATTACCGCATCGCCAGGAGCGCGCGCCTGCGGATTGGGGCGTGCCCAATGGCCCTCGATCACGACATCCTGGCCATCGCGCTGATACAGCACCGGCAGGTGCGAGATCGCCAACTGCCCGTCCTCGCGCTGGCTGATCAGGGTGACGAACGCATCGCGCGCGAACAGCCAGTCCAGCAAGGCCAGATCGGTCTGCGCAAATGCGCGTGGGGCGTACATGTCAGGCGCGGCCACCCATGTTCACGACCATGCGCGCGCGCAGCTCGGCATCGTCGTTACCTTGGGGTGGCGAGACTTCATGCAGCGAAAAGCCGCGGATGAGCGCGTCTTCTTCGTCCAGCCCGTCCAGCGCCACGAATTCGGCATCGAACAAGGCCGCGCGTGCGCTGTCTTCGCTGTCGTAGGGCAGCGTCTTGCCGTCGCTGTCCAGCACCTCGGCGGTGCCGGCTTCATTGATGCGCAAGCGCGCCCAGATCAGCGTGCGGCCGATCGTGGCCAGCCACCAGGAGTCGTGGGTGCCCTGCAGTGTGTCTTCGTAACTGGTCATTGCATTACCTTGGAAAGCAGGCCGAGCAGGGCCGCCATGCCCAGGCCGAAAAAGATGGTGAGCAGCGAAAGCCAGGCGGGTGTGGCCAGACCGGACAGCGCGCTGTCGCGGTAGCTTCGGTAACCCCGCGCCAGCAGCCAGCGCAACGCCACGGGACTGATGAAGGCCGGGTCGCCGAAGCTGGCCAACGCATCCGGATGGCGGTCGCGCATGTGCACCAGGGTCAGCGGCCAGAAGATCAGCAGTGCGGTCAACCCGGCGACGGCGACACCGACAAAACACAGTGCGAAGAACAGCGTCATGTGGCCGCCAGCAGTAGTGCGCGTTTGGGGAGTGCCGCGCCGATGACCAACGCTGCGAAGGACCAATGCATTGGAACCGTGGCATGCCGGGTTGCGGCACGCGCGGTGTCGGTCTGCCACCGGCGTTGCGGCTCTAGTTGGCGCGATGCCAGCCGCGTCAGCAACACGCTACGTACCGCCGTCAGCCCGGTCATGATCGCCGCAAGCCAGAAGGCCAGCGATTGCAGCAGGGGGGCGGCGGCCAGCAAGCTCACCTCAGAACTCCGCGCTGCCAGGCGCACGCGGGTAGGGGATCGCGTCGCGGATGTTGCTCAGCCCGCACACGTACACCACCAGCCGCTCGAAGCCCAGGCCGAAGCCGGCATGCGGCACCGAACCGTAGCGACGGAAATCGCGGTACCAGCTGTAGTGCTCCTTATCCAGGCCGAACTGCGCCATGCGCGCGTCGAGCACATCCAGGCGCTCTTCGCGCTGGCTGCCGCCGATGATTTCGCCAATGCCCGGCGCCAGCACGTCCATCGCCGCGACGGTCTTGCCGTCATCGTTCAAGCGCATGTAGAACGCCTTGATGTGCTCGGGATAGTTGGTCACCACCACCGGGCGGCCGATGTGTTCTTCGGTCAGCCAGCGTTCGTGCTCGGTCTGCAGGTCCAGGCCCCATTCCACCGGGAAATCGAATTTCTTGCCGGAGTTCTGCAGCAGCTTCACTGCGTCGGTGTAGTCGATCTGCTCGAACGGTGCATTGATGAACGCTTCGAGCTTGGCGATCGCGTTCTTGTCCACGCGCTCGGCCAGGAACGCCAGGTCGTCGCCACGCTCATCGAGCACCGCGCGGAACAGGTATTTGAGGAACTGCTCGGCCAGGCGTGCGTCTTCGGCCAGATCGGCGAAGGCGATTTCCGGCTCGATCATCCAGAACTCGGCGAGATGGCGCGTGGTATGGCTGTTTTCAGCGCGGAAGGTCGGGCCGAAGGTGTAGACCTTGCTCAGCGCCAGGCAATACGCCTCCACATTGAGCTGGCCGGACACGGTCAGAAAGGTTTCCTTGCCGAAGAAATCGCGGCTGAAATCCACTGCGCCGCTGGCATCGCGTGGAAGGTTGACCATGTCCAGCGTGGAGACGCGAAACATCTGCCCGGCGCCTTCGGCATCGGAGGTGGTGATGATCGGTGTGCTGATCCAGTTGAAGCCGTTCTGGTGGAAGAAGCGGTGCACGGCCTGCGCCAGGCAGTTGCGGATGCGGGTCACCGCACCGAACAGGTTGGTGCGCGGACGCAGGTGCGCCACTTCGCGCAGGAATTCCGGCGTCATCGGCTTGGGCTGGATCGGGTAGGTCAGCGGGTCTTCGACCCAGCCGACGATGTCCACGCCACTGGCCTGGATCTCGAACGATTGACCCTTGCCCTGCGATTTCACCAGCACGCCCTTGGCGATCAGCGAGCAGCCGCTGGTCAGGCGCTTGATCTCGTCGAAATTGGGCAGCGCGTCGTTGGCCACCACCTGGATCGGAGCAAAGCACGAGCCGTCGGTCACGTTGATGAAGGCCAGTCCGGCAGATCCGCGCAAGGTGCGCACCCACCCCCGTACCGTGACTTCGCCGCCTTCCGGGAGCTTTCCCGCAAGCGCATGTTCAACGCTGACCACCGTCATGACTGTTCCTCGCCGTAGCGACCTTGAATGGCCTGCGAGTTTACTGGCTGCGGCCGCGCCGGCGCGAGCATCTGAACAGCTTGCCGAGCGCTGTGCTTGTCGCAGGCGCGTACTGCCCCCATCTATCGCGGATGCCGCAGCTCCGCGTTCTGCCTGGTTGTTGCGGCCTCGCTATACTTGCCACCACTGTTTCGGAGTGCCTCCATGGCCGTCAGCCTCACCCCCGCCGCGCTGGAGCGCGTGCAGCGTTTCGTGCAGCAGACCCCGGGTGCGTTGGGTCTGCGCTTTGGCGTCACCAAGACCGGTTGTTCCGGCTGGGGCCATGTCACCGACCTGGCACGCGAGGCGCGTGACGACGACGCGGTCTTCGAGCAAGACGGGGTGCGCATCTTTGTCGACCCCGCCAGCCTGCCGCTGGTGGATGGCACCTGCATCGACTTCGGCAAGCACGGCCTGAGCGAGACCTTCACCTTCAGCAATCCCAACGCGACCGCCGAATGCGGCTGCGGCGAGAGTTTTACCACCGCTGACGAGCACCGGTGATTCCTTCTCCCCTCGGGAGAAGGTGCCCGAAGGGCGGATGAGGGTGCGCCTCGGAGATCTGCCAACGCATGTACTGACAAGCGCGTCGCTACGCGCCGCCCAGGGTGAATCGCCGACTGCTCCATCGATTTGCTCCGCACCCTCACCCCAACCCCTCTCTCTCGGCGGGAAAGGGACTCTAAGCGGTAACTGCCAGCTGTTTGCTGCCTCATTGCCCAGCGAGTTGCAGCTAAGCCCCTGAACTGCCATACTTTCCTGCTTCCTGCCCGATTCCGGGTGGGGAACCCTTGCTCCACCGGCCGCTTGCGCGGACCACCGGGGAGCTGTCCGGCCCACGTGGCCACATCCGAAAGGTAAAACAACATGAGTCGTCATTACGAAGTCGTGTTCCTGGTCCATCCGGACCAGAGCGAGCAGGTCCCGGCCATGATCGAGCGCTACAAGTCGCTGATCGAGGGCGGTAACGGCACCATCCACCGTCTGGAAGACTGGGGCCGTCGTCAGTTGGCCTACCCGATCCAGAACCTGGTGAAGGCGCACTACGTGCTGCTCAATATCGAAGTCGACCAGGCCGTGCTGAGCGAGCTGGTGGAAAGCTTTCGCTTCAACGATGCGGTGCTGCGTCACCTGGTCGTCAAGCGCGATGGCGCCGACACCGAGCAGTCGCTGATCATGAAGAGCAAGGACGAGAAGGGCGACAAGCCCGAGCGTAGCGAGCGTCGTCGTCGTGACGACGAAGAGGGCGAAGCGCCCGCCGCCAACGATAACGACGGCGACAACGCCGAAGCCGCTTAAGGAGCGCTGACATGTCCAAGTTCTTCCGTCGCCGCAAGTTCTGTAAGTTCACCGCCGAGGGCGTCAAAGAGATCGACTACAAGGATCTCAACACCCTGCGTCAGTACCTCACCGAGAACGGCAAGATCGTGCCGAGCCGCGTGACCGGTACCAAGTCCAAGTACCAGCGCCAGCTGGCCACGGCCGTCAAGCGCGCTCGTTTCCTGGCGCTGATCCCGTACACGGACAACCACGACGTTTAATCCGAGTCCCTCGGAAGAGCCCGCACATCCATGTGCGGGTAATTAAAAATATAAAGGCCGGTCATTCGAGATGCGGTGTTAATCGTGCTTTTACGATTCCCGAATCCCGATTCCCGAATCCCGTCTTTTCGGACAGCACCCGTTGCGCCCGCCACATGCCGGCGCTAACGAATAACGGAGTACCACCATGGATCTGATTCTTCTGCAGAAAGTGACCAACCTGGGCAACCTGGGCGACAAGGTCAGCGTCAAGCCGGGTTACGGCCGCAACTTCCTCGTGCCGCAGGGCAAGGCCGTGCCGGCCACCGCTGCCAACGTTGAAGCGTTCGAAACCAAGCGCGCCGAGTACGAAGCCAAGGCCAACAGCATCCTGGCCGAGGCACAGAGCCGCGCCACCAAGTTCGAAGGCGCCAGCGTCACCATCGGCGCGCATGCGTCGACCGAAGGCAAGCTGTACGGCTCGGTTGGCCCGCGCGATATCGCCGAGGCGTTCACCGCCGCCGGCCTGCCGCTGGAAAAGAGCGAAGTAATCCTGGGCGAAGGCGCATTCCGCAATGTCGGCGAATACGACGTTGTGCTGCACCTGCACGCGGATGTGGAAACCACGGTCAAGGTCATCGTCGAATCCGACGCCTGATCCAGGCCATATGTGTCACCCGAAGGGCGCCTTGTTAGGCGCCCTTCGTTTTTTGGGGCGCCGCCGCCAGCGCTGGCATGCCCGTTATACTCATGCCCCATTGCCGGTTCCACGGCCCGCGGATCTTATGGATCAAGGGCTTGGGCGCTGGCTTCACAGGAAAAGCGCCTGCCGGCCTCGTCCGTGCGGTGCCCGGAATCTCCAGCCCCATGCGCCTGTCCACGATCAAGCTGTCCGGTTTCAAGTCGTTCGTCGACCCGACCACGTTGCACCTGCCCACCAACATGACCGGCATCGTCGGCCCCAATGGCTGCGGCAAGTCCAACATCATCGATGCGGTGCGCTGGGTGATGGGCGAGAGCTCGGCCAGCCGCCTACGTGGCGATTCGTTGACCGACGTGATCTTTTCCGGCTCTTCGGCACGCAAGCCGGTGTCGCAGGCGACGGTGGAGCTGATCTTCGACAACTCCGACCACACCATCAGTGGCGAGTTCGCCTCGTTCAACGAGATCTCGGTCAAGCGCCTGGTCAGTCGCGACGGCAATAGCGCCTACTACCTCAATGGCACCAAGTGCCGGCGCCGCGACATCACCGATCTGTTCCTGGGCACCGGCCTTGGGCCGCGCAGCTACTCGATCATCGAGCAGGGCATGATCAGCCAAATCATCGAAGCACGCCCGGAAGACCTGCGCGTGTATCTGGAAGAAGCCGCCGGCATTTCCAAGTACAAGGAACGCCGCAAGGAAACCGAAACGCGGATTCGGCATACGCGCGAAAACCTCGACCGTCTGAGCGACCTGCGCGAAGAAATCACCAAGCAATTGGCGCATCTGCAGCGCCAGGCGCGGCAGGCCGAGCAATACCAGGCGTTGCAGGAAGAGCGCCGGATCAAGGATGCCGAGTGGAAGGCGCTGGAATACCGCGGCCTGGATGGTCGGTTGCAGGGCCTGCGCGAGAAGTTGAATCAGGAAGAGACACGCCTGCAGCAATTGATTGCCGAGCAGCGCGATGCCGAAGCACGCATCGAAACCGGCCGCGTGCGCCGCGAAGAAGCCGCCGAAGCGGTGGCCAAGGCACAGGCCGATGTCTACCAGGTCGGTGGCGCGTTGGCGCGTATCGAGCAGCAGATCCAGCATCAGCGCGAACTCTCGCATCGCTTGCACAAGGCGCGCGATGAGGCGCAGAGCCAGCTGCAGGAATTGACCCAGCACATAAGCGGCGACTCGGCCAAATTGAGCGTGCTGCGCGAAGCGGTGGCCACTGCCGAACCGCAACTGGAGCAGCTGCGCGAAGACCACGAATTCCGCCAGGAGTCGCTACGCGAAGCCGAAGCGCGGCTGGCCGACTGGCAGCAGCGCTGGGAAACGCATAACCGCGACACCGGCGAGGCCTCGCGTGCCGGTGAAGTGGAACGCACGCGCGTCGATTATCTGGATCGCCAGGCGCTGGAAGCCGACCGCCGCCGCGAAGCGTTGGTCAATGAGCGCGCTGGGCTCGACCTCGAGGCATTGGCCGAGGCGTTCGAGCAGATCGAACTGCGCCATGAAACCCAGAAAACCTCGCTGGACGGGCTGACCGAGCAGGTCGAGGCGCGCAAGCACGCGCTCGCTGGGCTGCAGGAACAGCAACGCGCCAGCCAGGGCGAGCTGGCCGAAGTGCGCAAGCAGGCGCAGGCCGCGCGCGGTCGGTTGTCGTCGCTGGAAACCTTGCAACAGGCCGCGCTTGGCCAGGAGCAGGGCGCCGCAGTGGCGTGGCTGAAGTGGCGCGGACTGGATTCGTCCGCGCGCGTGGGCGAGCGCATCAGCGTCGAGAGCGGCTGGGAAAATGCAGTCGAAGGCGCCCTGGGGCAGTTGATCGAAGGCGTGCTGGTGGAGGCGCCGGAACAATTGGTCGATGCGCTGGGCGAGTTGGGCGATGGCCGCATCGCGTTGGTGTCCAGTGCGACTGACAATGCGAGCTTCGCGCCGACCTCGCTGGCCGCCAAGGTGCAGGGGCCGATCGCGATCCGTCGGCTGCTTGCGCGTCTGCACACCGCCGAGGACCTGGACGCTGCGCGCACGCTGCAACGCAGCCTGCCCGAAGGCGATTCGGTGATCACCCGCAATGGCGAGCGGCTAGGCGAGGGTTGGGTGCGGGTCTCGCGCTCGGGCGCGGCCAAGCAGGGCGCGCTGCTGCGTGAGCGCGAGATCCAGGAGCTGCGCACCCAGATCGAAACCCTGCAAGAGCGCGAAGCCGAGCTTGAGCACCAGCTGTCCAGCTTCCGCGAACAACTGCTGGCGGCAGAGCAGCAGCGCGAAGACGCGCAGCGCCAGCTGTATATGGCGCACCGCAGCGTCTCCGAACTGGCTGGGCAATTGCAGAGTCAGCAAGGCAAGGTGGACGCGGCGCGCACGCGCATCGAGCGCATCGAAACCGAATTGGCGCAACTGCTGGAAACGCTCGATACCAGCCGCGAGCAGGCACGCGAAGCGCGCGCCAAACTCGAAGACGCGGTCACCTTGATGGGCGATCTGCAGGGCACGCGCGAAGCGCTGGAAAGCGAGCGCCGTCAACTCACCGATGCACGCGATCAGGCGCGAGATGCCGCGCGCGGCGTGCGCGATGCAATGCATGCATTGGCGCTGACGCTGGAGTCGCAACGCACCCAGATCGCATCGCTGAGCCAGACCCTGGAACGCATGGACAGCCAGCGCGGGCAGCTCGATACGCGCCTGGAAGATCTGGTCGCCCAGCTGAGCGAAGGCGATTCGCCGGTGGAAACACTGGAACACGAACATCAGGCCGCGTTGAGCGAGCGCGTACGCACCGAGCGCGCGCTGGGCGAAGCGCGCACCCTGCTCGACAGCATCGACAGCGAGCTGCGCAGCTTCGAACAGACCCGCCAGCAACGCGACGAACAAGCGTTGGCGCAGCGCGAACGCATTTCGCAACGCAAGCTCGATCAACAGGCGCTGGTGCTCAATGCCGAGCAACTGGAAGCGGCGGTGGTCAAGGCAGGCTTCGTGCTGGAAGAGGTGGTCAACGGGTTGCCCGAGTCGGCCAACGTGGCCGAATGGGAAGCGGCCGTTGGCCAGATCGACGGGCGCATGCGTCGCCTGGAGCCGGTGAACCTGGCCGCCATCCAGGAATACGGCGAAGCCGCGCAACGCTCCGAGTATCTGGACGCGCAAAACCTGGACCTCAATACCGCGCTGGAAACGTTGGAAGAGGCCATTCGCAAGATCGATCGCGAGACCCGTGGCCGCTTCAAGGACACCTTCGACCGGGTCAATTCCGGCGTGCAGGCGCTGTACCCGCGCTTGTTCGGCGGCGGCCATGCGTATCTGGAACTCACCGGCGAAGACCTGCTCGACACCGGCGTCACCATCATGGCGCGCCCTCCGGGCAAGCGCGTGTCGAGCATTTCGCTGCTGTCCGGCGGCGAGAAGGCGATGACCGCGGTGGCGCTGGTGTTTGCGATTTTCCAGCTCAACCCGGCGCCGTTCTGCCTGCTCGACGAAGTGGACGCGCCGCTTGACGAAGCCAACGTCGGTCGCCTTGCCAACATGGTGCGCGAGATGAGCGAGAAGGTGCAGTTCCTGTTCGTCAGCCATAACAAGGCCACGATGGAGGCCGCGCGCCAGCTCTCCGGCGTGACCATGCGCGAGCCCGGCGTCAGCCGCCTGGTCAGCGTGGACCTGGAAGAGGCCGCACGTTTGGCGGGTGCGGCATGACGTGCCATGCTTGCTGGAATATCGACACCTGTCACTCTTATGCGGAGGCACGCTGAATGTCCGACATGGCCATGATCCGGATCGGGATCCTGATCGCTGGACTGCTGCTGGTCGCGGCCATCTTCCTGTTTGGTCGCCCGAAGAAATCGCCGCAAGGGCGCCGGGTCGACAAGGACGAGGGCCAGCCGCGTGAACGGCGCGAACCGGTGATTTCCAGCGAGTTCGGTGCGGAGGGCGACGCTGCAGAACGCACAGAAGGCGTCGAGCAGAGCGAGCTCAATCTGGAAGGGCAGGATGCTTCCGGCGGCAACGAGGTCGGCAAGCGCCCGAACCAGGATTTCGACAAGATCGTGTCGTTGTTCGTGGCCGCCAAGGCGGGCCAGGTGCTGCGCGGCGAAGATGTGGTGGTGGCAGCCGAGAAGACCGGGCTGGTGTTCGGCCACATGAACGTGTTCCACCGCCTGGTGGAAGGCCATCCGGAACGCGGGCCGATCTTCAGCATGGCCAGCATCCTCAAGCCCGGCAGTTTCGACATGGCCAACATCCGCGAGATGCAGACACCGGCGATTGCGTTTTTCCTCACCTTGCCGGCACCGATGACGGCGCTGGACGCCTGGGAAAAAATGCTGCCCACCGTGCAGCGCATGGCCGAACTGCTGGATGGCGTTGTATTGGACGACAGCCGCAATGCGTTGGGCCGCCAGCGTGTTGCGCACATCCGCGACGAACTACGCGCCTACGATCGCCAGCACCAGGCACCGCCGCTGACCAAGTCGCCGCGCTGGTGAGTTGACATGTTGAGCCTGCAGGGCGTGTTGGCGGTGGTGTTGCTGCTGGTGCTGTGGGCGATCTTGGCGATGCCGTTGTTGTGGATCTTTACCAGGATCGCCGCACGTCTGCGCAAAAGGCCGCGACATTCGCCCTGGGTGATCGTGGGCTTTGCTGCCGCGATCACGTTGCTGGTCGCGCCTGTGCCAACGCCTTTCGTCAGCGTGTTCGTGCCGCACGCCATCGCGCTGCTGGACCGCCGTTATTACCTGCATCTCCTGCAAGGGCCGCCGATGCTGCACGAGCTGCTACTGTGGAACGCCGGCTCGATGGCGCTGACCTTCGCCATCAGCTATTTCTGGATCCGGCGCACGCTGCGCGCTCCGGAGCCTGAGGCATTCGATCAGTAGACGTCCAGAGCCCCTCTCCCCACGGAAGAGGGGTTGGGGTGAGGTACGGGCGAAGCACTCGTGCAGTTGAACAACCTCAGGCTTCGCCCGCACCCTCATCCGCCCCTACGGGGCACTTTCTCCCCCCATAAGGGAGGCAACGTCCCAAGGGGAAAAGGCTTAGCGCTTGGCCTTCCCGAACGCCTCACGGAACCGCAGCATTTCCGCCTCGGTCCCCACGCTGACGCGCACGCGCTTGGGCCAGATCGGCCAGCTGCGGCCGACGATGACGCCCTGCTTTTGCATCGAATCGGCGAACACGCTCGCATCGCGCTTGACGTCCAGCAGGAAGCAGTTGGCTTGCGAGGGCAGGCAGGTGTAGCCCTTGCCCTTGAGCCAGGCGATGGTTTCGTCGCGCACGCGGGCGTTCTCGGCGCGGCGGGTCTGCACCAGCAGCGGGTCGCGCAGGCTGGCGATGCCGGCGGCCATCGCCGGAACCGACAACGGGTTGCTGCCGAATGCGGCAAGCTTGGTCTGCAGGCCGGGCGGGGCCAGGGCGGCACCCAGGCGCAGGCCGGCCATGCCGTAGAGCTTGGAGAAGCTGCGCAGCACGATCAGATCCTGGCGCTGACGCACCAGATCGGCCACCGAGGGCTCGTTGCTGTAGTGGATGTACGCCTCGTCGACCACCAGCACGGCGCTGGCCGGCTTGTTGGCCAGCAACCATTCGATGTCGGCGCGTGGGGTGATGGCGCCAGTGGCGTTGCCGGGGTTGCACAGATACAGCATGCCGGCAGTCGGGTCGGCCTTGGCCATCGCCTTGACGTCGTGCGCGCCATCGGCACGCAGCGGCACCTTGCGTACGGCCACGCCGCGGGCGGTGGCGCTTTCGATCAGCGGGTCGAAGCTCGGGTCGGCGACCACCAGCCCCGCGCGCGCGGACGTCAACAGGCTGCCGGCCCGGTTCAGCGCGTCACGCGAGCCGGGGAACAGCGATAGATGATCGTTGGGCAGCTGCAGCTCGCCGGTCATCAGGTTGCGCAGATCCTGCTCCATCTCGAGCAGGTAGCGGCCCGAGCGTGCCAGCGAACGTGTGGCAGCTTCAATCGCTGCCGGGGCGGGACCGAGCGGATGCTCGTTGAGGTTGAGGTAGACCGTGCCGGCCGCCGCGGCCACGCCCGGCGTTGCCGGGGCCGCGGCGCGCTTGCGGGCCGCCTGGGCTGCGGGTGCCAGCCCCAGTGCGGAAACCGCCACGCCGGTGGTAGCGAGGCTGAGAAACGAACGGCGCGAGACGGGCAACGACACGGGCGAACTCCATAGGCGGCGGGCAAAGAGGGCGCCACGCTAGCCGGTTTGTGTCTGTCTGCCTATCGGGGAATTGCCATAAAACTGGCTGGACGCGTGCGTGCAGGCGTTGGACGGCAAAGACAGGTGGCACGACGGTGGCTGGGGCGCGATGGCCGGCTCCTGCCGGGCTCGCTGTCGGCCCGAATGCCGATGGGCGCTGGCGCACCTGGTGCGCATCGACGCAAACGACTTCATCCATCGCTCAGTCATCGCGAACGGCACCCGCGCCGCTGACCTTGGCATCGGTATGGCCCGTTAGAATGGGCGGCCCAGAGCCAGCCCTGCGATCGTATGACTGTCAGCCCGGATCCCGCTCAGCGCATCGATGCCCTGCGCCGTCGAATCGAAGACGCCAACTACCGGTATCACGTACTCGACGAGCCGCAGATGGCCGATGCCGATTACGACAAGCTGATGCGCGAGCTTGAGGCCTTGGAGCGCGCGCACCCGGAATTGGCCAGCGCCGATTCGCCAACCCAGCGCGTCGGCCATCTGGCCGCCTCGCGGTTTGCCGAAGTGCGGCATGCCATGCCGATGCTGTCGTTGGGCAATGCCTTCAGCGATGAGGAAGTGACCGAGTTCGTGCGGCGCATCAGCGAGCGGCTGGAGGTCAGACAACCGCTGTTTTCGGCCGAACCCAAACTCGATGGCCTGGCGATCAGCCTGCGCTACGAAAATGGCGAGTTCGTGCAGGGCGCCACGCGCGGAGATGGCGCCACCGGCGAGGATGTCAGCGCCAACCTGCGCACCGTCAAAGCGATTCCGTTGCGTCTGCGCGGCGAGGGTTGGCCGCGGGTGCTGGAAGTGCGCGGCGAGGTCTACATGCCGCGCGCCGCGTTCGAAGCCTACAACGCGCAGATGCGTGCCCAGGGCGGCAAGGTACTGGCCAACCCGCGCAATGGCGCGGCCGGCTCGCTGCGCCAGCTGGATGCGCGCATTACCGCGCAGCGCCCGCTGAGTTTCTTCGCCTACGGCGTTGGCGAAGTGAGCGAAGGCGCATTGCCGCAGACCCATTCGGCGATCCTGGCGCAGCTGCGCGCGTGGGGTTTTCCGGTCAGCGCGCTGGTCGAGGTGGTGCAGGGCAGCGATGGTCTGCTGGCGTATTACCAGCGCATCGGTGAGGCGCGCGATGGCCTGGCCTTCGATATCGATGGCGTGGTGTACAAGCTCGACGATCTGGCCGGGCAACGCGAAATGGGCTTCGTCTCGCGCGCGCCGCGTTGGGCGATCGCGCACAAGTTCCCCGCACAGGAGCAGTCCACCACGGTGGAGGCGATCGAGATCCAGATCGGCCGCACCGGTGCGGCCACGCCGGTGGCGCGCCTGAAGCCGGTGCATGTGGCCGGGGTGATCGTCACCAATGCCACGCTGCACAACGCCGACCAGATCGCGCGGCTGGATGTGCGCGTGGGCGACACGGTGATCGTGCGCCGCGCCGGTGATGTCATCCCTGAAGTGGCCGCGGTGGTGGCCGACCAGCGCCCGCCCGGCACCCAGGCCTGGCAGATGCCTACGCAGTGCCCGGTCTGCGGTTCGGAGATCGTGCGCGAAGAAGGCCAGGCGGTCTGGCGCTGTTCCGGCGAGTTGACCTGCCCGGCGCAGCGCAAGGAGGCGTTTCGGCATTTCGTCTCGCGGCGCGCGATGGATGTGGACGGCCTGGGCGAAAAATTCATCGAAGTGCTGGTCGACAGTGGCCTGGTGAAAGGCGTGGCCGACCTGTATCTGCTGAGCGTGGACCAGCTGCTGCAATTGCGCCTGATCAGCACGGCCGACAGCCCGCACGCGTTCTTGCGCGAGGCGCGCGAGCATCTTGCCAGCGGTGCATATGCGCAGCTGGAAGCCACCGTGGTCGGGATCGGCGTGGACCTGGCCGGGGAGCGCGACGTGCCGCAGACCTGGCAGGCCGATCTGCTCCGCGCAGGCTTGCCGAGCTTCGACTGGAACCGCAAGAAGATCGCCACCAAGTGGGCGGAGAATCTGATCGAGGCGATCGAAACATCGCGCGATACCACGCTGGAGCGTTTCCTGTTTGCGCTGGGCATCGAGCATGTGGGCGAAAGCACGGCCAAGGCGTTGTCGGCCTGGTTCGGCGATCTGGAATTGATCCGGCATCTGCCGTGGCCGCTGTTCAAGCGCGTGCCGGATATCGGCGGCGAAGTGGCGCGCTCGCTGGGGCACTTCTTCGACCAAGCCGGGAATCAGCAGGCCATCGATGACCTGCTGCAGCGTGGCGTGCGCATTGGCGACACGCATCCGCCCTCGCCCAAGCTGCGCGAGGCGCTGAGCTTTGCCGCCGTGCTGGAAGACATGGACATTCCCAAGGTGACGCCGGTGCGCGCGCAGCAGCTTGCCGCTGCGGTGGAGTCGTTCGCTGCGTTGCGCACGGCCGGTGCCGATGCCTTGCAACAGGCCGGCGTTCCGGCGCCCGTGGTGGCCGCGTTGCTGCAATGGCTGGATCGCCCCGAAAACGCCGCGCTCGCGAATGCGGCGCAGCAGTCGATGGAAACCGTGCTGGCGCGTCTGCCGGAAGCCGGTGCACTGCAGACCGGCCCGCTCGATGGCCAGACCGTGGTCATCACCGGGACCCTGGCTGCGCTGACGCGCGATGCGGCCAAGCAGCGGCTGGAAGCGCTGGGTGCCAAGGTCGCCGGTAGCGTCTCCAAGAAGACCGCGTTTCTGGTGGCCGGCGAAGAAGCTGGTTCCAAGCTCGACAAGGCGCAATCGCTGGGCGTGGAGATCTGGGACGAAGCGCGTTTGCTGGCCTTCCTGGGCGACCACGGCCAACAGCCATGAACACGGCGCAGGTCGATCTGGCCGCGCTGCAGTTGCGGGCGCGGCTCAACGCCGCGATCCGCGACTTTTTCGCCGAACGCGGCGTGCTAGAGGTGGAAACGCCGGTGCTTTCGGAGGCCGGCAATACAGAACCGAATATCGAAAGTTTCGGTACCCGCTTCACCGGCCATGTCGATGCCGGCGCGCCGCTGCGCTGGTTGCGCACCTCGCCGGAATATCCGCTCAAACGCCTGCTTGCCGCCGGCGTGGGCGATTGCTACGAACTGGGGCGGGTATTTCGCAATGGCGAAGCCGGTGGCCGTCACAATCCCGAGTTCAGCATGCTCGAATGGTATCGGGTGGGTTGGAACGATCGCAGTCTGGCGCAGGAGACCATCGAACTGGTGCGTCGCGCGTTGGCGCTGGTCGGGCGCCAGGCGAGGGTGCAGGTGCTGACGTATCGCGCGCTCTTCGTGCAGACGTTGGGCATCGACCCATTGTGCGATCCGATCGAAACGCTACACGCCGCCTTGCATGACGTGGCGATCGATCCTGTGGGTCTGACCCGCGACGATTGGCTGGACCTGCTGATGACCCATCGCATCCAGCCGGGCTTTGCCAGCGATACCCTGACGGTGGTGCACGATTGGCCGGCCAGTCAATGTGCGTTGGCGCGGATCCGCCACGACGACCCACCGGTGGCCGAGCGCTTCGAGCTGTATCTGGGCAGTTTCGAGGTGGCCAATGGCTATCACGAATTGAACGATGCGCAGGAGCAGCGTGCGCGCTTCGTGCGCGACAATGCCGTGCGTGCAGCACGTGGATTGCCGCAACTGCCACTGGACGAACGCCTGCTGGCGGTGTTGTCGCAGTTGCCCGACTGCGCCGGTGTGGCGGTGGGCGTGGATCGCCTGTTGATGGCCTTGCGCGGCACTACGCAGATTGCCGACGTGCTGGCGTTCGACTTCGCCCGCGCCTGAGTCATCTGGCTGTCATCGGCGCCGTATTGCTATCTTCACATCGATGATGCTCTCATCTTCGCGTCCACGGGGGCGCGACGAAGATCGTTCGGGGTGAGGATTGTCGGCATGAAGTGGCTGGTCAGCTTATGCGGTTTGTGGTGCTTGCCGCTGCTGCTCGCCGATGCGCGCGCGTCCGACCGCGCAGCCGGCGTGGTGCGCTGCGAGTCCAAGGACCTGGCGCGCGTGCATTGCGCGATGGAGACCGCCCAGGGCGTGCAACTGGTGCGCCAGCTCTCCGAAACCAGCTGCATCCGCGGTAGCGAATGGGATGTCGAACGCGATGGCGTGTGGGTCGAACAAGGCTGCCGCGCCGAATTCGCAGCGACCCGTGCGCAGACCGCAACCGTGATGCGCCGCGTGGTCCGCTGCGATTCCAATGGCGGCACGGTGGCGTGCCCGGTGGTGCTGCGTGGCGCGCCGGTGCGTCTGCTGCGGCAACGCTCGATGTGGCCGTGCAAGGAAGGGCGCACCTGGGGCGTTCGCCGCAACGAAATCTGGGTCTCGCGTGGATGCGATGGCGAATTCGAGGTGGGTGCAGAAGATGGCTCCGGCTTCGTCGCGGTGCCGCGCATGGTCACCTGCGAATCGAAGAAAAGTGCGCGGCGCACCTGTGGCGTGTCGGTGGAACGCGCGGTGCGCCTTGGCCGGCAGATGTCCAAAACGCCATGCGTGGAGGGCCAGACCTGGGGCTGGAGCCGCGACGGGGTGTGGGTGAACGACGGCTGCCGCGCCGAGTTCATCGTCGACTAAGAGCAGGTGACACAACGTCGCGCGCAGTCGTCGGGTGGAAAGACGACGCGCAATAGCCGCAGTGTACGAGTGGTGCCTGCCTTCCGAGCAGCGGCCGCGCCCGCCTTCCGGCTGCACAGTGGTTTGGTCGGCCGCGCGGTCGTGCAGCGGCGCAGGCGCTGCGCGCGCCTTACAATGGACGCATGAACGACAGCGCCCATATCGATTACGCCCGCTACGACCACATCCGGCCACTGCTGTGGACCGGCGATGCCCTTGAATTGCTCGACCAACGCAAACTGCCCTTCGAGGTGGCGCATGTGCGGTGCGACAGCAGCGACGCGGTGGCCGAGGCGATTCATTCGCTGGCCGTGCGCGGTGCGCCGGCGATCGGCATTGCGGCCGGGTGGGGCGTGGTACTGGCCGCGCGCGACATCGCTGCCGACGACGGCAGCGCTGCGCTGCAGAAGCTCGAGCCGGCGCTGCTGCGGCTCAACGCGGCGCGTCCGACCGCCGTCAACCTGGCCTGGGCGCTGATGCGCATGCGCCGGGTGCTGGGCGCGGCGGGCGCCGATTGGCGCGAGGTGATCGCGCGCGAGGCGCAGGCCATCGCCGATGAAGACCTGGCCGCCAACCGCCACATGGGCGCGCTTGGCGCCGCACTGATCGCGCCGGGCAGCGGCGTGCTGACCCATTGCAACACCGGCTCGCTGGCCACCGCTGGCTTTGGCACCGCACTGGGCGTGATCCGCGCCGGCATGGCGCAACAGCGCATTGCCAAGGTGTTCGCCGGAGAAACCCGGCCGTGGCTGCAGGGCGCGCGCCTGACCGTGTGGGAGCTGCAGCAGGACGGTATCGACGCCACCCTGATCGCCGACTCGGCGGCCTCGCATCTGATGAAATCCGGGCTGGTGCAGTGGGTGATCGTCGGCGCCGATCGCATCTGCGCCAATGGCGATACCGCCAACAAGATCGGCACCTACCAGCTGGCCATCGCCGCCCGCCACCATGGCGTGAAGTTCATGGTGGTGGCGCCGTCGTCCACGGTGGATATGGCAACGGCCAGCGGGGACCAGATCGAGATCGAGCAGCGCGATCCCGGCGAGTTGTTCGGCGTGGGCGGGGTCAGGACGGTGGCCGATGGCATCCATGCCTGGAACCCGGTCTTCGACGTGACCCCAGGCGATCTGATCGACGCGATCGTCACCGAACGCGGCGTGATCGCGCAGCCGGACCTGGCGCGGATGCAGGCCGCCTTCGGCAGCTGAGCCCGGGGCCGGCCGCCCGGCTTCCAACGCCGCCCAAACTCCCTGCAAGTGCTTGTTTCTGGCTGGTAAAGCGGAGGCGTCGGGATGCCCTGCCGTGGTACAATCCGGCGCTTGAATCGATCGGCGGGAGCGTGGGGTCGGCAGCCTGATGCAAGGGCGCTCCCGACGCGGCTTTCCGGCTCGCCCGCCACCTCACTTACGGAACCCGAATGGCAGAAACCGCCAAGGAAATCATCCAGGTCAACCTGGAAGACGAGATGCGCAAGAGCTATCTCGATTACGCCATGAGCGTGATCGTGGGCCGCGCACTCCCCGACGCCCGTGATGGCCTCAAGCCTGTGCACCGGCGCGTGCTGTACGCGATGCACGAGCTGGGCGCACACAGCAACAAGGCCTACTTCAAGTCGGCGCGTATCGTCGGCGACGTCATCGGTAAATACCATCCTCACGGCGACCAGTCGGTGTACGACACGCTGGTGCGCATGGCGCAGCCGTTCTCGCTGCGTTACATGATGGTCGACGGTCAGGGTAACTTCGGTTCGGTCGACGGCGACTCCGCCGCGGCGATGCGTTACACCGAGTCGCGCATGTCGCGGCTGGCGCACGAGTTGATGGCCGACATCGACAAGGAAACCGTCGACTTCCAGCCCAACTACGACGAGAAGGAACAGGAGCCGACGGTCATGCCGACCCGGTTCCCGAGCCTGCTGGTCAATGGCTCGGCCGGTATCGCGGTGGGCATGGCCACCAATATCCCGCCGCATAACCTGACCGAAGCGATCAATGCCTGCATCGCGCTGATCGACACGCCCGAGCTGGATGTCGAAGGCCTGATGGAATACATCCCCGGCCCGGATTTCCCCACCGCCGGCATCATCAACGGTACCGCCGGCATTGCGGCCGGCTACCGCACCGGCCGTGGCCGTGTACGCATCCGCGCCAAGGCCGATGTGGAAGTGGCCGACAACGGTCGCGAAGCGATCGTCGTGACCGAGATCCCGTACCAGGTCAACAAGGCGCGGCTGATCGAGAAGATCGCCGAGCTGGTCAAGGAAAAGAAGCTCGAAGGCATCAGCGAGCTGCGCGATGAGTCCGACAAGGACGGCATGCGCATCTACATCGAAGTCAAGCGCGGCGAATCTGCCGAGGTTGTGCTCAACAACCTGTATCAGCAGACCCAGATGGAGGCGGTGTTCGGCATCAACATGGTGGCGCTGATCGACGGCCGCCCGCAGTTGATGAACCTCAAGCAGATGCTGGAGGCGTTCATCCGCCACCGCCGCGAGGTGGTCACCCGCCGCACCATTTTCGAACTGCGCAAGGCGCGCGCGCGTGCGCACGTGCTGGAAGGCCTGACCGTTGCGTTGGCCAACATCGATGAAATGATCGAGTTGATCAAGACCTCGGCCAACCCGCAGGAAGCGCGCGAGCGCATGCTGGCCAAGACCTGGCAACCGGGCCTGGTGGGTGCGCTGCTGGGCGCGGCCGGCGCAGAAGCCTCCAAGCCGGAAGATCTGCCGCCGGGCGTGGGCCTGATCCAGGGCTTCTACCAGCTCAGCGAAGTGCAGGCTGCGCAGATCCTGGAAATGCGTCTGCATCGTCTGACCGGCCTGGAACAGGAAAAGCTGACCGACGAGTACAAGCAATTGCTCGGCGTCATCGAAGGCCTGATCCGCATCCTGGAAAACCCGGATGTGCTGCTGCAGGTGATCCGCGACGAGTTGATCAATATCCGCGAAGAATACGGCGATGAACGCCGCACCGAGATCCGTCACAGCGAAGAAGATCTGGACATTCTGGATCTGATCGCGCCGGAAGACGTGGTGGTGACGCTGTCGCATGCCGGGTATGCCAAGCGCCAGCCGGTGAGCGCGTATCGCGCGCAGCGCCGTGGTGGCCGTGGCCGCTCTGCCGCAGCGACCAAGGAAGAAGATTTCATCGACCAGCTGTGGCTGGTCAACACGCACGACACGCTGCTGACCTTCACCAGCAGCGGCAAGGTGTTCTGGCTGCCGGTGCATCAGTTGCCGGAAGCCGGCTCCAATGCGCGCGGCAGGCCGATCATCAACTGGATTCCGCTGGAATCGGGCGAGCGCGTGCAGGCCGTGCTGCCGGTGCGCGAATACGCCGACAACCGCTACGTGTTCTTCGCCACGCGCAACGGCACGGTCAAGAAGACGCCGTTGAGCGAATTCGCCTTCCGATTGGCGCGCGGCAAGATCGCCATCAACCTGGACGAAGGCGATGCGCTGGTCGGTGTGGCCTTGACCGATGGCGACCGCGACGTGCTGCTGTTCGCTTCCAACGGCAAGACCGTGCGCTTTGGCGAATCCACCGTGCGTTCGATGGGCCGTACCGCCACCGGTGTGCGCGGTATCCGTCTGACCAAGGGCGAGGAAGTGGTCAGCCTGATCGTGGCCGAGCGTGCTGGCGGTGTCGAAGAAGAGATCGAAGGCGACGAGGTCGATGATGTGGTGGAAGCCACCGATGGCGGCGAGTCTGCCGTGATCGAGGTCGCCGACGACGGCAACGTGGCCTACATTTTGACGGCCACCGAGAACGGCTACGGCAAGCGCACCCCGCTGACCGAATACCCGCGCAAGGGGCGTGGCACCCAGGGCGTGATCGGTATCCAGACCACCGAGCGCAACGGCAAACTGGTGCGTGCGGTGCTGCTGGGCGCCACCGACGAAGTGCTGTTGATTTCCGATGGCGGCACGCTGGTGCGCACGCGTGGTTCGGAGATCTCGCGCGTCGGTCGTAACACGCAGGGCGTCACGTTGATCCGTTTGTCCAAGGGCGAAAAGTTGCAGGCGGTTGAACGCCTGGATGCATCGCTGGATGAAGTGGATGAGGGAGTGGACGAAGCAAGCGCAAGCGTGAGCGAAACGCCGCCGACCGACGCGTGATTGCAGCGCTAACGCGACGCAGTTGAGCAAAAACGCCGTTGAAAACCGGCGTTTTTTATTGCGCGAAGTTTTTTGGATCGCCCCGCTTTATGGCGGGCGCTGACATCTGCAACGCAGTGTCTTCATGCGTTCGCCGCAAAGATCGCGACTCTTTCACTGACACGGGTCGAAGGTTGTGGGCGGTGCGGCGGCGTTGCGTCGCCGCCGAGTCGAAGAGGAACAACGGATGACGATTCTGGATCGTCCTTCCGGTCGCGGCCATTGGGCGCTGGCGACCTTGGGAGGCGTGATTGCACTACTGGGCGCGGTGCTGCTCGCCGGTGGCGTGTGGCTGGCTGCGTTGGGCGGCTCCTGGTATTACGCACCGGCCGGTGCGGCGATGCTCGTTGCCGGCGTGCTGCTGTTTCGTGGCCGCAATGCGGGCGCCTGGTGGTTTGCCGGCGTGGTGGCGGTTTCGTTGCTGTGGACGTGGTGGGAATCAGGCAGCGATTACTGGCGCTGGGTGCCGCGTCTGGGCCTGATTGTCGGCCTGGCATTGGTGCTCGCCTTGCTATTGCCGAAATTGCAGCGCCCCGTGTCGCGCACGGTATCGCGCAGCCTGGCCGGTGCGCTGGCGATGGTATTTGTGGTGGCGTTCGCATTGGCGTTCATGCCGCATGGCGTGACTGAAGCCGATGGCGCGCTGGCGCATGCGGCAGGCGTGCTCGGTGGCCTGGTCACCCGCGACACATCCGCCCCGGTTGCGGCGTCCGGCGCGCAGCCAGCGAATGCACCTGCCGACGGCGATTGGGCCGCGTACGGACGCAGCCAGGCCGGCCAACGCTATTCGCCGCTGCAGCAGATCAATCGCGACAATGTGGCGCAGCTGCAGCAAGCCTGGCTTTTCCACACCGGCGATTTGCCGAACAAGCGCTGGGGTGCGGAAACCACGCCGCTGAAGGTGGGCGACAGCCTGTATCTGTGCACTGCGCGCAACCAGGTGATAGCGCTGGATGCCGCCAGCGGCAAGCAGCGCTGGCGCTACGATCCCAAGGTCAAGGACGAGGCGATCCCGTACACGGCGGCATGCCGTGGCGTCTCGTATTACGAAGTACCGGCGGCTGCCGACGTTGCGGATGCTGGAGCAACGACAGCGCTATGCCGCACGCGCGTGATCGAAGGCACGCTCGACGGGCGCTTGATTGCGCTGGACGCACGCAGCGGCACGCCGTGCCCGGATTTCGGCAGCAACGGTCAGGTGGATATCACCGTCGGTATGGGCGAGACGCCGCCTGGCTATGTGTCGATCAATTCGCCGCCGGCCATCGTGCGCGGCGTGGTGGTCACCGGGCATCAGGTGCTCGACGGGCAGAAGCGTTACGAGCCCTCCGGTGTGATCGAAGGTTTCGATGCGGTGACCGGCAAGTTGCGCTGGGCCTGGGACATGACGCATCCGGAATGGAACGGCGCACCGCCGCCGGGCCAGAGCTGGACGCGCGGCACGCCCAATATGTGGACCACCGCCGCAGCCGATGAGCAGTTGGGCTACATGTATCTGCCGATGGGCAATTCCACCGCCGATTACTGGAGCAGCTCGCGCACGCCGCAGGAGAACCGTTATGCGACCTCGCTGGTGGCGCTGGATGTCACCACCGGCAAGCCGGTGTGGAATTTCCAGACCACGCACATCGATGCCTGGGATTACGACCTGGGCTCGCAGCCGAGCCTGATCGACTTCCCCAAGGACGGCGTCAACGTGCCGGCGGTGCTGTTGCCGAGCAAGCAGGGCGAGCTGTACGTGCTGGATCGGCGTACCGGCAAGCCGCTGGTGGGCGTGGAAGAGCGTACGGTGCCAGGCGGTGGCGTGGAGCCTCAGATGCGTGCCAAGACGCAGCCGTTCTCGCTGTATCACACGCTGCGCAAGCCGGACCTGAGCGAGCGCGACATGTGGGGCATGACTCCGATCGACCAGCTGGTTTGCCGGATCCAGTTTCGCAAGGCCAGTTACAAGGGCATTTACACGCCGCCGGAAGCGGACCGGCATTCGATCGAGTACCCCGGTTACAACGGCGGTTCGGATTGGGGCAGCGTGGCGGTGGATCCGCACCGCGGTGTGATCGTGGCCAACTACAACGACATGCCCAACTACAACCTGCTAGTGCCGCGCGCCAAGGCCGACAAGCTGGGCTGGGCACCGCGCGATGAAGTGCGTGGCGATGCCGGCGGCGCGGAAGGCGCAGGCGACCCGCAGACCGGCACACCGTATGCAATCAACGTCAATGCCGGCTGGCGTCTGCCGTTCACCAAGTTGCTGTGCAAGGAACCGCCGTACGGCGGCATCCGCGCCATCGATCTGGCCAGTGGCAAGACCCTGTGGGACCGCCCCTTCGGCAGTGCGCGTGGCAATGGCCCGTTCGGCATCCGTTCCGGCCTCCCGATCGAAATCGGTACACCGAACAATGGTGGCGCGGTGGTGACGGCAAGCGGTTTGATCTTCATTGCCGCCGCCACCGACGACCTGATCCGCGCGATCGATCTGGCCACCGGCAAGGAGCTGTGGCATGCCAAGTTGCCGGCCGGCGGCCAGGCCAACCCGATGGTGTACGAATACGGTGGCCGCGAGTATCTGGTCATCATGGCCGGCGGGCACCACTTCATGGAGACACCGGCAGGCGATGCGGTGATCGCCTACGCGTTACCGCAGAAAGCGCAGTGATTTCGGAGACGAGCGAGATCGGCTGCTAAAGCGGCACGCAAACGCCTGCGTAGGCGCCATGCCACGTGGCCCGTGTCTGGAATCGGAGTGTGCCAATGCAGACAGACATTTTGATTTCGGGCGCGAGTCGTCCGCCGACAGCTAACGATGGATCGCATCATTCGTCAGGGGCTCAGGAACGTTGAAGCATGAAAAAGCGCACCGCAAGCGGTGCGCTTTTTCGCTGAAGAAAATCGCGGGGTAAGCGCTCGGCTACCTCGGCAAGACAACGCTGATGCGCCCAGCGCTTGCCCACATGACGCCTCGGGCCGCACGCTTTCCCGATTCCCGATTCCCGATTCCCGATTCCCGATTCCCGATTCCCGATTCCCGAATCCCGAATCCCGATTCCCGATTCCCGAATCCCGAATCCCGAATCCCGAATCCCGAATCCCGAATCCCGAATCCCGAATCATCCGACGTTCGCCGCCACCTCATCGTCCTGCACCGCATCGCGCACATCCTGTGCCAGCGTCGCCTTGACGATGAT